>JAQGNR010000053.1 GCA_028291765.1 Herbaspirillum sp.
CGCCGTGGCCTTCCCCAAGTCGATAGGGCCTTTTACGACTTGGGGAAGGCCACGGCGCCCTGATCGAAGAGGCAGCTCGGCACCTGCGCAACTAATCAGGAGGGCCGACCGCCTGTTATCTTTTTAAAATTGAAAGGAATCCATTGGTCCGGCGTAAATAGGGTGAAAGTGCCCCTTAGCTCAGCGCTTGCCTTCGCCGGGGCGGATCAGGGCGTCGTGGCCTTCCCCAAGGCGTAAAAGGCTCTGTCGACTTGGGGAAGGCCACGACGCCCTGATCCGCCCCGGCGAAGGCAAGCGCTGAGCTAAGGGGCAATCTCCGAAAAACCCCCGGATAACCGGCCGCCAATAATATTCCGCATACCTGGATGCCTCTTAACTGAACGTCATTAGAGGTGTTATTTGATACGTCCCTCGGCCCGCAACTGCTGGCCGATGCGTGCAATTTCCGCTTCGCCTTGTTGCAGCGCTGCGTGCGAGGTATGCACAGAGTAATAGCCGAGCACCAGATCGTGCGGATGCTTGATCGCGGAGGCAACGATGAAATCCGTCTCGCCCTGCGCCATGAACGCCAACGCATCTTCGGACTCGCTGAACACGGCCAATTCGTTGCTGAGAATCTCATCCGAAACGGCCAGGCTGCCCTGATGCACATGCGTCCACGCGACGGTATGGCCCGGCGGCGGCTGGTAATGCCAGCGCTGCCCATCCCGCAGATGCACATGCAGCAGATTCATACCGGCGGGCGCTGGCACGCTGCTGACGGCGCCGTCGTAACTGCCGAGCACAACCCGTGCGGCGCCGGCGTGCGGCACGGCTTCCGGTGGCAGATAACGACTTTCGGCGATGCCATTCTCAAGTTCGCGCGGCAGCGCCACCCAGACCTGATAGCCGGCAAATCGCTCCGTGCCGATAGGGTGGCCGTTATGCCAGACACCGTTGCCGGCCCGCATCCATTCGACGCCGCCGGCGGCCAGCACGCCGGCCGCGCCGGTACTATCTTCATAACTCAGTTCGCCCGTCAGTAACACACTGATGGTGGCGATGCCGGAGTGCGGATGCATCGGAAACATCGGCGCGCCCGTGGACATGAAATCGAAGTGGTCCAAAAATACGAAGGGCTTGATCAATTCGCCGAGGTCGCCGGGGCTGACGATGCGGGTAATCGGCCCGTGCCGTTGGCCCCGGGTTTTCGCAACGATGCTGCGGGTTAGGGTGAGGGTGGGGGCATGAGCATGAGCGTGAGTGGGCATATGAGCGAGGGTATGTGTGAGGTTTGTCATGAATCGTAGAATACGCGCTGGACATCCAATGCGGTAGCCTATATCTTTCGATAGAACCCATCGGTAGGAGCGATAGATGCTGGACGGCGTTTCAACGGACCAATTAAGAACCTTTATTGCTGCAGCAGATGAAGGCAGCTTTTCGGCGGCCGGCCGCAAATTGCGGCGGGCGCAGTCAGTCGTCAGCCAAACCTTGGCGACGTTGGAAGCGCAAATCGGTGTGCGCCTGTTCGACCGGACGCGGCGTTACCCGCAATTGACCGAGCAGGGCATCGCACTGCTTGCCGAAGCCCGGCTGGTGGTCAATGGCATGGACGGCTTCAAGGCAAAGGCACGCGCCATCGCAGAAGGGCTGGAGCCTGAGCTGTCGGTCGTGGTGGATGTGATGTATCCCATGTCGTCGCTGACGGTTGCCGTCGGCGCGTTTCGCGAAGCGTTTCCGCATACGCCGCTGCGGCTGCATGTTGAAGCCTTGGGCGCGGTGGTGCAACCTGTGCTGGAGGGCGTTTGCCGGCTGGGCATCATCGGCTCGCTGCCCGCGGCGCCGGATGGCTTCAACATAGAAAAGCTGCTGGATGTGCCGATGGTCACCGTGGCTGCACCCCTGTATCCACTCGCACGGCTCAAGCGAGTGATCCGGCTGCGCGAACTTCAACAACATGTGCAACTGGTGCTGACCGATCGCTCCAAACTGACCGATGGCCAAAACTTTTCGGTATTCTCTCCGCTGACATGGCGTCTGGCCGATCTGGGTGCAAAGCACGCGTTCCTGCGCGCGGGCTTTGGGTGGGGGCATATGCCGCTGGCAATGGTGGAAGCCGATATCAAGATGGGGACGCTAGTGCAAATCCGCCTTGAGAATTTGCCGCAGCAGATGCGCATGCCGATGTTCGCGGTTTACCTCAAGGCATCCCCGCCGGGGCCGGCAGGCCGTTGGTTTCTGGATCGGCTTAAGCAATGTAGATAAAAAGAAAACCCGCATCGGCGCTGGACCGGATGCGGGTTGATGTAGATTTACCTGGTCAATGTTTATTTAATGTCATAGACCGTGATGCAGCCGGCATCGCAAGTGCCGGCCGATTTTGGCGTTGGCACGAGTACATGTCCGTTGGCCTCATTGACGGCGACCGAATGAGTATTGCCGCCAGTGGAGATGCTCTGAACCAGCGTATTGGTCTTGGCATCGATCACACCAAATATCGGACCGTTCGGCATGTCGCGGCCGGTAATGTAGTACTGCCCATTTTTGGCGCTATAGGCAACTTCATCCGAGGCGCCAATGCCGGCTATCCGGGCCACTTCCGCACCGGTATCCGGATTGAGAACGATCGTTACAGGCTTCAGCTTGGTTTTTGCGCCGCCCGTGCTGCAGCCGACCAGTACATTATGGCCGGGGCCCTGCGCCAGTCCGGCAGGTGCGCAGTCGGCGATCTTCATCACCTTGGTGATTGCGCCTGTCAGCGGGGCGATCATGGCAATTCCACCCATTCCCTCCTCACCCTTAAGCTCTGGAATCGCGGTCAGGAAGATGCCTTTCGGCGCGTAATAGATGGTCTGTTCAATGCCATCCGTGGCGTCGGGGAGGTCGATTTTCTTGATGATCTTATGTCCTGGCTTGGTCGAAATCAGGGTCAGGAACGGCGGCTCATCCTTATCGTTGGCGATAATAAAGACTTGATTCTTCGGATCGTAGGCTACTTCGTCGGCGCGTTTTTTACCGCCGGTTGCAATCGTGTCGACGATCTTGTTGGTTTTGAGGTTGATGACTTTCACGGTACTGTCGCCGTCACCAACCCATGCTTCATTGCCAGCCACGACAACGCCGTTGGGTCCGGCGGTAGCGCCGCTTTTGCCGGCGCCGATGAAGCCGGGAATCTGCGCGATGAATTTGCCGGTGCTCGCATCAATGATATCGAGCGCTGCGTTGGTGCGATCGGCCAGATAGAAGCGGTTGGTTTTTTGATCCATATAGCTGATGTCGAACGATTCGACTCCGGCGCCGGGTACCGTGATTTTGTCTACCACCTTCAGTTCCGCGGCGCAGACCTGACCGACCAGAACGCAAGAAAGCAGGCTACTCAGCAGTGCAAGCGACTTGATATTTTGTGACATGGTTTTCATCCTTTTTAGAGATATTGTGATGGCGCGTCAGAGCATGCGCTGGACTTGTTCGGAAACCGGCGGGCGCTCCGAAGTTGCATAGTAGCGCAAGCGACCTGACATTACGTAATTTTGCATTCAAAATTCAATAGGTGTGATTCTCATTCTCTTTCGAGAGAGTATTCACGATGCCTGATGCATGTCGCCGGCGGATCGGCATGCTGACCCGCCGGAGACATGAAATCGGCATTTTAGAATTTGTGAAGAATACCGAACTCGAACTCGGTAGTGCCGGCCGCTTCCGCAGTCGTATAGATAGGTGTGCCGAAACTTGCGCCGGGGGTGGTAATTAAGCCGCTCTGATTGACGATATGCACATACGCGGTATAGAAACTGGTCCGTTTGCTCAGGAAGTATTGGTAGGAGGCGGCGTATTGTTTCGCACCGTTATTACCCGATTGGTCCCTGGCAACTGTATACGTCGTACCGACAAGCCCATGCGCGCCGACCGGTGCAGTCAAGCCGAGCGCGAGGATGTCGGTATGCTGGGTATAGAGGCCGTGGTCACTGCCGGCGCCGCGATTATCTTGCGCTTCGAAAAAAGCCTTGACGATGCCAAAGTCGTACGCACCGCCGAGGAAGGTGTTGTGGGCGACAACCGTTGGAGAGGCCTGCGTTGAATTGGCGCCATTTTGATCATTGCGCAGCAGTTTGAGGTTCACCGGGCCATTTTCATAGGAGATCAATGCCTCAGTTCCGCGGGCTTGAACTGCTTGAGGAAAGGAATACGCAACGGCGCCGTAAAATCCGCCAACTGTCGGCGTAGTGTATTGAACGACGTCGTTGCGGCGAGTGCCGCCGCGGGAAAACATATTGTCGTCGCCACCCGCGATCCCGTCCATCGCATCCAGACGGCTCATCGTGGTATAGGACAGCGTATACATATGTCCCACAATAGCGGTACCGAAATTGCCGGTAAGGCCGACATAGGATTTGCGGCTGAAGGCCGAGCCAGCCGGGGAGCTTTGAGCGCCGTTAGTCGCATTGAAACCATTTTCCAGCACGAAAATCGTGGATAGACCGCCGCCAAGATCTTCCTTGCCCATAAATCCCAGGCGGGATGCCTGGTTGCCGCCGCCGGCCAACAGCGTCGTGCTTCCTTTAGGGTTGCCGCCCGATACGTGGGCGAGCGATTCGTCTATCACACCGTAGACGGTCACTGTAGTCTGAGCATGCGCGATAGTCGATAATGCCGAACCAATCACCAGCGCGGAAAATGCTAATTTCTTCATCTAATTCCCTCGTTATAGTTTTAAATCTTTAAATACACATGAAGTATTGCCTGGTGCTCATTTCTCACCGTCGTAGCGGCGGTGACATTTTTTGAAACGGTACGGACGAATAATTTTGTATTCAAAATACAATAAGCATTATTCATGCCAGGGAAGACAATGTGATTGGAGGGATACGTGGAGAATGAAATTCTTTTGTATGGGTGGTGCCACATTATGAATTCTGAATACAATATGCAGAATTCATGCCAGGCCAATGTTTTCCATGGGAAACGGCGTGTTTTCGAAGGTTTGGGGGCGTATCGTGTGGCGCGGTATGCACGCAGGGTGTTAGTGAATCTGTAGCAGCCGCTTTGGGCTCGCCACATAAACGACCAAGTTCTGAAAGTGGGGAGCTATTGCACCACTTCGGCAGCATCGACTGCACCAGCGGCGGGTAGTGAGCAATTTAGGTGCTATCCGACGATGCACTTTGCATGCAAGATCGGCGAGATTCCGGGCGCGCTTTGGCGCCCGGGAAAATGTTTCCGGCTACGCGTTCAGCGCGCGTTCGCTGTCTTGCGGGCGGGCGCGACAATACGCAATGCTTGCGTTTGCCGAACTGCTGCAATGACCGGCGCCGGCGCCGCTAATATATTCACGTCCCCGTTTGCGTGCGAGCCGTCGAGCCGGAACACGTCCACCACCTGCGACAGATTGCGGGCCTGATCCCGCAGGCTATCGGCTGCCGCGGCCGCCTGCTCGACCAGCGCGGCGTTTTGCTGGGTGACCTGATCCATTTGCGTAATTGCCCGATTGACCTGTTCGATGCCGGTGCTCTGCTCGTTGCTGGCAGCGGTGATTTCTCCCATGATGTCGGTCATGCGGCGCACGCTGGCGACCACTTCGTCCATGGTGCTGCCGGCTTCGCTGACCAGTTTGCTGCCAACGCCGACTTTGTCCACCGAGTCGCCGATCAGGGCCTTGATTTCCTTGGCTGCCGCAGCCGAACGTTGCGCCAGGCTGCGCACTTCGCTGGCCACCACCGCAAAGCCGCGCCCTTGCTCGCCGGCGCGCGCTGCTTCCACCGCTGCATTCAATGCCAGGATATTGGTCTGGAAGGCGATACCGTCGATCACGCTGATGCTGTCGACGATTTTTTTGGATGAATCATTGATTGAGGCCATCGTGTCAACCACTTGCGAGACCACTGCGCCACCCTTGCTTGCAACTTCGGAGGCGGACAAGGCCAGTTGATTGGCCTGATGCGCATTGTCGGCATTCTGCTTGACGGTGCCGGTCAATTCCTCCATCGCGGCGGCGGTTTCTTCCAGCGAACTGGCTTGTTCTTCGGTGCGCGATGACAAATCCATATTGCCGGCAGCGATCTGGCTCGATGCGGTGGCAATGGTATCGGTGCCGTTGCGGACTTGTCCGACAATACGGATCAGACCGTCGTTCATCTCTTTGAGCGCCAGCAGCAGTTTGCCGGTCTCGTCGGACGATTTAACGTCAATGTTGCTGGTCAGATCGCCGGCAGCGACGGACTGCGCAATTTTGACTGCGTCATTGAGAGGGCGTGAAATGATTTTGGCAATCCATACCGCAAGGATCAAGCCAAGAAGGATGGCCGCAATCAACAGGCCGGCAATCCATTTGCGCGCGCTTGCATAGATTTCCTCGGCTGCAGTATTGCGGTTATTGGATTGCGCCAGATTGATCGTGATTAATTTCTCGATCAGGGCGCGCACGTCGCCGTTTAATTGTTGAGAACGGCCTCTGGTCAGTTCTTTCGCCTCCTCAAATTTGTTTGCACGGGACAGCGCGAAAATATTTTTTTGTTCCACCAAAAACAGGTCGAAGGTCTTGTTTAAATCCGCATAGACCGCCTTTTCTTCATCGGAATCGATGAGTTTTTGATAAATGGCCTGGTTTTTCCTGAAACTGGCCAGGGCGCCGGCCATCTTTGTTTCGTAGGAAGTCCAGTCTTTGTCGGTAGTGGACATCATATGTTGATACCCCTGCGAGCGAAACAGCGCCAGATCGTTTTTCATGCCGAGAACGGCGCGCATGACAGGAACCAGGTTGGTGCTCATTTCTACTGAATTCTGGTTGACCTTGGCCAATTCAAGCATCGAGAAGATACTTAGAAACGCAGTCAATAGAAGCACCGCGACAAAGGAAACCAGCAATTTAGTTGTTATTTTCAAATCGTAGAACCATTTCATCACGGACTTTCAGAATTTGATAAGTGAACGAATAAAAACATGGACGATTATCAACGATATCGCCATATTTTGTATTCAAAATTCAATATGCATAATTCATGCCAGGAGTATGGCAGCGAAAATCAGATGGAGATGGGGCCGCTGAATACCTATAAAACAAATACAGCGAGAAGTGGCAGAAATACAGTCAGACACAGCACCCAAATAAGCAAGTCCTTATAAGTGCGCTCATTATTGCCACTCTCCGCGAGCACCAGTGCACCGCCTATATGAAATGGACTGCTGCACATGACGACAATGCTACCGGCCAGGATCGCCAGTTGGAAAGTCGCGCCGGTAGTGCTTACGGCGCTTGATATTGATTTGATGGCGATGGGAATAACAAGACCGAGTACTGCAACTGAGGAAGATTCAAAATTAGCGATGATAGTGCCGAGAAAGGCAAGCCCGACTCGTACCAGGACGGGGCTGTTCATCCTTCCTAAAAGGTCTCCGATTTCCTTCAAAACACCGAGAAAATCAAGCAGGTGAACATAGAGGAGTACGCCTGCAATCATGATCAGGATGGCCCATGGCAGTTTAGGAATGAGCATCTTTGCGTTGCCCGGGAACGCAACCATCAACGCAAACCCTAATGCAAATCCGGTCAAGCCAATATCAAAATTCATCAACACCATAACAACAAAGACCATGACCGATGCTGCGGACGCCAGTTGGTAAAGTGAGAGTGAAGGATTTTGGGTGGAACCAGGAATGGACTGCGCTTCCGACCGCCGATATGGCGTGCTTCGGTGAAACAACTTGATGCCGCCGAAGATAAAAAATGCCATGAGGCTAATGGCAATACCCAGTACCGCATTAAAAAGAAAAAATTCACCGCTATTAAAATGAATGTTGGCGTTTCTAGCCATGGTAGAGACCAGAGCCGCCCATGGGTTAAGAGGCGAGAAGCCGCCAACACATCCGCCCTCAATACAAATAATACCCATCAAACTCGGTCTGATATTCTCGCGCTTCGCGATCTCCAATGCGACCGGAATAATGATCGCAAATGCGGCCGCGGGCAGCGCCCCGATACCACTAATCATCGCCATCATGCCAAACATTACCCATGGTAATAAGTACACTCTGCCGCGGGCAAGTTTCACGACATTTTTCACGATCTTATCGGCCAGCCCACTTTCCTGCACATGGTTCCATAAAAACATGACGCCCAAGACCAAAAGCGTAAGTTGGGTCGGGTAGCCTGCGTATAAAGTTTTCGATGGAATGTGCGCAACTTCGGCAAGCACAAAGGCAGCGGGAAGCACGGCGAGCCCAAGGTTTATGTGCCGCCAAAGACTTAGGAGGAAAGCGAAAGCGAGCAACGCAAGGGCAAAAATTTGTATGCTGGTCATGCTATTTGTCTCCGGGTGGGTCTGTGACCTCTGTTTGTTGGCATGTAATCTGTCAATTACTCGAACAAGAACCTGCGTAAAACTTAAATCGACATTTCACCCGCCGATGCGGCGTGAAATGCGAACAGTGCTACTGCCTATTTAACATTGGCAGTCCCGAAGACAACCATTTTATTGGCGAGCGATGCATGATGCATGGCGCCGGTCGGGTTTAATATTCGTTTTCGTATTCCGACCAGCTTCGCAAACTATCCCAGCACCTCCACGGTCTTGCGTTCAGGGTTCAGCCGTAATTTCGCGCCGTCGCGGATCAGCGAGGTAATATCGCCTTCAAATCCCGCGAGCATGGTAATGCCCGCATGCGCCGCGCCTTGGGCGAGAATAGGGTTGACCGTGTTGAAGATGATGGCTGCGGGATACAGATTGCGCGACTTCATTTCATACAGCATCCAGGCGCTTGCCACGCCGCCTTTGGCGGTGTCCAGTACCAGAATCTTGCCATGATAGGACTGGCCGAACATCTTATGCGCGGGGCGCGAGAAAGTACCCCCAAGGCGATTCAGATCATAGCGCGCAGAAAAGCCATCGTGCGCACTCAGGCACTCGGCCTCAAGCGCGTGACCCATGGCATGGCGGGCGGTGTAGGTGGCTACGACAATTTTGCTCATGCAAGTCTCCCTGTTACTGCTGCTTCAACACATTCTTCCATTGAGGCCAACATCGGCGTATAGCCATAACCACCGAGGATGTTGACCAGTTTCGCGCTATTGGTGGCCAAGCGCTTCCAGCCGTTTGCCTCCGCGATTTCACGCGCGTAAGACTGGTAAAAACACATGCCGGAGTACACCGTTCCGCCCGCCGCTTCAATTGTTTCCGTGAAGCCCATGCGATCGGAATCCGGCTTGACCTGTGGGCTGGTGACCGCCAAAAGAGGCTTCTTGAATTTTTTTCCTTCGCACAAAGCAGCAACTGAACGCATTTCCAGCAAACTGAGCTGCGGCGCCGAGAAGACGACCACATCGACTTCATCTGTGACGCGGTAGCCTTGTTGCAACGCCATCACATCGGCGTAGCTGATGTTTTCTACAGGCAAATGATCCAGGGCCAGGTCTCTCGCATGTATGGCCTCCGGCGTGATGCCCAAGATGTGAAATAGCGCGGTAGACCCAAAGCTGGCCATCGCCGCACCAAAGTGCTTAAGTGAATCTGAACCTGGGTTATGGTCCACCCCCTCAAGCGCCGGCACGCCCCAGTAGTTGCCGGATCGCTTGCCGATGTAGCCACCCAAGGCGCCCCATTCGTTCAGTGATTTCGGCGTCCAATCAATCCGGAAGCGGCTGGTGGGGCGGCGATGTTCGTCCAAGTGGTAGCCGTAGCGTGGGGTGCGGCCTGTCATACCTGCGGCAAATGCGGAAGGGCCGCCTTCAAAGTTTGATCTGGCGCCGCAAATGGAGTTGGAATAGATCACCACGCCGGTGTCGCCAAACGCCACACTCTCACCAAAACCCGGGGCCATGATAGTTTGGTAGTTAATGCAGGTGTCCGTCATGGAGACGCCCATCTTGACGAAGGCTGCGATGGCGCGGCGCTCCAGAGAGATCATCAGATCGGTCTGTCCCAATTCTTTGGCTTTGTTGAAATCCGTGCCGCGCGGATCGGTGATGCTTGGAATGCGCACCACCCGGTCTTTGCCAGGATTTTTAGTCAAGGATTCCAACCATTGCACGCCGGCTTCGCCCAAACTTTCCGTGTCGGCCATGATGTGGACTTGTGAGACGGGCACCATGTCGGCAGCACCGAAAAAATCGCCAACCTGGATTTGGTGCCGGATGGCTGCTTGTCGGACGGCGCCAAATTCGCCAGCCAGCATCGCTTTCTCTTCTGCGTTGAGTTTCATAGGGTCCTTAAAAGAATAAATGGGTGGACTGGTCTGGATAATCTACTGGCCGCCGGGCGCTTCTCGATGCTGTCCAGCTACTGCCATGGTGTTAATTTACGCTGCCGAAAATTTAGTGTAAATTTATAGTTTTATTTGATAAATATTAGCTGTGCTTATGAATCTAATGACCATCGAATTACGCTTGCTGCGTGGATTCGCTGCGCTTGCCCGCACCGGGAATTTTGTCGAGGCAGCACAGCAAATGCATGTCACACAGTCGGCATTGTCGCAACAAATGAAAGAATTGGCTGAACGACTGGGATTAACCTTGTTTGAACGTCACGGAAGGCGCTCGATTCTTACCGAGGCCGGGCGCGATCTGGTGCAACGGATTGTTCCCTTGATTGAGCAACTGGACGAAACACTTCTGCAATCCAGTAGTGCGGTTAAAGGTGTGAGCGGTTGTCTGCGCGTAGGTGCTACGCAGACTTATTTGCGCGCGATTGCCTTGCCCGCAGCGCTTGCCTTGATAGACCAGCATCCCAATTTGCGGGTCGATATGCGGCAACTGCCGGCGCAGCGTCTGCTGGCAGATGTGCTTGACGGCGAAATTGATGTTGCGCTTTTTCCAGACACGGGTCCGCACAATAACCTGGTACAGACGCCGTTGCTCACAGAGCGTCTCGTCGCAATCGGCACGCCGGCGATCTTGGCCAAGCTAGGTCGCGTTGTCCATTTAAAGTCCCTTGAGGCTTATCCGATAGCGGTGTTAAACCAGCAGTTTCTCATGCGGCAGAACATCGACCGGCAGCTGCGCTACGACAAGGCGGAACTGGACGTCAGGCTCGAAGTGTCCAGTATCGATGATGTGGTCGTCGCCGCCGCGCATGGACATCTGATCGGGATCGGCACCCAATTAGCTTGTCATGGCCATCCCCTGTTGAAATTCAAGCCCCTCGAAGGCAAATTCCTTTCCCGGTCGGCCGGGCTATATTGGCGCCGCGGTCGAGTGCTGACCGGTGCTTTGTTGGCTTTTCAGGCTGCTGTGATACGCATCAGCGCGGAACTTTCGGGGCGGAGATGAGGCTAGGGGGTGTTGAGATTTAATTCGGTGGTGCGAACGCGTGCTGGCCGCCAGTTGTTGCTGTCCGGTGAGACGCGCCAAACG
>JAQGNR010000055.1 GCA_028291765.1 Herbaspirillum sp.
CTTGCTGGTGGACTCGTTGATGGAATCGCCGGTGGAATATGCATCATCTGCGGCAATAGCCCGATTGGCACTCCCCACCCGCAAAATTTCAGCTGCCGCGACGCCTTCCGGATAAGGCAAATCGCCCTGCACCACCATCGCATGGCGCAACGGAATCGTAAACATCACCCCCAGCATGCCGCCGGCGGCGCAAATTCCCAGCGTTTGCCAAAATGGGAAGCCTTGCCAATGCCCCATCATGACCAGACCGGGCAGGATGAAAATAACCGACGACAAGGTGCCGGCGGCCGAGGCCTGCGTTTGCACCATATTATTTTCAAGAATGTTGGCGTCTTTAAACATGCGCAACACCGACATCGAAATCACCGCCGCAGGAACCGCCGAAGAAAATGTCAGGCCGACTTTCAAGCCGAGATACACATTGGAAGCGGTAAACAAAACGGTGATCAAAGCACCTAGAATCACGCCGCGCAGCGTTAATTCGGGGAGCGTCATCGCATCCGGAACACGGTCAAATTTAGCCATCGCAATACTTCCCCTAAAAAATATTTACCGGCACGTTCAGGACCACCCGCAAGACCTTGCTACTATTGTCCGAATACGTTTTCGCCGCTTTATGATGCATCAATGAGAGCTGCAAGGTGCTGTTTTTCATTTTCCCGCGCTGCACGACATAGGTCGACACCAGGCCCAATTCCCAATGGGAACCGTGTACAGGCGCCCCATTTTTCCAATAGAGATTATGCAAACTGCTGTTGGGATCGGCGTATACATTAGCCATCGCGCCGGCATCCGCGTTCCATCCTTTGACTCCCCAGGCCATTACGCTCAAGCCTGGCAGACCGTAATACCGCATATCGGCGCTATAACGGAGCTGCAGCGATTTTTCGTGGGGAGCGTTGTAATCGACGTCCATCGAATTGCTCATGAAATCGCCGGCGGACTGGTTAAGATAATCAAAGAACTGATCGCCGAGGATTTGCTGAAAGGCCGCCAAAACGGTGTGGCCGCGATGCTGCCCGCTCAGGCCCAGGCTATACGTGTTGAGATGGACGCTGCCTTGTTTGCCGGCGCCCTGGTTTTGGGTATTGTAATAATTGAGCAGGCTGGTCCATTTGATCGCATCCGGATCGCCGACGCGATGAGCGATCGAAAGATAATATCGATCCCAGACGTTTTCCGCGCGATTGGCATACAGCGACACTTTAGTCTGGCAGTCATATTGATAATCGCCGCCGGCATAGGTCAGACGATCGAAAGGAACACGGCCGTATTCCGTATGCAAGGGCTGCAATGCGGTTTGCCCGCGCGGGATTGTTTTACTGATGCTGCCGGCCTTGAAACTTAAATCTTGCATCTCGGTGCTGAGCAGCGAAGCACCCAGAAAAGTCGCCGGCAACGAGCGATTGTCATGCGGAACCAAAAATGGCGCATCGAACAGTTGGGCGCCGTATTTCAGGGTCGTATTGGAGATACGCGCTTTAACGTCATAAACACCGAGATAATTCCACCCCAGCCGGTCGCCGCCACCGCCATGCGGATCGGTGTGCACCATATCGCCCATACCGTGCCCGCCCACCAGTTTTAATCCGCTAAAAAGCGAGGCATCCGCGCCGAAACCGAGCCTTCCCTGGGTAAAGCCGGAGCTAAATATCGCCTGATTGCCGATCACCCACACGTTACGGGTGGCTGCGCCCCCCTCCTGATCTAGATGATCGATGTAACTGCGCACCAGCAAATTCAAATGGCTGCCAGCGATAAAGCCTTTGGCTTTATCTTGTTCGGATGTCATCAAGATAGAGTCGGACGGACCGGGCTGATTGGCAAAAGCCAATCCACAACCGACGCTCGCGACGCTTGCCAAAACGACGCGGCAAAGATTCGACGTTATTTTCAATGAATGCGCCCAGGCAGATTAAGACGGTCGAATCTTAAAGCATCCGCGGCGGGCCACTATCGCGCAAACGCCGAAGTTTGCATTCATGGAATCCAAAGAGTAAGTCCCAGCACTGGGGACAAAATGTTGTTATGCCGGCCTTTTCTGCCTATCTCCCGCAAACTTCTGGAAGAATAGAAAACTTGCCGTCAACAGCGTGCTACCGATACCGACCGCGAGTGGGAAATGCCAGTTTACATGCGGTATGACCTGCGGCAGAAGACAAACAGCAAGAGCCGGAGTGACATGCATGCGACTCAGACGCAAGATCGCAACCCCGGCCAGCATCGCCAGGATTGTGGAAAGAACGCCAGCGCCGAAAACGCTGACCGCAGCCACGCCCGCCGCAGCGGATAAAGTGCAAACACAGGGCAAGAGAACCGGACGTTGCGCCCAAGGACATACATCTGCGTGCGCAAACATCTCAAAGGCGATCACGACGAGGGGTGGGAAGAAAACCATTCTGATCCCGCTCCAGCTTGAAAGAAGATAGGCCAGGAGTAGAAATACGATGAAGAACGGCATCCATGCAAATTGCCCCGGTAAGCGCTCAAGTTCGTCGTCGAGCTTGTCGGTCGCGGAAACGCGCTGCGGCAGTACATGTGTGGCAACAAGTGTGTGATGCACCATCGAAAGCCCAGTGAGGATGCTGGTGCCGATCAGTATTGAAGCGGGATACCACCAACTCGTTTCACCCATCGTCAGCGCGAGAAAGCATGCCGAGATTGCCGGGGCGACGGGCGAGCGCAGCACCCTGATGATCGCGATAGACCCCGCGATACATACCGCGATAGACCATGCTCCATACGCCATGTGGCGGGTTACCAATATCCCCAGCAGCGCCGTGAGGGTCGGCGTAATTGCGATCATCAGGCGCGAGCGGGCCCACACGCCGTTGGGTCGCAAGAAGACATCGTAGGAAAGCGCGGCAAGCTCGGGTAATAGAATCGTAGCAATGCCGGTCGCAGCGGCGAGTTTGGCAATGCCGCCCATGAAACAAAGTGAAAGAAGGATGCCTATCAGGGCGATGCGTGACTCTAGCTTGTGCATACAATGGATTGATCTGGCGCGCGGCCGTGTTGGGTGTGTTCTGTGGCCGGGTGGACTAGAGCATCGAACCGAATTTTAAACATTCCGACAATGGGAAGGTCAAGCAATTCTTAGTAGACGGCGCGGTAACACCATTTCATCGGGGATCCTAACCGCGCGCCACACCCAAAAACTGCTGTAACTCCGGCGTTTTCGGATCGCTGAAAATGGCATCGGGCGCACCGATTTCATGCACCATCCCCTGATGCATGAACACCACCCGATCGCACACCTCACGCGCGAACCGCATTTCATGCGTCACCATCATCAGCGTCATGCCGTCATCGGCCAATCCTCGCACCACCGCCAGCACTTCATTGACCAGTTCGGGATCCAGCGCCGACGTAATTTCATCGCACAGCAAGGCCTGCGGCTGCATGCTGAGTGCGCGCGCGATGGCCACGCGCTGCTGCTGGCCGCCGGATAGCTGTTCTGGAAAACTATCGAATTTTTCGCCGAGGCCCACCCGCTCCAGGTTTTTCTTAGCGAGTGCGCGGGCTTCCTGTTCCTTCAGGCCTTTGACGATCATCGGCGAAACCATCACATTGCGTCCCACGCTCAGATGCGGGAACAGATTGAATCCCTGAAAAATCATACCGACCTTCAGACGTAGCGTCCGCAGTTCCAGCTCGCTTTTCCCCAGATAGGCGCCGGCGACGCTGATCGACCCTTCGTCGATGCTTTCCAAGCCGTTGATACAGCGCAGCAGCGTGCTCTTGCCCGATCCGCTCTTACCGATGACGGCAATCACCTCCCCTGCTTCGACATCGAGCCGGATACCTTTGAGCACCTGGTTGGCGCCGTAGCTTTTCTTGACGTTATCAATGGCGATGAGCGGCATTGAATTTCCTTTCCAGAAATTGGCTGTACTTGGACAAAGGCCAGCAGAGGATGAAATAGAATAATGCAACCGAGCCATACACCGTGAATGGGGAAAAGGTCGCATTGGTGATGATCGTGGCGGCCTTGGACAACTCGACAAAGCCGATGATCGAGGTCACCGCTGTCCCTTTGATGATCTGCACGCCAAAACCGACCGTCGGCGCAATCGCTATGCGCAGTGCCTGCGGCAAGACGACGTAGCGCATCTGCTGTGTGTAGCGCATTGCCAGCACTGCCGAAGCCTCCCACTGCCCGCGCGGGATCGCTTCAACGCAACCACGCCAGATTTCAGCGAGAAACGATGCGCTCCATAAAGTCAGCGCCAGGCCGGCAGCCAGCCACGCAGGCACTTCGACGCCAAGCAGCGCAACGCCAAAGAACACTAGGAACAATTGCATCAACAGCGGCGTACCCTGGAACACCTCAATATAAATACGGGCCGCTACGCGCAGCCCGGCGAACTTTGAAGTACGCGCGAACAACACCAGCAAGCCTGTAATACCGCCCAGCAAAAACGTCGATAGCGACAGCAATACCGTCCATCGTCCGGCCAACAGCAGGTTGCGCAGAATATCCCACAAGGAAAAAGAGGTCATGCCGCTCTCCTTGCCGAAATGAAGCGCGTACCGATCAGCCGCAGCAATTGCCGCAGCAGAAACGCCATCACCAGATAGATTGCGGTGGCGACCAGATAAGCCTCGAACGCACGGAAATTGCGAGTTTGGATAAAGTTGGCTGCATACGACAGCTCTTCCACCGCAATCTGCGAACATACCGCGGAGCCCAGCATCACGATGACGATCTGGCTGGACAGCGCCGGCCAGATTTTTTGCAGCGCTGGCCGCAGGATGATATGGCGGAACACTTGCGTGCGGGTCATCGCGAGACTGTGTCCGGCCTCAATCTGCCCGCGTGCCACGGCGCTGACGCCGGCACGAATGATCTCCGTGCTATAAGCGCCCAGATTAATCACCATCGCCAGGATAGCGGCCTGCATTTCCGTAATCTGCACGCCAAGGCTAGGCAGCCCGAAAAAAATGAAAAACAGTTGCACCAGAAACGGCGTATTGCGGATGAGTTCCACATAGGCGCTAACCACTGGCTTCAACCAGCGTGGCCCCTGAGTGCGGGCCCACGCACCAAAAATGCCGACAGCGACGCCTATCACACCACCTACCGCGATCAGTTCCACCGTGGTTTCGACGCCCTTCACCAGCACGGCGGTGTAATCGAATGTCGATAAGAAATCAAAGTGATAAGCCATACCGGCGCTTCCCTTTTACGATGGCTTGGGGGCAGCTCTATCGTCGCCGCCCGATTGATGCTTATAAATTGGCAGGCAATGGCATCCCCAGCCACTTCACGCTCAACGTGTTGAGCTCACCATCTTTCTTGATGTCGGCCAGGATGGCGTTGATCTTGGCTTGCAATGGCTTTTCATCCTTGTTCATGCCGATGTAGCAAGGCGAATTCTTGATAAGGAATTTGGTCTCCGGCTTTTTCGGCGGATTTTTGGCGATGATCGCGCCGGCGATGACGTTGCCGGTAGCGATCAGTTGGACCTGATTCGACAGGAACGAACTGATGGTGCCGTTGTTGTCGTCATAACGCTTGATGGTGGCTGACGCCGGGGCGATTTTGGTCAGCTCCAGATCTTCCACCGAACCGCGGGTGACGCCAATGGATTTGTTTGCCAGGTCGGCCGGGCCGGTCACTTTTTGATCGGCTGGTCCGAATACGCCATTGAAGAATGGCGCATACGCCTCGCTGAAGTCGATGACTTTTTCACGATCGGGGTTTTTACCCATGCTGGAGATAACCAGATCGACCTTGTTGGTTTGCAGATAAGAAATGCGATTGGCGCTATCCACCGGCACCAGTTCAATCCGGACGCCCATTTTCTTGGCGATCAAGGTAGCCACGTCGATATCGAGACCCTGCGGCTTCATGTCGGCGCTGACCGAACCGAAGGGCGGCGTAGCTTGCGGCACGGCCACGCGCAGCGTGCCCTTTTTCTGGATATCGGCCAGCGCATCGGCGCGTGCAGCTACTGCGGTAAACAACATTGCGGCCGCCATCAATGCCGCTAAAAGCGTCGAAGTTTTAGAAATTTTCATCATGAAGCTCCAGTCCGGGAAAGGGGTAAAGGTTTAACGGCAGGTACGCCGGCAGCACGCCGTTTTTTCGATACGGCCACCGGCGCAAGCGCCTGTCGTAGCGCATCCAGCGGGTCGCTGACGCGAATATGCTTGAGCCCTGCTTCGACATGGCGCAAATGGGCATGCATCAACTGCTCTGCGCGCGTGACGTCGCCACATTCAAGCGCCGCGACAATATCCACGTGTTCGCTGCACGAATCCTCAGCCTGCTCGGATGATTGATGCAGCATCGCAGTCAGCGTGGTGCGGGCGGTCAAGTCTCGCAGCGTGTTCGACAGCAAGCTATTGCCCAGGCATTCGCAAAGGCAGACATGAAAATCGCCCAACAGATAACTGCGGGCGCCAACGTCGTCGCCATCGATGGCCTCCTGCTCTCGTGCAATGTGTTCGCGTAGCTGCTGGATCGCGCTTTTGGTCAATGGCTGAGCATGGCGCAGCAGACCGAGTTCGATCACGCGACGGGCTTCAAATGCCTCGCGTGCTTCGCTGGCCGTCGGCTCGATGACGAACCAGCCGCGGCGTGCGCTGACGGTAACGATGCCGCGCGATACCAGGCGTGTCAGTGCTTCCCGGATCAGCGTGCGGCTGACGCCGAACAAATCGCACAGTTGCTGCTCGCCGAGACGGGTTCCAGGCGCAAGCTGCTTTGCCAGGATCGCCTGCAAGACGCGGTTCGCGATATGGCATGCTGATTTTGGATTGGCGTCGGTTGTCATACCAACGTTTTAGCAAAATGTATGCCAATCTCGTATACAACACTGATAGGCAACGATTTGATTGGTAATCGTCTATAGGATCAGTAATTGAGGGTTGCGATAGAGCAAGCAATGCGGGGCGCACTGGTGCGGTTGAGACATTGATTGGGGTTGAGTAAGCATCGTTTCGGTGCACAGGCTGCGATCGGCGCATCGATACTCGACGTGCTCATTTGCTGATCCACTTGCGCCGCAGCCGCGTGTCACCAGAATTCGACCGCTCTCCTGCGCGGTTGCCCAGACGATCGCATCAGGCAATCATTTATTCGGGAAGTATCGTGGCTGATTGGCATAAATGATGTCGCTAAGATTGGCGATCTTTTCCTCGAACATGGGATCGTCGCCATCCCTGCGCACCCAATCGAGAACGCCTGCGCTCCCGCCTTCCGTGTATGTCCCGCGTATGCCTACGGCCTGCTCAGGGCGAACGGGGTTTTTTGAAAATTGTAGAAAAACCCCGTTCGCCCTGAGCAG
>JAQGNR010000062.1 GCA_028291765.1 Herbaspirillum sp.
CGGATTCACCCGTTATACCTGCGAGGAAATCAACTGCTTTACGAAGGACGGCAGCATGGGCGTCGACGCTCCGATCCTGTATGCGGTCTGGTTCACCGTGCCGCAAGACCGGCTGGCCGCGTTCGACGTGTGGTATAACAACGATCACGCGCCTTTGCTGATGGAATGCAAGGATTGGCAGATGGTGCGCCGTTTCAATGTGATTTCCGGCGAACCGGGCGCCTTCAACCGCTTGGCGCTGCATTATCTTTCCGACCTGAGCGCAATGGATTCGCCTGAACGGAAAAAAGCGCGCGAGACGCCGTGGCGTGCGAAAATCGCTAGCGAAAGTTGGTTCAGCGGCACGTACACAATCTTCAACAAACACGGCAATCGCCAAACCAAAACTTATTAAAAACCGATTAGGATGAACTGAGTGGATCTGACCATCACCCCGAGAACAGTACAACTCGAAACCGTCAAGAAGTTACGCGAAGCCATTATCAGCGGCCATTTCAGGGCCGGCGCGCGGCTGGTTGAAACCGATCTGTGCAAGCAGCTCGGCGTGAGCCGCACCTCGGTGCGGGAAGCCATACGCGTATTATCGAGCGAGAAGTTACTGATTCTGGTGCCCAATAAAGGCCCCTCGGTGGCCGACATTTCATGGGAAGAAGCCACGCAGATCTACCATGTGCGCAAGATGCTGGAAGGCGAAGCCGCAGCGCTGGCTGCGAAAAATCCGACCGAAGACGATATTGCCGACATGAAGCGTGCGCTGGAAAGTTTTGAGCTGGCGGTCAAAGATAACGACGCGCCGGGGCGGGTCAACGCCACCTCCGATTTTTATGAAGCCATTATTCGCCGATGCGGCAATCAGGTGATCGGCGATCTGATTCATGGCTTGCTGGCCAGGGTCAATTTGCTCAGAACGCGCACCATGTCGATTCCCGGCCGGGCCAAACATAGCGCCAGTGAATTGCGCAAGATATATGAGGCGATTGCCGCGCACGATGCACGGGGGGCGCGCGCGGCGGCAGTCGAACACGTGGCGGCGGCCTATAAGGAAGTGAAAGACAATATCGGACTGGCGCGCTGATTGCCCGTTTCGCCGATTCGGCGGATCGGTTGAACTAATCGCCGGATTGGCTATTCCTAATGCAATCATCGTCGCGTAAACATCCGAGGAGATTGACATGCTGGAATTCCATATACGAGATATGAAGAGCGCGCATTGCGTCGATGTGATCACCAAGGCCGTGCTGGCGGCCGATCATAATGCGGTCATCGAATTCGATTTACCGCAACATCTGGTGCGCATTACCAATGCGCAGGATGTCGCCTGCCTCGAAGGGGCGATCCGGGATGCAGGGTATGCGCCGGTACTCACGCAAGCCTGATTTGCCGGCCTGATGCCGGTTTTTGGGATCAAAAACAACACAATCGAAGCACCAATCAGAAAAGGCGTAAATTAAGGCTTCCGCGAATGCGGCAACGCCGCCAAAAGACGATTCAGGAGAACAAGAATGCGGTTTCCCATAACAGCGACTAGCCTGAGATTCGGTCTGACAGTCGGTCTGACAATCGGTCTGACCGCCATCACGTTCGCAACCAGCGCACCAATCGCAAACACCTCAACAGCAATGACGCAGGAAGTCGTCAAAATCGGCCTCACCGGCCCGCTGACCGGACCCCAGCTTGCCGTCGGCAAAGATAATGAAGCCGCCACCAACATGGCCATTGACGAACTCAATCAGAAAAAAATCATTATCGGCAACAAATCGATTACCTTTCAGTTGGTGTCGGAAGACGATCAAGCCGATCCGAAAATCGGCATGATCGCCGCCAGGAACCTGATCGAGGCCAAAGTCAAAGCCGTCCTCGGCCCCTACAACTCCGGCGTCGCGCTGCCCACATCAAAGCTCTATAACGACGCCAATATCGTCATGGCGACCATCGCCACCAATCCGCGCATTACGCAACAAGGTTTTCAGTACGTATTCCGCTTCGCGCCGAACGACAATCAGCTCGGCGGCGACATGGCGATCTATGCTGCAAAACAACTGAAATTGAAAAAAGTGGCTGTCATCGATGACCGTAGCATTTACGGACAAGGCGTCGCCGAAGCCTTCCTGGCCGCCGCCAAAGCCAGCAAAATCAACATCGTGAACCGCAGATTCAGCACCGAGACAAGCGTCGAATTCGGTCCGATCCTCAGCACGATCAAGAACCAGCGGGTCGATGGGATTTTCTACGGCGGCTATTTCACGCCGGCGGTTGCCCTGAAGCAGCAGATGAAGCAAATGGGCGTCGATGCAATACTGATGGGCGGCGACGGCATCTGCAATGCGCAAGCCGGCATGCTCGGCGGCGATATCGTCAACGACAAAATATATTGCGTACAAGGCGGCTCGACGATCAGCGCGCGTACATCCGGCAAAGTTTTCCTGGCCGATTATCGAAAACGCTATGGCAAATTGCCGCTGACTTTTGCACCGTATTGCTATGACAGCATGAAGATGCTGGCAGCAGCGATGCAAAAAGCCGATTCGACCGATCCGGTCAAATTCGCCCCGATACTGGCGGCGATGCGTTATACAGGTGTGACCGGCGATTATGAATTCGACGCAGCGCACGATTTGAAGAATTCGCCGGTCACCATTTATCAATTCAAAGGCGGCGAACCGGTGCCCATGCCGGCCAATTGATTGATGCGCTATAAACAACAGGCCTATAAAAATTTAAGAATTTTGCCTGCCAAATTTAAGACAACCTACGTCCTCAAGATATCGCTCCAATGCTATCTTCCCCAAGCTGAATAATGGCTTATCCGGTTTAATTTATTTCCCCTTGCTTGCTTTGCAACCTACCGTCCTGCACGACGGCTATCGTCGTTTTTCCATGTAGATTGCCATAGGCTGCCAAATACGTTTGATACCTATCGGCGCCATATCGCATCACTATAGCGTCCCGCAACCATCACGATGCGAAGTTCGAATTTTGCAGTCGCCGCCAATCATTTTTGCACACACGATGTCCGTTTTATGAAAACAGTTTTTGGTAAAAATCGCATGATGAAATGGTTGAAATTGCTCGGGATTATCCTGGCGATTCTGCTCTCTGCGCCTTCCGCATGGGCCGCCATAGCAAAGATCACTTCCGGCGGCTCAACCGACAGCGCCAATCCGACTCCGGTACATATCGGCGATGCGATTTATATAAGTGGTGCATGCGAAAAGGAACACTGGTACGAAACCAGAGCGTCGGCAAGACTCCAGATCCAAAGTGGCTCTACCGTCGAGCTGCTGGATGGCGGTACAAGCGCAACATGGATAGACAATCCGACATACACCGTAAACGTGGGAACGACGCCACTAACCAAAACAGTCGGCACAAAATTTAATGTAACGCTGTTATGCAAAAGCCAAGCCGCCGGCACAGACAGTATGGTGAATCGCTATTATGAAGTGGCAGCAAAACCGCCCCCGCCGAGTGCCCCGAAAGTGACATGGGACGACGCGAATCCCCTCTATTGGGCGCAGGGTGAAATCACCATCAATATTCATGCAGCCAGCACCGGCGACGGCGTTAAGGAGGTGTTTATATTGTGGCCCGGCGCGCCGAGCAACAATCTGCGGATGGACCATATCGCAGGAGATCAATACCAATACAGAATCGACACAGCAGGCCTGCCGGAAGGCGGCTTAACGAATGTGCAGATCTGGGCCAACAGCGGCAGCGGCGCCAACAATGGCTGGCAAACGGTGGGCAGCTTTACCGTGGATCGCAACGCGCCAACAATCGACTGGGACGATACGAATGCGCAATACGCGAAAACGTCAATCACGATCAATGCGAACGTAAGCGATGCGGTATCCGGGGTCGCCGATGTATTGATATGGTGGCCTGGAGCAGCTGGAAGCATCAGCATGAATAAAGTAAGCGGCGACCGGTATCGATACACAATCGATACCTCGCAATTCCCGGCAGGCGAGAAAGAGGTGCAGATCTGGGCCAGAGATAAGGCTGGCAACGATACCAAATGGCAAGTAAAGGGACGCTTTATCGTCGATCGCTTACCGCCAAAAATAGAATGGGATAACAGCAACTCACAATATACGAAAGCGGAAATCACGATAAAAACGAATGTCAGCGATACGTCTTCCGGCGTTGCGAACGTATGGATATGGTGGACCGGCGCGCCTTCCACGGATATCAAAATGAAAAAAGGCAGCGGAGATCAGTATGAATATACGATTCCGGCACTACAGAGAGATGGCTTAAAGGATGTCCAGATATATGCCACGGATAACGCGGGCAATATCGCTAACTGGGTTTCCAAGGGCAGCTTTATCGTCGATCGCACACCGCCGATCGTCAATTGGCTAGAACCGCTGGATCAGGCCATGCTATCGGATGGCCGTATTCACGTCGCGGGGAACATGGTCGACGATAATCCCGATTATGTCGTCATGGAATGGCAGGCGGAAAATGCTGCGACGTGGCAAAGCCATACCGTAGTGGCCGATCCGGGTCGCAGCGATTTTCAATATGACTTGTCCGGCTTGACGCAAGGCCTCAACTATCGCTTGCGCCTGCGCGCCGCCGATAAGGCCGGCAACGACGCCGACGACACACCATCGAGAACCGTGATCGGGCAGCTCCCGGCCGATACCATGCTGCGTCTGCAGCTGGAATCGATGCAAGCCGATTGGAAATATACCCAGGGCACGGCATTCGATTACCGAATTACGATACGCGCCTTCAAATCAGCGCTATCCGGCATCGCATTACGCTATGCATTACCTCCCGGTTTGCAGAAAGACGGCGATGTTCGTATCGATGGCGATGGCCCCGCAGCAATGAGACTGAACCCCCATTGGGGAGGCCGCGATACGCTGCTGCTGTCATCCACACATGGCGCCATGCTCGCAGCAAGAAATGCGTTCACCGTGACCATTCCGGTTCGCGTTGCAAACACAGCGGTATCCGGCACGTTTATCCAAAGCGAGGTGCAGGCAAGTGCCAACAATTTAATCGGCCTGATCTCAACCATACATCGCATCACGCTGGAAGGCCCGCCCTTTGACGAGGAACAACTCAGGCTGAAAAAAACGGTAGACAAAAAAACCGCATTGCCGGGCGATATCTTGCACTACACCATTACCTTCACCAACGTCAGCACCGAAGACCTGAACACCCTCATCATCAAGGACGATATTCAAAGTACCTACCTGACATTGCGCAACGCGCAATGCGGCCAATCGATACCGGATAGCCTGCAGTGCTGCGTCTCGACGGAACAAGGCGATCAATGCGGCACAACCATCGAGCGAAAACCCGGCGCGCTGGAATGGCATCTTAACGGCATACTGGCAGCGGGTGATTCCGGCAGCGTAAGTTACGAAGCGCAGGTAAAGCAACACTAGAGCGTGTTGCCATTGAATTTAGGAGATGCATTCAAACCAGAATGCGTGCTGGCCGCCAGTTGTTGCTGTCCGGTGAGATGTGCCAAACAAATCAGGAAAATATTGTCTGAGCGCAGCGAGTATTTTTTGTTTGGCGCGTCTCACCGGACAGCAAGCACTGGCGGCCAGCACGCATTCGCACCTCTGAACTGAATTAAATATCAACACGCTCTGGAGTCGTTCCTGGAGGGCTCAAACCTTCACAACAAATCACCGGCAATCTCTTGCCGCCGGAATTGCGCCAGCAACCGATACTCCTGCTCCAGCTTGCGCGGAATCGCCATAAAAATCGGCCGCAACTGCGCATAGACGGCAACATTTTCCGCGATCGGCAGATGCCGCTCCGTAACGCCGACCATCGATGCAACCACATCCAGCGAAGTAACCATCTCCATTGCATACAGGCCCAGCACCGCCGCCCCCAGACAGGACGATTCAACGCTCTCAGGCGCCAGCACCTCCCGATCGAAAATATCGGCCATGATCTGCCGCCACAAAGCCGAATGCGCAAAACCTCCGGTGGCCATGATGCGTTGCGCCGGCCCGATCAAATCCTCCACTGCCGGCAAGATTCCAGACAGATTAAAAATCACGCCTTCCAGTGCAGCGCGAATCATATGTTCTTTACGATGATGCAGGCCAAGCCCGAAAAACGAGCCGCGCAAATCGGCATTCCATAGCGGCGCCCGCTCACCCGCCAGATACGGATGGAACAACAACCCCCCAGCGCCCGGCGGCACTTGCGCCGCCATTTCAGTAACCACTTCGTAGGGATCGATACCGCTCTGGCGCGCAAGCTCGGCTTCATTGCTCGCCAGCACATCGCGCGCCCACTGAAACACATTACCGCCATTGTTGACCGGCCCGCCGACCACCCAATGATGCTCGGTCAGCGCATAGCAAAAGGTACGGCCGGATGCATCGGTTGCCGGCTTATCGACCACAGCGCGTATCGCGCCCGAGGTACCGATGGTCACCGCCACCTGGCCCGGATGAATCGCATCGACGCCCAGATTCGATAACACGCCGTCATTCGCACCGATCACAAACGGCGTGGCCACGCGCAGCCCGAGCTGCTCTGCCAAAGCGGGTGGCAAGCCTTGCAAGCGATAGGTAGTTGCGACCGGTTCGGACAATTGCGCCGGACTGACGCCGACCAGCTTTAAGGCATCGACATCCCAATCCAACTGTCGAAGATTGAACATGCCGGTAGCCGACGCGATCGAATGATCGACCAGCCAGCGTCCGAACAACCGAAAAAATACATACTCTTTGATCCCGGCAAAGCGCGCAGCACGCGCAAACAGATCCGCATGCGCATGGCGCAGCCACATCAGTTTGCACAAAGGCGACATCGGATGAATCGGCGTACCGGTGCGCAGATAAATGGCATGGCCGTCGAATTCGTCCCGAATCCGCTGCGACCATTCGGCGGCGCGATTATCGGCCCAGGTGATGCTATTGGTCAGCAGGGCGTCATGCGCATCGAGCGCGATCACACTATGCATCGCGGCGCTGAAGGAGACGAAGGCAATCTCATCCGGCGTGGCTTTTGCTTCGCGCACCGCGGTGCCGATGACCTCCAGCACCGCGGCATAAATCTGCGGCGGTGCTTGCTCGGCCATGCCGGGCGCGGTACTGATCAACGGATATTGCAGCGCGTGCTGCGCAACGATTTTGCCGGCAATCGTAAACACGACCGCCTTGGCGCTGGTAGTCCCGATGTCGACGCCGACCATGTACTTTGTCATTCTCGATTCCTCACACAAACACGCTAAGCGCCATGATGATAACAATAGCGCTGACCGAGATGATCGTTTCCATTGCACTCCAGGTCTTGAAGGTTTCGCCGACGCTCATATTGAAATATTCCTTGACCATCCAGAAGCCGGCATCGTTGACATGCGAGAAGATCAGCGAACCGGCGCCGGTGGCCAGCACCAGCAATTCGCGGCTGGTGTCCGGCATCAGCGTCGTCAGCGGCGCGACGATGCCGGCGCCGGTGATAGTGGCGACGGTCGCCGACCCGGTTGCCAGCCGGATCACGGCCGCCACGAACCAGGCCAGCAATAGCGGATTGATTTGCGCGTGCATGGCCATGTGGCCGATCGCGTTACCGACCCCGCTGTTGACCAGCATTTGCTTGAATCCGCCGCCGGCGCCGATGATGAGAATGATCGCCGCGGTCGGCGCCAGACTTTGCCCGACAAACGTCAATACCTGCTCACGGCTGAAACCGCGCGCGATGCCGAAGGTATACAACGCCAACAGCAAGGCCGCCAACAAGGCGACGATAGGATTGCCGATAAAGTCCATCAAATGACGCAGGCCATCGGCGCCGGGCAGCGTGATATCGACCAGGGTTTTTAGCAGCATCAGGAAGACCGGCAGCAGCACGGTGACCAGCGTGATGCCGAAGCCCGGTTTATTTTGCCCGTCCGGTCCATGCAACTGGCTTACCAATTGCGCCATCAGCGCCGGCGATGGCGCGATCGATACATATCTGGAAATGAACGATCCGAATAACGGGCCGGCCAGAATCATGGCCGGCACACCGACAATGAGGCCATACAGAATGGTTTTGCCGATATCGGCGCCGA
The DNA here is from genome assembly GCA_028291765.1 of Herbaspirillum sp. Lineage (GTDB taxonomy): Bacteria > Pseudomonadota > Gammaproteobacteria > Burkholderiales > Burkholderiaceae_D > Herbaspirillum. The sequence goes on from JAQGNR010000062.1 coordinate 8,045, forward strand.
AGACACCGATCGCCAGCATCGGCCCGGGATGCGGCGGCACCAGACCATGCATCACCGACAGACTGGCCAGCATCGGCATGCCGATCTTGAATATCGGCACGCCGCTGCGGCGCGCAACGATAAAGACCAGCGGGATCAACAGCACAAAACCGATTTCGAAAAACAGGGGAATGCCGACCAGGAACGCCGCCAGCATCATGGCCCAATGCACGCGCGGCTTGCCGAACGCATCTATCAGCGTTTGCGCGATGCGATCGGCGCCGCCGGATTCCGCCATCAATTTACCCAGCATCGTGCCCAGCCCCAACACGATGCCGACGAAACCCATGACATCGCCGAAACCGTCCTGAAACGACTGCACGATATCCGGCAGCGGCATGCCCGAAATCAATCCCAGAAAACCGGAAACGACAATCAGTGCGATAAAAGGGTGAATGCGCAAGCGCGTGATCATAACGATCAGTACCACTATTGCCATGAGCGCATTGAACAGCAGCGCTGCGTCGGTACTTAAGCCTGGCATGAATCGTCTCCTCACTATCGGTGCATGGGGTGATAGTGCCAAGAACGGCTATGCGGTTCCAAACTAGGGTTGTTTTCCTCGTATATCGACCAGTATTTACCCTTTATCCGCGCTGGACCTATCGCCCACGATCCACCGTACCGTATCGCCGGCCGCAACCGGAAACGGCGATGCAGTACTGCGTAATTCCGATTTGGACTAGCTGATCTAAATGACATATTGTCATTAGTTGACACTTCGCCACATCATAAACAAGCGGAAGGCGGCGAGTACGTCTTTGATGCACAGCGCCTGCGTTGCTACGCATAATCACCCGCATGTCAGCGGGTGCCGAAATCGATAGTCATCTAAATTTACCTCCCCGCCTGGTTTGCTTAAGAAAGACGCTAATGCTGATGTCTCAGAGTTTCATTGTTTATCCCCTACTTGCCACAATGGCGTTTATAGCGGGAACCGCCGACGCAATTGCCGGCGGCGGCGGGTTGATCACCGTGCCTGCGCTGCTCCTGACTGGATCTTCGCCCTTTCAGGCGTTGGGTACTGACAAATTGCAATCGGCCATCGGAGAGCTTTCGGCGACATGGCATTTTTTGCGGTGCGGGGAGCTGAGTTTGAAGCCGCTGTTGTTGCCCCTGTTGTTGACCTGCGTGGGGGCGCTGGTCGGCGTTCTAGTCCTTCGGAGCTTCCCATTGCATACGCTCGAGAAGTTCATCCCGTGGCTGCTGCTTAGTGTCTTGATGTATTACCTGGTGGGGATGCGCCCGGGCTCAAAACCTGCGGTGACCAGTGCGCCACAGCGGGGGCTCTTGCCCGGTTTGGGAGCCGGAATTGGTTTCTACAATGGCTTTTTCGGACCGGGAACCGGAACACTTTGGTCCATTGCTCTGATGAGGTGGATGAAGTTGAGTATTCACCAAGCCACCATGTGGACCAAGCCGCTCAACCTAGCCGCGAACTGTGCCGCCCTTGCCCTGTTTATCGCCATTGGAAACATCGACTATCAGCTAGCGATGGTGATGGGGATTGGGTCTTTCGCGGGTGGAAAATTTGGCGCCAGCTTGGTCTTGAAAGTCAGTGCACAACGCTTGCGTATGGTTTTCGTTTCCCTGATGGGGTTGAGTACGGCCGCAATGTTCATCAAATATTATGCTTGAATCATTTTAATGCGGCATAAACAGTCGCCCTTGAAACATTGAGAAGCTTTGCCAGCCTGGGGATGGAGCCGTGAAGACTTAAATATCCCATTTGGGCCATCTCGAGAATAAGGCTCTTTCTTGCGGGAATATCAAGGGCATGAGGAAGCCTATTACACGAAGGCGAGCATCGGCCGCCTAAAGCGGATACCCAATATGAACAGCCCATTACCTAGCGACACAAATTCCACGCGCTATCCAGCCTCAATCAAGGGCGTTTTAATTCATGACGACAAAGTCCTCCTACTAAAAAATGAGCGGGAAGAATGGGAATTACCCGGTGGAAAACTAGAACTCGGGGAAACGCCGGAAGATTGTTTAGCACGTGAAATCGAAGAAGAAACAGGTCTCGATATCGCTGTTGGGCAAATTTTAAGACCTTATGTATTTTACGTTTCAGACTTGATACCGGTCCTTATATTGCCATTTCATTGTCGCTGCAAAAATTTCGACGGCATCCGACTGAGCCATGAGCACAAAGAAATAGGAACATTCAACATCAATCGTCTTGATCAACTTAACTTACCGATCGGATATCAAAACACCATTCGTGCGGCTCGTGAACGCCACAAGCTCTAGTCAATCGCCGCCATACGCATCTCATCATGATGATGCCGCTGTTGCTCTTCCATCACCATTTCGCCCAACTCACGCTTGAGCGCATTGAATTGCGGCGTGGAAGGATCGCGCATGCGCGGCAAATCGACCGTCAGGTCGCGCTTGACGGTGCCCGGCCGATAGGTCATCACCACGATACGATCAGCCAGATAAATCGCTTCTTCAATGCTATGCGTCACAAAGATCACAGTTTTCTTCAATTCCGCCCAGATGCGCAACAATTCATCCTGCAGATTGCGCCGGGTCAAGGCATCGAGCGCGCCGAACGGTTCGTCCATCAGCATGATCGGCGAATCCAGCGCCAGCACACGGGCGATGGCGACGCGCTGACGCATGCCGCCCGATAAATCCTTCGGAAAACGGTGGCGAAAATCGGCCATGCCCAGCATCTCCAGCAGCGCTGCGATACGCACCTCGCGCGCCTCACGCACCATCCCTTTGATTTCCAGACCGAAAGCAATGTTCTGCTCCACCGTCATCCATGGAAATAAGGCGTACTCCTGAAACACCATGCCGCGCTTCGGACCGGGCGCGCTCACTATTTCGCCTTCGACATGAATCGTGCCGCTCGACGGCAACGAGAAACCGGCCACCGCATTGAGCAGGGTCGATTTGCCGCAACCGGACGGCCCCAGCAGACAAACGAACTGGCCGGCGTCGATTTCCAGATTAATATCCTTGAGCGCGACCACTTCCCGCGCATCGCCGCTAAACACTTTATTGACGCCGGCGATGATAATTTGCGATTGGCTCATCTCAGTTCTCCAGACCGCGGTGCCAGCGCAGCAGATAATTATTCAATTTATTCATGCCGATATCGAGCGTCAACCCGATCATTCCAATGGTAAACATCCCCGCCATCACCTTATCGGTCCACGAATATTCACGCGCTTCGTTGATGCGGAAACCCAGCCCATCCGGCACCGCAATCAGCTCGGAGACAATCACAATCATGAACGCCGCACCGATGGCGATGCGGCATCCCGCCAAAATATAAGGCATGGCGGCCGGCAGCATGATGCGCCGCAGAATGGTGCGCTGATCGGCGCCGAGATTACGGGCCGCGCGCAGATAAATGCTGTCGACCTGGCGCACGCCGGTAATGGTATTGACCAATACCGGAAAAAACGCCGCAATGCTGATCATGAATACGGCCGGCGGATTACCAAGGCCAAACCACAGCATCGCCAGCGGCGTGTAAGCACTGGGCGGAATCGGACGCAATATCTGCACCAGGATGTACATGCGCTGATACACGCGCTGGCTGGCGCCCATCAACACACCCAAAGGCAGCGCCAACCCGGCGCCGACGAGGAAACCGACCGCCACGCGATACATGCTGCCCAGCGTATCGTGTATCAGTTCGCCCGAAAAAGCCCAGGCCCACCAGCTGCCGGAAGCGGCCGTATAAGCATCCGAGGGCAACAGATATTGCATCCAGCGCTGCGCCACCGCCAGTGGCGACGGCAATTTCAGCGGGCTGACCAATCCCACGCTGCAAGCGGTCTGCCATAACGCAATCACGATGATGGGCACCAGCAAACCTGACGCAACATGACGCCATTTCGACTTCGCCATCTACAACTCCTTATTTGACGTTCAGGCTCTTTTTGGCTTCGTTCAGCAAATCGGTTTTAACCCAATCCTTGGCAAGCGCCGGCGTAGCCATCTTGCCGACACCATATTTCACCATCACGTCGGTGGTAATTTGAATATGCTCCGGCGTAACGTCATAGGAATATGGCGAATTGGCGATGGCGTCGTTGAAATCCTGCGACGTAATCTGGCCTTTGAAAATCGTTTCGCGCACATATTTTTCGGCCAGCGCCTTGTTGTCGATAAAGGTCTTGGTCGCCTGGACGAAGCAGCGCATGAATTTCTCGGCCACCGGACGTTTCTCGTTATAAAACTTCTCGGTCATCACCAGCGTGCGCACCGGTGCGCCGATCGGGGTGTCGTATGGTTTCAGCACTTCGACGCCGTAGCCCTTATTGATCGCTTGCGACGACTGCGGTTCGCTCTGCATGATGGCGTCGAGGTCTTTACCCAGCAGCGCCTGATTCAGGTCGGCAAAGGCCAGATAGACGACCAGCACATCCTTGCCCGGCTTGTCCGACATGCTCAGCCCGTTTTGCGCCAGCTCGGCGGCCAACAATACTTCTTGAATCCCGCCGCGGGTAACGCCGACTTTTTTACCTTTCAGATCGGCCACCGATTTGATCTTGGCATCGGGCCGCGCCACCAGTCGCGCACCGCCCTTGGCAAAGCCGGCCACCAGGAAAATCGGCGCACCATTGGCGCGCGCCGTAATCGCCCCTTCGGAAGCCGTCGCGCCGACATCGAGCTCGCCGGCCAGGATCGCCTGCATCACATCCGGCCCCTTGGCAAAGATATGTTCTTCAACCTTGATGCCGCATTGCGGTGCGATTTCCTTGATATAGGAAATCGCGCCATAGTGCGCGAATTTGAGATTGCCCAAGCGCACGACTTCCTGTGCCTGCGTGCTAGTCATTGTTATAGCGGCAACGATAAATGCTGCGGCCAGCGCGACGCTGTGCGGTACTTTCATGCTTGTCTCCCGTGTCAGATTGATTATTCTTGAATTCACGTTCCCGCCGCTACGCTTCGGCGCGCATTTTTTAGCAGGAATTGTTCGACAGTATTGCAGACTTCTGCCAGTACAAGTCCCGCTTTGGGCGCATCTTTCTAATTTAATTGTTTATCAGCGCCAAGTGCAGTACTCTGCTTTTATTGAAAAAAGCGCAATGTCCGCTGTCCATGCCTGCCATGCCTTTGTTACGGTGAAGGCGCTCTTTAGAACATAAAATATTTTATGGCCGCGCAATTCGAAGAGTTCAATTCCTCCGCGTTCACGCCGACCTCCCCGGCGCCGGCATCCGGCCGGTCGGACGCCGACATGGCCCATGAGCGCTCTCGTTATTTGCTGGCCAATACACCCGCCATTATCTATAGCAGCGTGCCTTCCGGCGATTTCAAAATGACCTTCGTCAGCGAAAATGCCACGCGTGTTTTGGGCTATCGGCCGGCGGAAATGATGGCCGACCCCAATTTCTGGTACAACCATATTCATCCCGAGGACGTGCCCGCAATCTTTTCGAGTCTGGCGCAGCTTTTTGTCGAAGGCCAGCGCACTTACGAATATCGCTTTCAGGCCGCCGCCGGCCATTATCTCTGGATGCATGACACCTTGCGCTTGATCCGCGACGACAACGGCCATCCTTTTGAAGTGATCGGCTCCCTGACCGATATCACCGAACGCAAGCTGATGGAAGAAGCCCTGCAAAAGAAAGGCGAAGAACAGCAGTTATTGATTCAACAGCTAAAACAAGCCCAGGAACAATTACTGCAGTCCGAAAAAATGGCCTCGTTAGGGCAATTGGCTGCCGGCATGGCGCACGAGATCAACAATCCGATCGGTTTTGTCAGCGCCAACATGACCGCCTTGCGCACCTATGTCGAGACGCTGCTGCTGGTAATCGACCGCTACGAGAAAACTTGGGAAGAATCGTCCAATGTCGCCGACATCGCCGGCAAACTGGCGAAAATCCGCCAGCAAGCCGATATCGATTACCTCAAAAACGACGTCGGCGATCTGCTGGCGGAATCGCTGGATGGCTTGAAGCGCGTCAAAGATATCGTGCAATCGCTGAAGGATTTCTCCCGCGTGGGCGAATCCGGCTGGCAAATGGCCGATCTGCACAAAGCGCTGGACAGTACGCTGGAGATTAGCGGCGCCACCCTCGAAGGCAGAATTTCCATAGAGAAACGCTATGGCGATTTACCATCGATCAAATGCCTCGCTTCCGATCTGAATCAGGTATTCCTGAGCTTGCTGACCAATGCCGCGTATGCTATCGAGAAAACCGGCTCGATCAGCATCGCCACGCAACGCCACCACGACTGGGTATCGATCAGCATCAGCGACACCGGTTGCGGCATTGAAGCGGATCATCTGAACCGGATTTTCGAACCGTTTTATACAAGCAAACCGGTCGGTAATGGAATTGGTTTGGGATTATCGCTATCCTATGGCATCGTGCAAAAACATCGCGGCCGCATAGAGGTCGCCAGCGTCCCCGGCGCCGGATCGACATTCACGGTATGGCTGCCACTGGACCCTGAGCAGCCGGACTCTCATCCTCCGAAAGGGCAAACATGAACGAGCGTCTCATGCAAGATACCGATCTAGTCGCCAACGACACCGCTGTCGTCCTGGTGGTCGACGACGAAGCCGGTATTTTGTCCGCATTGAAGCGCTTGTTCAGACCGGTCGGCTACCAGGTGCTGACGGCCGAAAGCGGTCCCGCCGCACTGGAGATATTAGCCGCGGAACACGTTGATCTGATTATTTCCGACATGCGCATGCCCGGCATGACCGGTGCGCAATTTCTGGCCCAGGCCAAAGCCAGCTATCCCGATATTGTCCGCATCCTGTTGACCGGCTATTCCGACGTCAGCTCGACCGTTGCGGCCATCAATGAAGGCGGCATCTACCATTATTTGCCGAAACCCTGGGATGAACACGATCTCCTGTTGACTGTCCAGCGCGCCCTCGAACAGCAGCAATTGAAAAACGAAGCGCAACGTCTGACGCAGATCGTGCTGCGGCAAAATGAAGAACTCTCGGCCTTCAACGCCAAGCTCGAACAACAAGTCGTCGCGCGTACCGAAGAACTGCGCCAGACAGTGCTGTTTCTCGAAAATTCCGAGCAGGAAATAAAAAATAATCTTCTCACCATGCTGAAGGTGTTTTCCAACCTGATCGAACTGCGCGCCGGCGCCTTCGGCTACTCGGGACGCGTAGGCGAACTGTCACGTAATCTGGGCGCAAAATTGTCGATCAGTCTGGGTTCGGTCTACAAAATAAACGAAGCCGGCTTACAGGATTTGATGATCGCGGGCTTGCTGCATGCCGTCGGCAAGATCGGCTTGTCCGACGAACTGGTGCGCAAACCGATGGACAAGATGAGCAGCGATGAAACCCGCCTGTTCATGACGCATCCCCTGAAAGGACAACTGGCGCTCACGCCGGTGGCGGCGTATGCCGCTGCAGGTTCGATTATTCGCCATCAATACGAGCGTTACGACGGCCGCGGCTCGCCGTCAGGTCTGGTGGGAGACGCGATCCCGATCGGCTCGCGCATCCTGGCGCTGACCCGCGATTTCGAAGCCTTGCTGTCCGGCGCCATCGCCACCCAGCCGCTGCCGCTGGAAAAAACACTGGCGTTGCTCAAAGCGCAGCGCGGCCATCGCTACGACCCGATAATAGTCGACCAATTTCTCTCGCTGGTTGAAGAAGAAGGCATGTTGCAGTCAGTCAAAACACGTCTGGTAAAACCGCTGGAACTGGTGCCCGGCATGCAACTCGCCGACGATTTACGCACCCCTGATGGCGTGCTGCTGCTGATCAAGGATAGCGTGATCCACGCGCAAAACATTGCACAAATACGACGCTTCGAACAAACACAAAATGTACCGCTGCAAATTTCCATTTTGATATAAGCCCGCCGCACAGCAGTTGTCGAGGAGAAGAAAGTGAATTCACCGGACCAAGCTTCCCGGCAGGATCAGGCATCTCGCGTTTTGCTGCTGGTAGACGACGAAAAAAATATTCTGGCCGCATTGAGGCGACTCTTGCACCAAGAAAAATACCGTGTTCTGACTGCATCGACCGGTCTGGATGCCTTGAAAATCCTGGCCTCTACGCCGGTCGATGTCATCGTCTCGGATCAACGCATGCCGGAGATGACCGGCGTCGAGTTTTTCAGAATCGCCAAAGAAGCCTATCCGACCACCATTCGCATCATGTTGAGCGGCTATACGGAATTGCAATCGGTGACCGACGCCATCAACGAGGGCGCCATCTATAAATTTCTGACCAAGCCCTGGGACGATATGCAACTCAAAGAGCATATCTCCGAAGCATTCAGACGCAAGGAATTGGCCGACGAAAATTTACACCTGAACCGCCAACTGCATATCGCTTATGCCGAACTGGCAGCAACCAATTCACAACTGGACGCCCTGTTGCAGCAAAAGGAATTACGGATCGAAAGCGATGAAATCACGATCAATATCGCGCAAGAAGTGCTGCAACATCTGCCGCTGGCCGTCATCGGTCTGGACGAAGACAATCTGATTGTGCTGGCCAATGCCACCGCCGATTCTCTATTCGCGCCGGAGGGCCCAATGCTGGGCAAAGACATTACGGCAGTGATCCCGTCGCTGCTGAACGATCTGCAGCAGGACGGCAATACGGGAGATAGCGGCGAAACCCAGAAATGCCTGCTTGAAATCAATAATGAATCTTTCATGGCATTGCTGCGTCCAATGGGCCGGCATTCGCAATCGCGCGGCAAACTGTTGGCCCTGATCAAACAAGATGGAAAGGACAAAGCGCTATGACAGAGCATAAAAGCGACCCGATCGCCCCAGACGAGGAAGAAATTTCCGAAGCGCAACTACAGGCAGCCCGCGAACAGATGCAAGCCCGGCTGACCGAACTATTCAGACGCGGCGGCGCACAGGAACCCACGCGGCTTTTATTCGGCTATCTGGCGCGTTATCGCTCAGGCGAAACATGATGAAACTCATCCTCAGCGACGTGATCGCAAAAATCCAGGATCTGCCATCGCTGCCGATCGTGGTGCTTGAATTGATGCGCAATCTCAATGATGACGCATCGGATACCAATCGTCTCGCCGCCAAAATTGCGCAAGACCAGGCGCTATCGGCCAAGGTGCTGCGTCTGGCCAATTCGTCGTTCTATGGCATGCAGCGCAAGGTCGGCACTATCCAACAGGCGATTACGATTCTCGGCTTTACCAGCGTACGCGCTCTGGTAACTGCCTCCGCCGTGATCAGCCGCTACCAGCAAAGCAAGGATAGTCCGCTCGACTTTCCCGCGTTCTGGCGCCACTCGATCGGCACCGCACTGTGCGCCAAAACGTTGGCAAAAAAGCTGTCGCTCAATCAGGACCATGCATTCCTGACCGGCCTGCTGCACGATATCGGCAGGCTTGTCCTGGTGACCTATTCGGCAAGCCATTATCAAGCCGTCATTGCTTATCGCACAGAACACGACTGCTATCTGTTCGAGGCCGAACGGGCGGTACTCGATCTGGACCACACGATGGTAGGACGCGCCATCATGGAACACTGGAAATTTCCGCCGCTGATCCTCGACGCGGTTGAACATCATCATTTTCTGGCAGGCGAAAATATCATGGGCTTGATTGCGATCGTCAATCTTGCCGACTGTATTGCGCATGGCCTCGATCTTTCCGCCGATGCAGCGGATCTGGTGCCGCCGTTATCGGCATCCGGATGGCGCAAGCTGAACATTTCAGAGACGGATCTGATGGATGTATTCCGGGAAACCGAACGCCAATTCGAAGAAGCCTGTTCAATTTTGATTGAGTGACGACCGTAGGTCGCAGGTCGTAAGCGTAGTTCGCAAGTCGCAAGTCGCAAAGGGAGACTCACATGCAAAACGAAATCAGCGCTCGGGAACCCGCCATTTCCGAATTTTTCGATGGCTGCCCGGTGCCGGCATTCGCCATCAATGCCGATCATGTGATTACCCACTGGAACAAGGCCTGTGAATATCTATTCAACCTGAGCGCCGCGGAAATGGTCGGCACAAAAAATCAATGGCGGCCGATCTATCCTAATCAGCGTCCCGTATTGGCGGACCTGATCGTGGCCGGCAACCTCGAAAACATCCAGGGCAACTATTACAATGGCAACCATTCTTTCCGTTCTTCACCACTGATTCCGAATGCATTTGAAGGGGAAGATTTTCTTGCGCATCTGGGCGAAAACGGCCGCTGGATTTATTTTTCGGCGGCGCCGCTGCGCGACGAATACGGCGCCATCGTCGGCGCCATCGAAGTCATGCGGGATATCAGCGCACAAAAGCTGGCCGAATCCGATCTGCATAAAATCCGCGAGGATCTTGAAAAACTGGCCGCAGAGCGTACTACCCAACTGGCGCATGCGAATCAACTACTGGAAGAAGATATCCGGCAACGCGCCATTGTCGAAGCCGAGCTGACCCGCAGAAATGCGGAATTGACCAGCCTCAACGAGAAGCTGTCGATGGCGCAGCAACAATTGCTGCAGTCGGAAAAACTGGCATCCATCGGCCAACTTGCCGCCGGACTGGCGCATGAAATCAACAATCCGATCGGCTATATATTTTCCAATTTCGGCACCCTCGAAATGTATATTGCCAATTTGGTGCGAATGCTGACGGTCTACCAAGAAATAGAGCCGGCATTGACTGCCTCGACGGCCTTCGAAAAAATAAAGACCATGCGCGAAGAACTCGAACTCGACTTCCTGATGGAAGATATTCACGCACTGATGAGCGAATCGAAAGAAGGCATCCTGCGCGTGAGGAAAATCGTGCAGGATCTGAAAGATTTTTCACGGATCGACGCATCCCAGGAATGGCAATGGAGCAATCTGCACGATGGCATCGATTCCACGTTGAACATCGTCAACAACGAAATCAAATACAAGGCAGACCTGCTCAAGGAGTATGGCGATATTCCCGATATCGAATGCCTGCCGTCGCAGATCAATCAGGTTATTTTGAATCTGGTGGTCAATGCAGCGCATGCCATACAAAGCGACAGAGGAAAAATCACCATCAGGACCGGCAGCGACGGCGAGTGTGTGTGGATCGAAGTCATCGACAGCGGATCGGGTATCGCAAAAGAAAACATGACCCGCATATTCGACCCTTTTTTTACCACCAAACCCGTGGGTCAAGGCACCGGTCTGGGGCTATCGCTTTCATACGGCATCATCCAAAAACATCGCGGCGAGATTCAGGTCAACAGCGACGTCGGCAAGGGCTCCACGTTCAAGGTAGTTCTACCAATTCGTCAGGTGGCGCCTTGACGTGCATTTTGATATTTTGCCGCCATTCCATCAGCGTTTTCAACACCAAGGTCAGCAGCGCCATGCATGCCAGCAGCGCCGCCGCGGTGAATGCCGCAGCCGTCTTGTAATCGTTATTCAATTGCTCCACCAGCAACGGCAGCGTCAAGGTCTGATTCATGATGGTGCCGGAGACCACCGCAACCGCGCCGAACTCGCCGACCGCCCGCGCATTCGTGATCACCGAACCGTACAGCAGCGCCCATTTGATATTAGGCAAACTCACGCGCAGGAAAATCTGCAGACCGGACGCACCCAGCGATAAGGCGGCAATTTCTTCTTCGCTGCCTTGGGCCTGCATCAGCGGAATCAGAATCCGGGCCACATAAGGCGAGGTCACAAACACCGTCACCATGATGATACCGGGCCACGCAAACACCACCTGTATGTCGTGCGCCGACAGCCAGCGGCCGAACAAGCCTTCCGAACCGTACACCACCAAGTAGCAAAACCCGGCCACCACCGGCGACATTGCATAAGGAATATCGACCAATGTCATCAATAAGCGGCGGCCCAGGAAATCGTAACGCGTCACGCACCAGGCCAGTAAAACGCCGAACACCAGATTGATCGGCACCGTCAGCAGCGTGGCCACCAGCGTCAGCCAGATCGCGTTGAGCATGAAATCCTGATGCAGGTTTTGCAGCAGCACGCGCCAACCCTCGCTGAATGCCTTGGTGAAAATCAGCGCCAGCGGCGCTACCAGAAATAAAAGCGTGGCCGCCAGACCGAGCGCAATCAACAGCCATTGCTGCCATTCGGTTGGACGCCTGAATGAATTTGCCATCGTTACAACTTATTAAGGAAACGGGTTTGCAGCAGCTGCAGCAGAAACAGCAATATCAGCGACGCTGCCAGCACCACCGAAGCAATCGCGGCGGCGGCCGGGTAATTGAATTCCTGCATCCGGATAAAAATCATCAGGGACGTAATTTCGGTTTCGAATGGGATGTTGCCGGCGATCATAATCACCGCGCCGAACTCGCCGAGGCTGCGGATAAATGCCTGCGAAGCCCCGGTAATCAATGCCGGCGCCAACGCCGGCAACAGCACACGCCAGAAAATCTGCCATTTATGCGCCCCCAGCATCAATGCCGCTTCTTCGATTTCGGACTCCAGATCTTCCAGCACCGGCTGCACCGGCCGCACGATAAACGGCAGGCTGGTAAACATCATCGCGATCACCATGCCGGGAAATGCATAGGAGATTTTGATGCCGAGCGGCGCAAACCATTGCCCCAGCCAACCGGTCGGAATAAATAGTGCCGACAAGGTGATGCCGGCGACCGCGGTCGGCAACGCAAACGGCAAATCGACCAGCGCATCGATTACGCGGCGGCCGGGAAAGTCGTAGCGTGAAATGATCCAGGCCAGCAGAAAACCGATAAAGGTTACTGCAATCGTCGAATAAAACGCGCCCAGCAGGGTGATCTTGTAGCTCTCCACCACGCGCGCATCGGTAATGGCCAGCCAGTACTGCGCCCAGGTCATGTGGCTGACATACAGCAGCAAGCCGGACAACGGCAGCAGCGTCACCAGGCTGATGAACAATACCGACAAGCCGAAGCTGGCGCCGAAGCCGGGTAATACGGGGGTGTGGCGGAAGAAGGATGGGATCAAGATATTATTTTTGGTCGGAGATAAAGGGCGGTTTGTGATTTGAATGCGGAGGTGACCCTCCCTTCGGCAGGCTCAGGGCTGTCGGAAACCCACGGCCTGCGGCCTACTCAGGGCGAACGGGAGTTTTTAAATTTTTACAAAAAACCTATAGAACCCGTTCGCCCTGAGCAGGCCGCAGGCCGTGGGTTTCCGACAGCCCTGAGCCTGCCGAAGGGAGGGTCACCTCTGACCCGAAATATTCTTATCCGGCCGCCCGCATTGTAACGCAGCAAAAGCCCTTACTTCCGCACCGCAAGCAACTGATCCAGCACCCCGCCAGAGGCGAAATGCGTCTGCTCGATCTTATCCCACGAACCAAGTACCTTGGTCGGCTCAATCAAACGGACTTTCGCATAACGATCGGCCACCACTTTAACGAGATCAGGATGATTCACACGAAAATAATAAGTCGTCAGCAATAATTGAATTTCACGGGAATATTCGTAATTCAGATAAGCCGTCGCCACCTTGCGCGTGCCCTTTTCATCAACCACTTTATCGACCACAGCAACCGGGAACTCCGCCAGCACCGACACCGGCGGCACAATCACTTCAAAACCGCCAGCCTTGAATTCGTCGCCCTTGGCAATACCCATTACTTCCGATTCGAACGTCAGCAATACATCGCCCTGGCCATTCTGTGCAAATGCCACCGTCGCACCACGGCCGCCGGTCGGGAAATTAACCACGTTATGCAGGAACTTGCCCACAAACTGCTTGGTTTGCACATCGTCGCCCTTGAATTTCTCGTTCGCATACAACCATGCGCCGAGATACGTATAACGCGCATTGCCGGAAGTTTTCGGATTCGGGAAGACCAGTTTCACGTCGTCACGCACCAGATCGTCCCAATTCTTGATGTTCTTGGGGTTGCCCTTGCGCACCAGGAAAGCGATGGTGCTGTAATACGGCGAGGCGTTATTCGGAAACGCTTTTTGCCAATCGGCCCTGATCAGACCGCGCTGCGCCAGCACATTGATGTCGGTGGCCTGGTTGAACGTTACGGTGTCGACTTTCTTGCCTTGAATAATGTCCTGCGCCTGACGCGAAGTGCCGGCAAACGATTGATCGATTTTCAGATCCTGCCCGGTTTTGGCTTTCCAGTCGGCAACGAACCTCGGATTGATCGCCGCGAACAGCTCGCGCGCGACATCATAGGATGCATTGAGCAATGGTTTTTCCTGCGCCTGCGCAGAGATCGATACGGCCGTCAGCAAAGCCGTCAGCGCCAGCGCGCCCGCAAGGATAAATTTCTTCGACATTGAACTACCCCTTGATTTGTCTATTGTGGATGTTGCGGAGACTCAACTTGTTACGGCGTCAGAATGTAACAAAAATGCCTTAGCAGTCAAACGACAAATTCGAGGTTTGCTTATGCAGTTTTCAAATATAAGAATTTATAGGCAGGCAAGCGCCGTTCAAACCTTCTGCAAACTGCTTTCATATAAAGCGGCAATCAGGTCCGACTGCGTCAATATCCCTACCAGGCGGCGTTCCTCGTCGATGACCGGCAACTGATGCAAACCGGCATCCGACATCGCCGGCACCAGCTCCACCACCGGTTTATCGACCGAGGCCAGTATGACATTGGTACTCATGATTTGACCGACGACTTCCGGCTTCTCGGAATGGTCCCGATGGCTGCGGCGGATGAAACCGGCCAGCTTGCTGCCGATATCCATATGGCGATCCAGGTCGGCATGCATCAGGAAATCCGTTTTAGTGACAATGCCGATGACGCGTCGCGCCCGGTCGATGATCGGCAGCGCGGTCAGGTGGTGTTCGCGCATTAAAGCCCAGGCTTCATCGAGTGTGGTGCCGAACTCGGCGCTGACCACATCGCGCGACATCACGGCAGCGCAAGTGATTGCGCCGAAACGCCGTTGATAACCGAGCATTTCGGTCTGCGTCAGAATCGTCTGCAAATCCTCACGGCTGATATCGATCACTTCGTTATACGTTTTCAGTACGGCGTCCAGATCGTCGGCGCTAAAGCCCAGCCGCGAGGTCGGCAGCACGTCGCCGGTGTCATGCCTACTGGTGACTTCGGCCGGTATGCCATGCGGATAACGGCGGCCGGTGGCATTGTTGTAAAACAGCGCCGCAGCCAACAACAGAATCGAATTGACCGCCACCGGCATCAATACGAAGTGGTATCCCATCGCATGGATCGCCGGTCCGCCCAGCACGGCTGTCAGCGCCACTGCCCCGCTGGGGGGATGCAAACAGCGCAGCCAGAACATGCCGCCTATGGCCAGCGAGCCGGCCAGCGCAGCGCCAATCAGCGGATCGGACACCAGTTTGCCGCAAGTCACACCGATGATCGCCGCACTGATATTGCCGCCGATAATCGACCACGGTTGCGCCAGCGGACTGGCCGGTACCGCAAACAGCAGCACCGACGAGGCTCCCATGGGCGCGATCAGCCAGGCCGCGCCGAGCGATTCGCCGACAGTCAAATGCGTCAGCAAGCCTGCCATGAGCAGACCGAACAACGCGCCGGCACAACTGCGCATCCGCTCAAAACGATTAACCGTTCCGCTTGGCGGCACGAATCCACGCAACCAGTCCGCAAATTGTTGGTTCATGCTATCCCTATTGCAAAAGGGGCAAGAATACAGCACGGAAGAAAAAACCGCCTTGACCCCCATCAGTGCCAGGAAATTAGCGAAATACGACTTTTTTACCCGAACTCCAGCGCAAGCACTGCTGTCTTCTACAGGACCGTAAAATCGGTTGCCGATGGCGAGAGGGTGATTTCGAGGTGATTTCGAGGTGATTTCGATGTGATTTATTAACAAGATGACTTTGCGGTCATCCTTTCCAGCCTCACTGCGTTATTAGCTTATCGATCCGTCCTAAATCTTCTGCTGTACCGACTCACGTACTGCCTTTCGGAAACAAATACCCGCATGTCATTGCCCGTGCCCATCCAGGAACCTGTCAATACACCCGATGTTCAATTGAATACCGGGCGCTGGATCGCCGCCAAGCCTTGGCTGGTCGGCGCGGGATTGCTATTGATCGGCACATTGGTTTTTGATGCACTGCACAAAGTGCTGCGCGAAGTGCAATACCACGACATCCTGCATACCATGCGGCACACGTCGCATCTCAGCATCGCGATCGCCTTGCTTTGTACCGCCATCAGTTACCTGGCGCTGGTCGGTTACGATGCTTCCAGCCTGCGCTATGTCGGCGCCAAGGTGAAATGGTCCACCATCGGCTTGACCTCGTTCATCGCCTATGCGCTCGGCAACACCATCGGTCTGGGCGTTTTGACCGGCGGCACGGTGCGCATGCGTCTCTATACCGCCGCCGGCGTCGAAGCCACGCAGGTGGCCAAGGCGATCGCCTTCAATGCCGGTGCGTTCGGTCTGGGCATGACCACTTTCGGCGCCGCCGGATTACTGTGGGGCGCGCCGAACGTCGCCGGCATGCTGCATATCCATCCGCTGTTGCTGCAACTATTGGCCAGCGTGACGCTGCTGGGCATAGCGGCGCTGATCGCGCTTTGCATGCGGCGCCGCAGCCTGCTGCTGTTCGGGCGCTGGACCATGCCGTTGCCGGAAGGCCGGCTGGCGGTGCGCCAATTACTGATTTCCGCGCTCGACCTCGCCGCAGCAGCCGCCACGCTGTGGGTCCTGCTGCCGAACCATGGCATGCCGCTGCCGACTTTCATCGCCTTTTACGCCATCGCGATAGCGCTCGGCGTGATCAGCCATGTGCCCGGCGGCCTGGGCGTATTCGAAGCGGTGATCCTGGTGGCCTGGGGTCCGCATGCGCCGGTCGGGGAAATCGCCGGTGCGCTGGTGATGTACCGCCTTGTTTATTTCCTGCTGCCGCTGCTGATTGCCACTACGCTGCTGGCCGTTCTCGAAACGCGCACGACCGTGCTGGCGCCGATTGCGCGCGCGGCCGTTCGTCTGACGCCGGGATTGATGTCGGCAATGGTGCTGGTGACCGGCATCATGCTGCTGATATCGGGCGTCACGCCGGCGACCCATTCCGCCGAACATCTGCTGCGCACGACGGTGCCGCTGTTTGCGGTTGAGTTCTCGCACATGATCGGCAGTATTGCCGGCCTGGCAATGCTGTTTGTCGCCCGCGGCCTGCTGCATAAACTGGATGCGGCCTGGTGGGCCGCGCTGGTGCTGACCATCATTGCCGGCATCTTGGCCCTGCCCAAGGGCATTGCGGTATCCGAAATGGTGGAGCTGAGTTTTCTGACCTCGCTGCTGGTGATCTCGCGCAAACAATTCAACCGCAAATCCTCGCTGTTCGCACAAACCTTCGAAGCCGGCTGGCTGCTGGCGGTCGCCAGCGTGATTGCGGGCTGCGCCGGAATTCTGTTCTTCGTTTATCAGGACGTCGCTTATGCCAACCTGATGTGGTGGCAATTTGCGTTCGACGATTATGCGCCGCGCGCCATGCGCACCCTGCTGGTGGTGGCGACCCTGGGCATGGCCGTGGGCATGCGGCAATTGTTGCGCAAACCCACCGGCAAAGCCGGCAAACCGGCGCAGGAGGAATTGGAACGCGCGCTGCAAGTCGTGCACGCGCAGCAGGCCGCCGATGCCTGCCTGGCGCTGATGGGCGATAAAAGCCTGTTGTTTTCGAGCTCCGGCAAATCGTTCATCATGTACGCCAAACAAGGGCGCTCATGGATTGCCTTATCGGACCCGGTCGGCGCGCAACAGGAATGGCCGGAGCTGATCTGGAACTTCATTGAGATGGTCTATGCCCACGGCGGACGCGCCGCTTTTTACAAAGTGCGTCCGCAAACCCTGCCGCTGTATCTGGACGCTGGCCTGCGCGCCTATAAACTGGGCGAAGAAGCGTATGTCAATCTGCACGATTTCAGCCTGCAGGGGCCACGGCGCGCCAACCTGCGCCATGGCGTGGCGCGCGGCGAACGCGAAGGACTGAGCTTCGAGGTCGTGGCGCCGGCGCAAATACCGGCCATCCTGCCGCAAATCCGCGCCATCTCCAACGCTTGGCTGCTGATGCATCGCACCCGCGAAAAGAGCTTTTCACTGGGTTCTTTTAAAGAGCCGTACATATTGCAGCAACCGGTCGCGGTGGTCAGAAAAGGCAAGAGCATCGTCGCGTTCGCCACGCTGATGGCGCCGGATGTGTTGCGCATCGAAGCGGCGATCGATCTGATGCGTCAACAGCCCGAAGCGCCGGCCGGCACCATGGATTTCCTGTTTACCAATATGATGCTGTATTGCCAGGCGCAGGGTTATCAGCGTTTCGGTCTGGGCATGGCGCCGATGTCGGGCATGGAGCAGCATCAGTTGGCCTCGCGCTGGCATCGTTTCGGACGCATGATGTTTCAGCACGGCGAACGGTTTTATAATTTCCGCGGCCTGCGTAGTTTCAAGGATAAGTTCGATCCGGAATGGGAAGCGCGTTACCTGATCGCCGAGGGCGGCCTGGCGCCGATATTTACATTTTCAGACGTCACCGCATTGATTAATGGCGGTCTTGGCGGTTTCAAAGGGGCAATCAGCAAATGAAACGATTTTTCGGCAGCACCGCCGCAACACTCGCGGCATGCATAGGTGCATGTCTGCTGCTCGTCACGGGCGCGGCCAGCGCGCGCGACGAAACCATCTCGCACGGCAAATTCCAGAACGTCAGAATTTATAAGCCGAAGGGTCAAGCCGACGGCGTGGTGCTGCTGCTGTCGGACGAGCAAGGCTGGGACAAGCGCGCGGCGCAAATGGCGCGGGCGCTAACCGAGCAGGGCGCGCTGGTGGCCGGCATCAATACCCGGCAATTGCTGGCAAAACTGGATGCCGATAACGGCGCTTGCGTGTTTCCGGACGGCGATCTGGAAAATCTCAGCCGCTTTTTGCAAGCCTATGAAAAGTTGCCCGGCTATACAGTGCCGGTACTGGCTGGCGAAGGCGCCGGCGCGGCGCTGGCTTATACGGTAGTGTCCGGCACCACCGCCGATATTTTTTCGGGTCTGCTGACCTTCGATTTCTGCCCGGAACTGGCATTGCGCAAACCCTTGTGCAAAGGCGCCGGCGCCAATTTCAAGACGCGTCTGCAAGCCAATACCGGCATCGATCTGCTGCCGGCCAAAAAGCTGCGTTTTCCCTGGATCGCTCTGCAGCATCGCACCGATACCGAACTACCGGGCGCGACCGTCGCATTTCCAGCCTGCCACACGCGCGTGGCGCAGGCATTCATCTCAAGCGTGGCAGGCAGCCAATTGCAATTGCTGCCGCAGCCGTCTGAAAATCCGCTGGCAGGCCAGGGGGTCTTTGCGCAGTGGCAAGCGGCGTATCATCATCTGAATATGCGCACCACACCGGCGCCTGTGGCGATTCCGGCAGCAGTGCAGGACTTGCCGATCGTCGAAGTGCCGGCCACCGGCCGTAATGACAGCATCGGCGACCAGACCATGGCGGTGTTCCTGAGCGGCGATGGCGGCTGGGCCGGCATCGATCGCGAGATCGGCGACACCTTTGCCAAAAACGGGGTGCCGGTGATCGGCCTGGATTCGCTGCGTTATTTCTGGGATGTGCGCACGCCGGCATCGACTGCTGCCGATGTCGCGCGTCTGATGCGTTTTTACATGGCGCACTGGCATAAGACGAAAGTCATTCTGGTCGGTTATTCGCAAGGCGCGGATGTCTTGCCGTTTGTCGTCAATCGCCTGCCGGTTGAGTCGCGCGACGCGATTGCGCTGACTGCCATGCTGGGGCTGGGACGCAAAGCCGATTTCCAGTTCCGGCTGACCAACTGGCTCAAAAATAGTAACGATGGACTGCCGATACCGCCGGAGGTCGACCGACTGGCGTTGAGCAGCGGTAAATTCCTTTGCGTGTTCGGTTCGGAAGAAACCGATTCCGGCTGCCCCGCTGCCGATGCAGGAACGATCAAGTCCCTCAAATTGAAAGGCGGCCATCATTTCGATGGCGATAACGCCGGCTTGGCAAAACGGATTTTGAATGCGATGCGTTAGGATGGGCGGCGGCAGTGTCCTAAGAACTGGTTGCGAAATTAAGGGCAAGGCGGACTGTTGCGGGCTGTGGCGGATGTTTGTGCGCAGTGAGGTAAAGGGGGAGGCCGCAGGCCGGAGGACACGAACGGAGCACA
>JAQGNR010000071.1 GCA_028291765.1 Herbaspirillum sp.
CGCCGGAAGGACACGAACGGAGCACAAACATCCGCCACAGCCCGCCTGACGCCCTTAATTTCGCAACCACCTCAGAGGTGGAATTGACCGCCAATTGCACTTAATCAGCGTTGCACTACAAAGCATCAAATCTGCTTCCATCCTATCGATTCGCCGGCATTGAGCGGCACCACAATTGAATCCCCCATCGGATAATCCTGCGGCACCGTCCAGTCCTGCCGCTGCAAAGTCACCGTGCCCTGATTGCGCGGCAAACGGTAAAATGCCGGCCCGTTAAAGCTGGCGAACGCTTCCAGTTTATCGAGCGCGCCGGCCTGATCGAAGGCCTGGGCATACAATTCCAGCGCGTGCGAAGCGGTGTAGCAGCCGGCGCAGCCGCAGGCGTTTTCCTTGAGGCCCTTGGGATGCGGGGCCGAATCGGTACCGAGAAAGAATTTGGCGCTGCCGGAGGTTGCTGCGGCCACCAATGCCTGACGATGCGTTTCGCGCTTGAGGATGGGCAGGCAGTAAAAATGTGGACGGATGCCGCCCTTGAAGATTTCGTTGCGGTTATACAGCAGATGATGCGCTGTGATGGTTGCGGCGGTGTGCGCGCCGGCCTGCGCCACATACTGCGCCGCATCGCGCGTAGTGATGTGCTCGAACACCACGCGCAATTCCGGCATGGCGTGCCGCAACGGCTGCATCACACGCTCGATAAACACCGCCTCGCGATCAAACAGATCGATCTCCGGGTCGGTCACTTCGCCATGCACCAGCAACGGCATGCCGACCGCCTGCATCGCTTCCAGCGCCGGATAACATTTGCGCAGATCGGTCACCCCGGCAGCCGAGTTCGTCGTCGCGCCGGCCGGATACAGCTTGACCGCATGGACGAAACCGCTGTCCTTGGCGCGGCGGATTTCATCCGGCGAGGTATCGTCGGTCAGGTAGAGCACCATCAATGGCTCGAATACTGCACCGGATGCGGATGGCAGCGCGGCCAAAATACGATCGCGATAGGCCGCGGCCATTGCGGTCGTGGTAATCGGCGGCTTCAGATTCGGCATCACGATGGCGCGTGCAAACTGCCGGACGGTATGCGGCAATACGCTGGCCAGCGTAGCGCCGTCGCGCAGATGCAGATGCCAATCGTCGGGGCGGGTGATGGTTAAGGTCTGTAGTTGGGGCTGAGTTTGCATGGCGGTCATTATCGGTTTTTTCGCATCGGAACAACATTTTAACGCAGCATAAAAAAAGCCACTTCAGAGAAGTGGCCGGATCGGCTGGCAGCCCGATGATCGGGCTGCTCAGTCTGGGTAAATCAGCGCCTTTAATGCAACGCTTTAGTGAATAATTTTAGCCAGGAAGTCGCGCGCGCGTTCCGAACGCGGCGCACCGAAAAATTCATCTTTTTTGCAATCTTCAACGATCAAACCCTGATCCATGAAAATCACGCGGTTCGCCACCTTTTTCGCAAACCCCATTTCATGCGTGACCACCATCATTGTCATGCCTTCTTGCGCCAGCCCGACCATGACGTCCAGCACTTCATTGATCATTTCCGGATCGAGCGCCGAAGTCGGCTCATCGAACAGCATCGCAATCGGGTCCATCGACAAGGCGCGTGCAATGGCAACGCGTTGCTGCTGGCCGCCGGACAACTGGCCCGGAAATTTATCCTTTTGCGCAATCAAACCCACGCGATCCAGATATTTCAAGCCTTTTTCAGTCGCTTCATCGACGCTGCGGCCAAGTACCTTGACCTGGCCGATCGTCAGATTTTCGCGGATCGACAAATGCGGAAACAGCTCGAAGTTCTGAAACACCATACCGATGCGCGCGCGCAGTTTCGACAGATTGGTTTTCGGATTGCCGACCGCGATGCCATCGACCGTAATATCGCCCTTCTGGAACGGTTCCAGACCATTGACGGTTTTGATCAAGGTCGATTTGCCCGAACCGGATGGTCCGCACACGACCACGACATCGCCTTTGGCGACGTTGGTGGAGCAATCGGTCAGAACCTGGAAGCTGCCGTACCATTTGCTGACGTTTTTGAGTTCAATCATCTTTTTGCTCTCCTTATTCTGAATACTTGAGACCGTGGCCCGCTATCGTCACTCTGTGCCGATAATCAGGCCGCGGCCATTCATTTGTTTAGCGAATAATCGCAACGCGCTGCTGCAGCTTCTTCACCAGATACGATAGCCCATAGCAGAGCACGAAATAAACCACCGCGACAAACAGGTACATTTCGACCAGGCGGCCGTCGCGTTGCGCAATTTTCGAGGCTGCGCCGACAAAATCGGTAATCGACAGCACATAGACCAGCGATACGTCCTGGAACAGCACGATGGTTTGCGTGAGCAGCACCGGCACCATGTTGCGGAAAGCCTGCGGCAATACCACATGGCCCATGGTTTGCCAATAATTCATGCCGAGCGCATAACCGGCATTGACCTGGCCGCGCGGAATCGATTGAATGCCGGAGCGCATGATTTCGCAGTAATACGCCGCCTCAAACATAATGAAGGTAATCAGCGACGAGGCGAACGCCCCTACCTTGACCGGTTCGGTAGAGCCGATAATCCAGGCGCCGATATAGGGCACCAGAAAGTAAAACCAGAAAATCACCAGCACTAGCGGAATCGAGCGCATCAGATTGACATAACTGGTGGCAACGAGCGACAGCGATTTGTGTGACGATAAGCGCATCATCGCCAGGATCGTGCCGACCACGATACCGCCGACCATCGCAAACAGCGTCAGCTTCAGCGTGAACGACATGCCGGTTGCAAACAGGTAGTACCAGGAGCGCTCGATAACATTGAAATCGAAATTTGCAAACATGATCAGTGGCCTCCCGTATTTGCGCTGCCGGCGGCAATGAAGCCGGGCACTGCCGTGGCTTTCTCGATCCAGTTGGCGGCAAACAGCGCCAAGGCGGAGAACATGATGTAAATGATCATGGCGCCGGTGTAAGCTTCGAAGATCTGGAACGAGAATTCGCGCATCGAATTCGCAGCGGCCGTCAATTCGACCAGGCCGATGGTTAATGCCACCGAACTGTTTTTGATAATCGCGGCAAACTCATTGGTCAGCGAGGGAATCACGATGCGGCCGGCCATCGGCAGCAGTACATAGCGATACGTTTGAGGCAAGGTCAGGCCCAGCGCGGTACCAGCCAACTGCTGGCCGCGCGGCAAGGCGTGGATACCGGCCGATATTTGCACCGCTACCCGTGCCGAGGTAAATGTACCCAGGCACAATACCGCGGTGATGAAAGAGGAGTTCGGCATACTTTTGATGGCGTCGCCCAAGGCGCTGGGCACCAGTTCCGGCATCACGAAATACCATAAGAACATTTGCACCAGCAGTGGGATATTGCGGAATAATTCAACGTAGCCATTGCTCAGACGCACAATCCATTTGTTCGGGACCGTGCGCAAAGTGCCGATCACCACACCCAGGATCAAGGCAATCACCCAGGCGCTTAAAGAAGTCGCTACGGTCCATTTAAGACCCAGCAGCAAAGAGTCCAGATAGGTCCCTGCCCCGTCGGGAGATGCCTGCCAGAAAATGCCCCAGTTCCAGTTGTAATTCATGAGCTTATCTCGCTTATGTCGCGTCTATTGCGTCTATCGCTTTGTTGATCGAATCGTTGATGCATGTGCGTTGCTTGTTATTTTTTGCTGTTATTTTTCCCACGCCGGCGTCTCTGCGTGAAAAACAAAAACAGGGAGGTTTATCCTCCCTGTTTTTTAAAGTCGAAACGATTATTTCTTCTTGCCGATATTTTTTTGCGCTTCCGGTACGACGGCATACGCCGAAGGTTCGCCGGAATCGGTCGGATGGGCAATCACCGCGGCCAATTGCGGGCTCATCGGAATATTCAGATTGATGCCCTTTGGCGGGATCGGCGACAGGAACCATTTGGCGTAAATCTTGTTGATTTCACCTGACTTCATCAGATTGATGATCGCCGTGTCGACCACTTTCTTGAATTCAGGATCGCCCTTGCGCTCGATCAGACCATACGGCTCGACCGATAAAGCTTCTGTGCTGACCATGTAATCGTTCGGCGATTTCGACGATGCCGCCAGCGACGACAGCAGAATATCGTCCATGACAAATGCCGTTGCACGTCCGGTTTCGACCATCAGGAATGCGTCTGCATGATCTTTCGCCGTCAGGATATTCATGCCCAGCTTACGTTCGGCATTGAGTTCCGTCAGTTGCTTCAGATTCGAGGTGCCGGAAGTCGAAACCACGGTCTTGCCTTTGAGGTCGTCCAGAACCTTGACGTTGGACGATTTCTTCGCCAGCACGCGATTGGCGGTCACGAACGTCGTCGGTGCAAACGCAACCTGCTGCTGGCGTTCCATGTTATTGGTGGTCGATCCGCATTCGAGATCGACGGTGCCGTTGGCCATCAGCGGAATCCGCGTTGCCGATGTGACAGGCACCATTTTGACGTCCATCTTCATCATGCCCAACGATTTCTGGACGGCAGTTGCCGCTCTCATGCAAAGGTCGATCGAATAACCTTGATAGGACTGATTGTCATCCAGATATGAAAACGGAATGGAGGAATCGCGCACACCCAATGTGAGGGTGCCGCTGTCTTTGATTTTTTTCAGTGTGCCGGTCAAATTCTGCGCCTGAACCTGGAACGCACCAGCCAGAACACCCGCACCAATTAGAAATCCTGCCAATTTCGATAATTTCATAACGTCTCCCTGTAAAAATATGCCCCCAGTGTACCCAAACCATTCTTCTTAAAGTGGTTTTTCCACACGGAACAAAATGATTAAATTATTCGAAAAAAATCACTAATACTATTCTTCTCGTGTTCATTTCAACACAAACCGAATCAGTATCATCTAAAAAGCAACACTTGCCGACGTAAATCTGCACAACCGACATCAGCAAGAACCAAGCCATGTATCCAGCCCATGTATTCAGTCCATGTATTCAGTCCACATATCAAGCCCTGGTATCAAGGATACAAACCGCGCATTTCGCGCGCCTGCAGCACACGGGTGCACGCCACGATGAATGCCGCAGTGCGCAATGACACTTTCTTTTCGTCCGCCAGTTGCCAAACCGCGTTAAACGCTTCGCGCATGATGCGGGTCAGCCGCAGATTGATCTCGTCTTCGGTCCAGAAAAAGCTGGAAAAATCCTGGACCCATTCGAAATAACTGACGGTAACGCCGCCGGCGTTGGCAATCACATCCGGCACCACCAGAATGCCCTTATCGCTGAGAATATCGTCGGCAGCCGTCGTAGTTGGTCCGTTCGCACCTTCCAGAACGATCCTGGCTTGAATGCGATGGGCGTTTTCCGCATCGATTTGCTGCTCCAGAGCGGCCGGCACCATTATGTCGCACGGCAAACCCCAAAACTGGGCGCGATCGTCGATCTGCTCGCCGCCGGGAAAACCTTCGACGCTGCCGTTGTTGGTCACATGGTCTTGCAATGCAACGACGTCCAGGCCGCTGGCGCGATAAACCGTGGTTTTATGATCCTGCACCGCAACCACTTTCGCGCCGGCTTCAGCGAACAGGCGCGCCGCAATGCCGCCGACGTTCCCGAAACCCTGCACCGCAACCCGGGAACTGGCGATATCCATGCCGATCTTGGCCGCCGCTTCGCCGCCGACCACAAAGACGCCTCGGCCGGTCGCTTCGTGACGTCCCAGACTGCCGCCCAGCGAAATCGGCTTGCCGGTTACCACGCCCGAAGCCGTGCTGCCCTGATTCATCGAATAGGTATCCATCATCCACGCCATGATCTGCGCATCGGTGCCCACGTCAGGCGCCGGGATATCTTTGTTGGGGCCGATAATGATGCCGATTTCACTGGTATAGCGCCGCGTCATGCGCATCAGCTCGCCGCGCGATAGTGTCTTCGGATCGACGCGGATACCGCCCTTGGCGCCGCCGTAGGGAACATTCACCGCTGCATTTTTGACCGTCATCCAGGCCGACAAGGCCATCACTTCGGACAGCGTGACGTCCTGATGGAAACGTACCCCGCCCTTGCCCGGCCCACGGGAAGTATTATGTTGCACGCGATAGCCCTCAAAATGGGCAATGCTGCCATCATCGCGCTCGATCGGCACGTCGACGATCAGCATCCGTTTCGGCCTTTTCAAGGTTTCAACCCAGCGCGCCAGCGAGCCGAGATGCGGCGTTACGCGGTCGATCTGCTGTAAATAGTTACCCCATGGCCCGATGTCGCGCGGCGTGAGATAAGAGGGGATTTTGTGCTCAATTAATGGATTGTCCATGCTGCATCGCTCCGGTTGGCATATCGACTACACAACTGCGTTTGAATAGAACCTATTAATGCAATGGGTTCTGGTAACGGCAATGTAAGAGAATGCCCCCAGTGTGAGCCAATGCTTTGTAAGCATGTAACTATGTTCTTTTTGCATACATGGCTTTAAAGCACTTTTCGCGCCGGGCGGCGAGTTTTTTGTTGGCGAAACCGGTTTTAGCGCTGCCGCCATCGCAATCTCCGTTGCAGCATTTAATTCGATTTAGATTTATCCCCCGTTTTTCCTGGACTGGCAAGCTGAAGTTGCAATAAATGATTCCATAGACGATCAACAATCGGCTTGCCGTTGCGTTGCGCCGTCGGCCGCTCGCGATACAGGCGAATTTCCATATCCACCGACCATGCCGATTGGCCACCATCGGCCGCGGCCAGCTGCTTGTAGCGAATTTCACGGCTCACCGAGGACGCCGGCAGAAACGCGACGCCATGCCCCTCCAGCGCCATCATTTTCAGACTCTCGGCCATATCCGTTTCATAACGCTTGGCCAGATACAGCGGGTTTTTCAGATCGGACAGAATCAGTTCCACCATGCGCCCCAGATAGGCGTTGCCGGTGTATGACAAAAACGGCAGGGGTTGCTGCTCACTGCCCGGCAATTCAAAATCCGGTTTGCCGTTCTTGTCGCAATGCGCATAGGCGCGCAGGGTTTCCTGACCGAGCCGGAGCATGTCGTAGCGTGCGGTATCGAGCTGCACCGGCTGCCGCGGATGGTGATAGCACAGCAGCAGATCGCAGCCGCCTTCGACCAGCGTCATCACTGCATCATGCACATTGAGCGCCATCAAGCGGGTATTCAAGGCGCCGAAACTTTGTTCGATGCGGCCAAGCCATTTGGGGATATACGTCAGCGATAAGGTATGCGGCACGGCAAAATCGATGGTGATCGGCGCGCTCGGCCGGTTGCCGCGCAACATCGCGCGGGTGTTGATGATTTGCCCCAGCATTTCGACTGCCTGCTCGTAAAACACAATGCCGGCTTCCGTCAAGCGGGTCGGATACGAGGTGCGATCGATCAGATCCGCGCCCAGCCAGACTTCCAGCGACTTGATGCGCCGAGAAAAGGCCGGCTGCGTGACGTGGCGCAACTCCGCCGAACGGCTGAAACTATGTGTTTCCGCCAGCGAAATAAAATCTTCCAGCCATTTTGTTTCCATTTTTCGACCGTAAAGTAATTAGAACGTCCTGTTGCAAATGTCACCAGTCACAACGCGGGCATCAGCTCCAGCTCCTGACGTACTTGCTGTAATTGCCACATCTGCCGATACATGCCGTCCTGCGCCAGTAATTCGGCATGCGTGCCGCGTTCGGTAATACAGCCGGCATCCAGTACCAGGATTTGCTGTGCATCGGCGATCGTCGACAGGCGGTGGGCAATGACCAGGGTGGTCCGATTGCGCGCGATATCCTTGAGCTGCGACTGGATCGCCTGCTCCGCTTTTGAATCCAGCGCCGAGGTCGCTTCATCGAAAATCAGGATGGCCGGATTTTTCAGCAAGGTGCGCGCAATCGCCACACGCTGCTTTTCGCCGCCGGACAATTTAAGACCGCGCTCACCGACCATGCTGGCATAACCATCCGGCAGCGACATGATGAAGTCGTGAATCGAGGCCGCTTTGGCCGCCGCGACGATCTGTTGCTTGCTGCAGCCGGGCTCGCCGTAGGCAATGTTGTATTCAATGGTGTCGTTGAACAACACCGTATCCTGCGGCACGATACCGATTGCATGGCGCAGCGACGCCTGCGTTGCGCGCCTTATATCCTGGCCGCCGATTTTGATCGCGCCGCCATCGACATCGTAAAAACGGAATAACAAGCGCGACAGCGTCGATTTACCGGAGCCGCTATGCCCTACCACGGCAGTCGTGGTGCCGGCGGCAATCGTGAAATCGACGTCGAACAGGATTTGACGTTTCGCTTCATAACTGAAATCGACGTGCGAGAAATGCACGTCGCCGGCCGGCGCCAGCAAGCTCGTCGCATCGGGGGCATCGGCAATCTCCTGTTCCTGATCGAGCAATGCAAACAGACGCTCCATATCGGCCAGGCTTTGCTTGATCTCGCGGTAAATAACGCCCAGGAAACCCAAGGGGATATATAGCTGAATCATGAACGAGTTGACCAGCACCAGATCGCCCAGCGTCATCGTATGGTTGATGACGCCTATGGTGGCGCGCCATAGGATCAGCGTGACGGCAATTGCGATGATGCTGGATTGGCCGGTATTGAGCAGCGACAAGGATGCCTGCGATTTAACGGCTGCCGCTTCGTAACGCTGCAGACCTTCGTCGTAACGCCGTGCTTCGTAATCCGCGTTGCCGAAATATTTGACCGTTTCGTAATTGATCAGGGAATCGATGGCCTTGGTATTGGCTTTTGAGTCCAGATCGTTCATCGTGCGGCGGAAGTGCGTGCGCCATTCGGTGACGGAGATCGTGAATGCGATATAGCAAAGCAGCGCACCGGCGGTAATCACGGTAAACCAGATGTTGTAATGCCACGCCAGATAAGAGATGACCAGCGCAATCTCAATGAAGGTCGGCAAGATGCTGAACAGCGTGTAAGAGACCAGCGACGATACGCCGCGCGTGCCGCGTTCGATATCGCGCGTCATGCCGCCGGTCTGGCGATTCAGATGAAAGCGCATCGATAAGGAATGCAAATGGCGGAATACCTGCAGCGCAATGGTGCGCACTGCGCGCTGCGTGACCTTGGCGAAGACAAATTCGCGCAACTCGGTAAAGCCGGTGGTCGCCAGCCGCAACACGCCATACGCCAGTAAAATGCCCAGCGGTAACACTAGTACGGCTTGCGGATTGGCGGGTGATATCGTCAGGCCGTCGATCAAACGTTTCATTAACAGCGGCACGCCGACATTGGCCAGTTTAGCCCCGACCAGAAACACTAAGGCCAGTGAGACGCGCCATTTATAGGTCCATAGATAAGGCAACAAGGTTTTGAATGTCGCCCAATCCTTGCCTGAGCTGGATTTGACCTGTTTGCCGTCCGCCGGCAGCGGCGCAGGCGGTATCGCTGAGTATCGACGCATGAAGTGTGCTGAATTGGTTTATGCTGCGATCAATGAAATGCATGCATTTCATAATAATTTTTTAGTTCTTGCCACCCAGATGCCAGGGAAACAAAAATATGAGTGATGATATCAACAACAAATTACCGGCGGGGAAAATGCCCCAATTACGCGTCATGCCGATGCCGGCCGACGCCAATGTGCACGGCGACGTATTCGGCGGCTGGATTATGGCGCAGGTCGATATAGCCGGCTCCCTGCCGGCCACCCGGCGCGCGAATGGACGGGTCGCCACCATCGCGGTCAATTCATTCGTTTTCAAACAACCGGTGTTCGTTGGCGATCTGTTGTCGTTTTATGCCAATATCGTCAAAGTAGGCAATACATCGATTACCGTAAATGTGGAAGTCTACGCCGAACGCAACCGGCTTGAGGCCGAGACCGTCAAAGTAACCGAAGCCACGCTGATTTATGTCGCCACCGACGCCAGCCGCAAGCCGCGCCAGATTCCGCCGCTTTAAGATTTGTTGCGACTCATTAGGCCTGCGCCGCCGCAGCGACGGCCGAATCCCGGAGTTCCCGGCGCAGAATTTTACCGACATTCGTTTTAGGCAAGTCATTCCGGAATTCGATATATTTCGGCTTTTTGTAAGCGGTGAATTGCGTCTTGCAATACGCCATCAATTGTTCCGACGTCAACGCCGGATCCTTGCGCACGACAAATAATTTCACCGCTTCGCCGGTATGTTCATCCGGCACGCCGACGCAGGCGCATTCCAGCACGCCTGCATACGCCGCCACCACCGCTTCGATTTCGTTCGGGTAGACATTGAAGCCGGACACCAGAATCATGTCTTTTTTGCGATCGACAATGCGGGTATAGCCGTGCGCATCCATGATGCCGATATCGACCGATTTGAAGAAGCCGTCGGGCGTCATTACCTTGGCCGTCTCGGCCGGGCAATTCCAGTAGCCGGTCATGACCTGCGGGCCGCGAATCGCAATTTCGCCTGGCTGCCCGAGCGGCACCGGATTGCCGTCATCATCGAGAATCGCAATTTCCGTGGACGGCAACGGCAAGCCGATGGTGCCGGTATATTCTTTGATGTTAATCGGATTGGCGCTGACTACCGGCGACGTTTCGGACAGGCCGTAACCTTCGATAATCGGGCAGCCGGTCACTTTCATCCAACGATCGGCGACCGCTTTTTGCACCGCCATACCGCCGGCCACGCAGCATTGATATCCAGAAAAATCCAGCTTTTCGAAATCCGGGTTGTTCAACATGGCGTTGTACAGGGTATTGACCGCCGGCAGGGTGCTGACTTTATGCTTGGATAATTCTTTGACCAGGCCGGGAATATCGCGCGGATTCGTGATCAGGACATTCAGTACGCCGCGTCGCGTGCCAAGCAGGCAGCAGACCGTCAACGCAAAGATGTGATACAGAGGCAGCGCGCAAACGAATACCAGTTGTTCGGCATCCACCCCCTGCGCAATGCCGGGCATCAGCCAGGCCTCCGACTGCAGTACATTGGCGATGATATTGCGATGCGATAAGGCTGCGCCCTTGGCTACGCCGGTAGTGCCGCCGGTGTATTGCAGGAATGCAATATCGCCGGGTTCCTGAGTTACCGGCGTCAGGGCAATATGGGCCGCCTGCGCCAGTGCCTGCTTGAAGGTAATCGCCTGCGGCAGCGAGAATTCGGGCACCATTTTCTTGACACGGCGCACGACGAAATTGACCAGCGCCCCTTTCAAACCAAGCAACTCGCCCATGTTGGCAAGCACCACATGCTTGACGGCAGTGTTGGCAATGACAGCGGCGACGGTGTGCGCGAAATTTTCCAGGACGACAATCGCTTCGGCGCCGGAATCCTTCAGCTGATGTTCCAGTTCACGCGGCGTATACAAGGGATTGACATTGACCACCGTGTAACCGGCGCGCAGCACGGCGGCGATCGCAATCGGATATTGCAAGACGTTGGGCATCATGATCGCGACCCGGGCGCCTTTTTGCATGCCGGTCTGCTGCAACCAGGCCGCAAAGACCTTCGACAATCGGTCGATGTCGGCGTAAGTCAGGTTATGCCCCATGCACACATAGGCGTTGCGATCGGCGAATTTGCTGAAAGCTTCTTCAAACATCTGGGTAACGCAACGATAGCGGCTCGGGTCGATTTCAGCCGCGATGCCGGAGGGATAGGATGAAAGCCAGACTTTTTCCATAAATTACCTTGTCTCCAATGACGATATCTATGCTCACGCTCGAACGCTTCAGCACAGCAGCCGAGCCTTTTATTTTCTATATCCAAAAACGAAATTTATAAAAAAGCACGGTAGTGTTTTTATTATTTCTCGATGCTATCCCGGCAAACTCCATCAGGGCAAGCATTTTTATCATTCTCGGCGAGGCTATGTAAAGCACGATGACGCGCCGCCTTATCCAATGCGCCCAGTGCACGAACTTTAGCGTAAAACTGATTAAAGTCCGGATATTGTCGCAACAAAGCTTCAAAACCCGGCTCCAGATCGTGATAGGTCGCCACCAGCGCCAGATGCGCATTGGATAAAGGCGACGCAAACCAGCGATCGTATCCCGTATAACCGCCCCAACGCTGCTGTTTCAAAACCTGATAATCGGCCTGCAACGCATCGAATACCGCCGCTTTGCGCTGCAGCTTCTCTTCGTCGCTGGCGTGCGAGGCGTAAATCTGCGCCAATTCTGCGCGGCAGCGCAATAACAGATCGAGAAAATCATGTTTGCGCGATTCATACAATTGATAGATTTTTTCCTGCTCGGGGTCGCCGTTTTCCTGCAACCAGCGCGCCACGCCGGCCGACTCGACGGCGGTGGCGAAGGACTCGTTAAATTCGCTATCGTCCTTCACATAGAATTTTTGATGCGCCAGTTCGTGGAATACCATGCGCGCCAGTTCGGCATCGGGATAAGTGATAAAGGTGGAGATGACGGGATCATTGAACCAGCCCAAGGTGGAATAAGCCGGCACGCCCAGCACTTGAACGTCATCGCCTTCGCTATGCAATTGCGCTGCATAATCCAATGCCGCCTGCTGATGATAATAACCGCGGTAATTGACGCAACCGGCAATCGGGAAACACCATTGCCGCGCCGTCAAAGACAAGGCCGGTGCAGCGACCACATTCCACAGCACGAAGGGGCGCTGCAATTGTGCATAGCCGGTATAGCTTTCGTTATCCGGCAACGCCAGCTCGCGCACGGCAAAGCGACGTATCCGCTGCACTTCACGCAGCTTCTTTTTAAGCGATTCCGGCGTTTGCGGATCGGCCAGCCAGTCGTCGATCGGCCGGGTTTGCGCCAGCAATGAGAATTGCCCATTCGCGGCTTGCGTGTAATAGCCTAAAGACGAACATGCGCTCAACGATAAAGCGCACAGCAAAATACACAGCTTCAGCGTCAACTTCAGCCAGCCGGCAACAAGGCGCCGGAATGGTCTCGCGCCGGCGGGCTGCCTGCTATCGATACCTGCGGGCAGCCACACTATTACACCGATGCTTTCTGCGCTGCCTTTGGCAACGCTTTCCGATCCAGCGCTACCTCGACCAGCACATCGTAGAAAGTCGGCGCATTGCCCATGTCTGTCAATTTCTGGCTGGTGACTTCATTGACATTTTTGCCGTCGGCCGCAAATTTTTTCCACCAGATCGACCAACCGACCACCAGGCCTGGCCGCGCCTTGTCGGTGACCTGCGCCTTGACCAGCATGCTGCCGCGATCGTTAAATACCCGCACCGTGTCGCCGGATGCAATATCGCGTGCAGCGGCGTCGGCAGGATGCAAGGCCAGCTGCGGTTCGCCTTCCATATCGCGCAGGCTCTGCACGTTGACGAAGGAAGAATTCAGGAAATTACGCGCCGGCGGTGAAATCATCGCCAATGGATATTTCGCGGCAAGCGCAGGATTGCTGGCGGCGGATTCATAAGGTGCAGTGTAAGCCGGTAGCGGCTCCAGTCCATCAGCCTGCATGCGTGCACTGAAAAATTCACATTTCCCGGATGGTGTTGCAAAACCTCCGTGGGCGAAGGGCGCCGTCGGCATTGCCAGTTTTTGCCAACCGGCCTGTTTTAAAACCTCCCAATTGAAATCGGCTGCGCGTGCATTGCTGCGATCGAATGCCTGCGATGCGATGGTCTGATCGCTCTCCTTGAAGCAGTCCTCATCGAAGCCCATGCCGGCCGCAAACAGGCGGAATATTTCGGTATTGGATTTGGCCTCGCCCAGCGGTGCAATCGCAGCATTGTTGGCCATCATGTAGTAATGACCGTAAGCCGAATGCACATCGACGTGCTCCAGCTGCGTCGTTGCGGGTAACAGGATATCGGCATAGTCGGCCGTATCGGTCTGAAAGTGTTCCAGCACCACGGTAAACAAATCCTCGCGCGCAAAGCCTTGCGCGACTTTGACCGATTCCGGCGCCACGGCGACCGGATTGGCGTTGTAGACAATCAATGCATCGATGCGCGGGCCGAATGCGGCGCTGGCCGGACGCAGCAGATCGTCGCCTATCGTGCTCATATTGATGGTGCGCGAAGGCGTATTTTGCCGCCGCAAATCCGGACGCTTCAGCGCCGCCTTATCGACCGGAAACGCCCCGGACAACGACAACTGCACGCCGCCCGCAGCGTGACGCCAGGCGCCGGTCAGCGCCGGCAGGCAGGCAATATTGCGCACCGCCATACCGCCGCCGCGCACCCGCTGCAAACCGTAATTGACACGGATCAGCGATGCTGCGCCGCTGCGCACCGTGGCGCCGTAATCGCGACCCAGTTGCAATACCTCGGCAGCGCTGATGCCGCAGACCGCCGCCACGCGTTCCGGCGGCCATTCCAGCGCCCGTGCCCGGAGTCGCGCAAAGCCCAGCGTGTAGCGTTCTATGTAATCGGCGTCCAGTAAATTCTCATTGATCAGCACATGCATGATCCCCAGCGCCAGCGCCGCATCGGTGCCCGGCAGCAACGCAATATGCTGATGGCATTTTTCCGCCGTCAGCGAACGATAGGGATCGATGGCGATCAGCTTGGCGCCGCGCCGCTTGGCTTCCTGCATGCGCGTCCATACGTGCAGATTGGAAGCGATCGGATTGCCGCCCCAGATGATGATTAATTTGGCGTCCTGGACTTGTTCCGAATCGGTGCCGATTTTGGCGCCTATGGTGTATTCGTAGCCGGCCCCGCCGGCCGATGCGCAGATGGTGCGATCGAGATTGGACGCTCCCAGACGGTTGAAAAAACGCGTCGCCATCGCTTCGCCCTGCACTAGTCCCATCGTGCCGGCGTAGCTGTACGGCAAAATACCTTGCGGATCGCGCGCGGCAATCGCGCCTAGCCGTTCACCCACTACGGCGAGTGCCTGATCCCAACTGATGCGTTCGAATTTCCCCTCGCCTTTTTTACCGACGCGCCGCATCGGATAGAGCAAACGATCGGGGTGATAAGTGCGCTCGGTATAACGCGACACTTTGGTGCACAGTACGCCGGCAGTAGTCGGATGATTGGGGTCGCCCTTGACTTCGGTGGCAACGCCGTCGGTGACGGTCACCAGCAAAGCGCAGGTGTCGGGGCAATCGTGCGGACACGTCGCACGGACGATAGTGGTGGTCATAAGCAGGCCCCGATAAAGACGCGATAGGAAAGACGTGATACGAAAGAAGCAATACGGTTTTGTCGCCGGAATGCGGCAATACTGCATGTACTTTATCGCAAATTCCATCCGACGCGCATTCTGTTATGCATCCCGATAAACGGCATGGATTATGCCGGCCCATCGTTGAGATGGCAGGCGGAAAAACGGTCGGGCGCAATCTGTTTAAGGAGCGGTTTTTCGCTGGTGCAGCGCGGCATTGCGTGCGGGCAGCGCGGGTGGAAATGACAGCCGGAAGGCGGATGCAACGGCGACGGGATTTCGCCTTTGACAGGGGAAAATATGATTTTCCCTACCGTCAGGCGCGGCGCCGATGCCAGCAATGCCTGAGTGTATGGATGATTCGGCTGTTCAAATAAGGCCTCTGTCGGCGCTGTTTCGACAATGCGTCCCAGATACATGATGAGCACCCGATCGGCGATATGGCGTACTACGCCCAGATCGTGACTGATGAATAAATAAGTCAGATCCAGCTCGGTACGCAAGCGCATGAACAGATTGAGCACTTGCGCCTGGATCGAAACGTCCAGCGCCGCGACTGCTTCGTCGCACACCAGAAACGCCGGTTTGACTGCCAGCGCCCGGGCGATGCCGATACGCGCACGCTGGCCGCCCGAAAATTGATGGGGGAAACGGCGCAGCGCGTCGGCATCCAGGCCGACCCTTTGCAGCAGTTCGGTGACATAAGATGCCTGTTGACCGCGCTCGATCAAACCGTGCACCACCGGTGCTTCACCGACAATCTGTTGCACACGCATGCGTGGATTAAGCGATGCGTATGGGTCCTGGAAAATCATCTGGACCGCTAATTTTTCTTGCCGGCGCTTTACCGCATCGGCATCGGTAGCATCGCCGGAACCTCCCTTCCATTCGCGGGTGCCGGCAGTAGCCGTATGCAATCCGGCCACGATACGTCCCAGTGTCGACTTGCCGCAGCCGGATTCGCCGACCAGGCCGACCACTTCGCCGCGTGCAATGCTCAACGACACATCATCGACTGCATGCACGACTTCTTCCCGCAGCACTTTGCCGAATGGACGCGTCAGCAGATTGGCGAAGCGGGCCGCCGCATCCAGCGGCCGGACAAAGCGTTTGGAGACATGCTGCAACGCCATCAGCGGCGGTTTGGTTTCTGATGGCATCAAAGGGCCTCCGTCGCAATTTCAATGATCGGGTGAAAGCAACGCAGCGCGCGCGCATCGACTTCGCGCAATGGCGGGGTCTGCGCACAAATTTCGGTCGCGTGCGCACAGCGGTTGCGAAACGTGCAGCCGGACGGCAAATTCAATAGCGACGGCGTGGTCCCTGGAATCTGCCGCAACGGCCGCCCGCGCGCATTGCGCGATGGCGCCGAGGCGATCAGGCCATGGGTATAGGGATGGCGGGGATGGTTCAATACCTGCTCTACTGTGCCGCTTTCGACGATCCTCCCGGCGTACATGACGCTGACCGTATCGGCCAGGCCGGCGATCACGGAAAGGTCATGGGTAATCCAGATCAGTGCCGTATTGGAATCGTGGCAGAGCTTTTGCATTTCGTACAAAATCTGCCCCTGTATCGTCACGTCGAGCGCGGTAGTGGGCTCATCGCAAATGATGAGATCCGGCGCATTGAGCAAGGCAATGGCAATGGCGACACGTTGCCGCATGCCGCCTGAAAACTGATGCGGATAGGCGTTGAGCCGCTCGTCGGGCGAGGCGATGCCGACCCTGACCAAGGCTTCACGCGCAATCGACAGCGCAGCATGCTTGCCGATATCGCGATGCGCCAGGACTGCTTCGATCATCTGGGTATCGATCCGCAGCACCGGATTGAGCGTCATCATCGGGTCCTGGAAAATCATCGCAATCCGATTGCCGCGGATATGCCGCATCGCCTCGGGCGAGAGGCTGCGCAGATCTTGTCCATGCAACAGAATGCGTCCGCCAGCGATCCGTCCTGGCGCATCAATCAATCCCATGATCGAATAACCGGTCATCGATTTGCCGGAGCCCGATTCGCCGACCAGGCCCATGATCCGGCCCGGCGCCAGCGCAAACGAGACATCGTCAACCGCCTTGACCAGACCGGCCCGGGAAACGAAATGCGTCTCCAGATGTTCGACTGTCAGTGTATTGTTGTTCATCGCTGCGCGCTCCTCATTGCGTTTGCAAACGCGGATTGAGCACATCGCGCAATTGATCGGCTACCAGGTTGATGGCAACCACGGTCAAGAGCAATGCGATCCCGGGGTAAAAACTGATCCAATAGCGGCCGGACAGCAAATATTGAAAGCCGTTTGAAATCAGCAGGCCCAGCGACGGTTCGGTGATCGGCAGGCCCAGTCCCAGAAACGACAATGTGGCTTCGAGCGAAATCGCAGAAGCCACTTGCAATGCAGCCACCACAATCAGCGGCGGCATGCAGTTCGGCAGCAAATGGCGAAATATAATGCGCAAGGACGACAAGCCAAGCGCGCGCGCCGCTTCCACATATTCCTTTTTGCGCTCGACCAATGCCGTGCTGCGCGCGGTGCGTGCATAGTAGGCCCATTGCACAGTCACCAATGCGATGATGATTTTATCGACGCCGCGCCCGGTCAGCGCGAGCAGAATCAATGCCACCAGGATCGGCGGAAACGCCAGTTGAATATCGGCGATTCGCATAATCAAGCCTTCGATGCGACCGCCCGCGTAACCGGCAATCAGGCCCAGCGTCAGACCGATGAACAGCGCTATGACCGTGCTGACTACGCCCACCGTCACCGAGATGCGCACGCCATATAAAATCGCGGACAACATATCGCGCCCCTGATCATCGGTGCCGAGAAGATAGACCATGCTGCCGTCTTCGGCGGTCTGGCCCGGCGCAAGCCGTGAATCCATGATGTCCAGATGCTGCAGATCGTAGGGATTTTGCGGCGCAATCAGCGGCGCGAACAGGGCTGCCAGCACAATCAGTAATAGCGCAATGAAACCTGCGGTGGCAATCCTGCTGCGGAAGAAGTCACGGATAAAACGCGCCAGCGGGGTATCGGCCCGCCATGGCGCAGTGATGATGGTCGGCATCATTAAGCTTTTGCCTCGGATAAACGGATGCGCGGATCGAGTATCGAATACAGCACATCGACCACCAGGTTAATCAGAATAAACATCACCACAATGAGCATCAGGAATGCGACGATCACGGGACGGTCCAGCACACGGATCGAATCGATCAGCAATTTTCCCACGCCAGGCCATGCAAAGATGGTCTCCGTCACGATTGAGAACGCAATGATGGAACCGAACTGTAACGCCGTCACGGTAATAATCGGGATCAGAATATTTTTCAGCACATGCACGCCGATGATGCGCCTGTTACGCAATCCCTTGGCGCGCGCGAAACGGACGTAATCCTGCATCAATGCTTCTTGCGTGCCGGCGCGCGTCAAACGAATGATCAGAGCGATATTGAATAAGGCCAGATTCAACGCCGGCATCAAGAGGTGCTTGAGGCCGTCCAGTGTCAGCAGACCCAGCGGCACCCCGAGCAGCATGCCGACCTCGCCTCGCCCGCCGGTCGGCAGCCAACCCAGTTGCACCGCAAATAACATGATCAACATCAGCCCGACCCAAAAGGTCGGCAAAGAAAATCCCAGTATCGATAGTGTCATGATGGTCTTGCCGCTGGCGCTGCCGGGCCGCAACCCGGCCCACAAGCCTAAAGGCACGCCGAACGCTGCCGACAATACGATTGCCGCAGCCGCCAATTCCAGTGTCGCCGGCAAGCGTTCCAGAATCAGAGCCATTGCGGATGTGCCGTAGACGAACGAGCGCCCCATGTCGCCGCTGGCGGCATTTTTCAGGAAAAGGAAATATTGATGCCATAGCGGCTGATCCAGACCGAATGCGGCGATGACTCTGGCGCGTTCGATTTGCGTCGCGTCGGCACTGATGAGGATGTCGATTGGGTTGCCGATCGCGTAGACGCCGAGAAATACCAGCAGCGACATGATCAACAGAACCCCGATACTTTGAAAAAAACGGCGAATAATGAATACCAGCATGCGGTTTTATATTGGTAAAAAAATGATCAGTAGCGTAGCATGCAATATCAATCCACACCGATTGCCGGCCAGCGCGTCGAATACGGAAGCGACCGGATTTGGGCGCAATACCGGCGATCGTCAAGAACTTGCGAGCGGAGATAGACAACATGAATTTGATCGATCCTATCATACAGTTTCACGCGGAACTGCAAGCGATACGACGCGACATTCACGCGCATCCTGAATTGAATTACGAAGAACAGCGTACATCGGATGTGGTTGCGGAGAAGTTAACCGGATGGGGTATCCCGATCCTGCGTGGAATGGGCGTCACAGGCGTAGTCGGCATTATCAGGAACGGCAGCAGCAAACGCGCCATCGGCCTGCGCGCAGATATGGATGCGTTGCCCATGCAGGAACTCAATACCTTTGCCCACGCCTCGCAGCATAAGGGGAAAATGCATGCCTGCGGCCATGATGGGCATACGGCGATGTTGCTGGGCGCCGCGCATTATTTATCGCAGCATCGCGATTTCGACGGCACCGTCTATGTCATTTTTCAGCCTGCCGAAGAGGGCGGGCGCGGCGCCGAAAAAATGATACAGGACGGGCTCTTCGAAAAATGCCCGATGGATGCGCTGTTCGGGATGCACAATTGGCCGGGTCTTGCGGTTGGTTCGTTCGGTGTCATACCGGGACCGATGATGGCCTCCAGCAACGAATTCGAAGTCACGGTCATGGGCAAAGGCGCCCATGCTGCGCAACCGCATAAGGGCATCGACCCGATCATGATCGCCGTGCAGCTTGCACAAAGCTGGCAAACAATTGTGTCGCGCAATGCGAATCCTAACGACGCGGCAGTGTTGTCGATTACCCAGATTCATGCCGGCAGTGCGACTAATGTGATCCCGGACAATGCCACCCTGATCGGCACAGTGCGGACATTTTCGGGAGAAGTGCTGGATCTGATCGAGAACCGGATGCGTATCATTGCAGACCATACGGTGGCCGCATTTGACGCGCAAGTGGATTTCAAATTTCACCGCAACTATCCACCGCTGATCAATCATCCGGAACAAACGGCATTTGCTGCGGATGTGCTACGCGGCATTGTCGGCGATGCCCAGGTCGATACATCGATCG
Source organism: Herbaspirillum sp. (assembly GCA_028291765.1). GTDB lineage: Bacteria > Pseudomonadota > Gammaproteobacteria > Burkholderiales > Burkholderiaceae_D > Herbaspirillum. Next base: position 20,189 of record JAQGNR010000071.1, read on the forward strand.
AGCCAACTATGGGCGCTGAAGATTTTGCATTTATGCTGCAAAACAAGCCCGGCTGCTATGTGTTTATCGGTAATGGCGAGGGGGGGCATCGCGATATGGGGCATGGGCTGGGGCCCTGCAATCTGCATAACCCCACTTATGATTTTAACGATGCGCTGCTACCAATCGGCGCGACGTATTGGGTACGGTTGGCGGAAACGTATTTATCCGCATAATACGGCGCCGTACTCTAAGCACATACTTATGCCGAATTCTGAAATTCTAAGTATTTTCGATACACCCATGCGCAACGGTGAAAGTCCGCTCTGGGATGTTGATCATGCCGTGCTGTACTGGATCGACATTCCGGGCAAAGCGGTTCATCGGCTGCATCCTCCAAGCCGCATGCATGCAAGCTGGCCGATGCCAAGCGAACCGGGTTGCATTGCGCTGCATGAAAACGGCGGCTTGATCGTTGCATTGCGCAGCGGTATGGCACATCTGGATACTGTCACCGGCACATTGCGGGAACTGCTGCCGCCCCCCTATGATGTTGGCACCACACGTTTCAACGACGGTCGCTGTGACGCGGCCGGACGGTTTTGGGTTGGAACGATTTTTGAACCCAGGGATCGGGCCAACGCCAGCTTATTCTGCATGGAACACGGGCAGCTCCGCGACCTCAGGCATCCGGTTACAACGTCGAATGGCGTCGCCTTCAGTTGCGATGGAAAGACGCTTTATCAATCCGATACACCGGCGCACCGGATTCTTGCCTACGACTATGACATGGCGTCGGGCCAAGTCGGGGCACCCCGCTTATTCCATCAATTTCCTGCCGACAAGACCTCACCGACTTATGGCGGCCGTCCCGACGGCGCGGCGGTTGATGCCGAAGATGCCTATTGGTGTGCGATGTTCGAAGGCGGACGGCTTTTACGCCTCTCAAGCGAGGGCGAGATTTTATCCGAAATCCGCTTGCCGGTCCGCTGCCCGACCATGCTCGCTTTTGGCGGCCCCGATTTGCGTACCCTATATATAACTACCGGACGGGAAAACAGGTCTGCCGCGGAATTGGCACAATATCCGCTGTCCGGACATGTGCTATCGATGCAGGTTGATATTCCAGGACGCAGGGAATTTAATTACATTGCATGAGTCGGAATGGTGCCGCGTGGTTCTGCAACATTTGTCAGCATTTATCAGCTAATCACTATTATTTGAACGACAAGTTTTTTTGATTTTCGCATTGCGCTCTTCTCGGTTAACAAATTTATGCGAAAATCCACTGGTATATGCGTTTTAACAATCTAATTAAGTTAAGGTTAAAGTTCCTATGGCTATCAATAAAACGATTTTAAAAGCTGCGGCGGCTGCTGCTTTGCTGATGGTTTTTCAAGCACCAAGCTATGCAATCGACTCCGGTTCGCTGGAAGTAGGAACCGGCAATCAAACTACTGTGGTTCGTGCTGCGGTCCAATGGCAGTGGAAAAACACTGCATGGTGGCAATCGAACGGCACGCACATCAGCGGTTATTGGGATTTGTCGGTCGCAGACTGGCTGGAAAAAAATTACAACAGCGTCAATGGTGTAGGCACCGACTCGCACCATAGTTTGTGGGATGTTGGCTTTACGCCTGTGTTCCGTTTTGAACGGGATGATCGCAAGGGGCCTTACGCCGAAGGCGGCGTTGGTCTGCATCTAGCCTCCGAACTATATAACAATAACGACAAGCATTTTTCCACAGCATTTCAATTCGGCGATCATATCGGCGCCGGCTATGTGTTTACCAACGGTATTGATCTGGGCTTCCGTTTGCAGCATCTTTCCAACGGCGGTATCAAACATCCTAACGGCGGTGTGAATTACGCATTGGTGCGAGTTGCATATCCGTTTTAATTAATTGATGTGATATTTAATTAATTGATGAGATATTGAGCCTCGAAGGAGGCTCAAGCAACGAAGCGATAAAACAAAAAAAACCGACCTAGGCGCAAGCCGGGTCGGTTTTTTTGCGCTACGAGGAGGCGTTCTGAGGTAGGGGGAGGCGATCCAGCGATCCAGAGTTGCCCGGTTGCCGACAGAAGAGCGGATCAAAGTTA
>JAQGNR010000099.1 GCA_028291765.1 Herbaspirillum sp.
GATCGACGCGATCAGTTTTTGCCGGAAGTCTTCCCATTCGAAGTGGCCTTCTTTCGACAATGCCATCGCCATGCCGAACACGGTGCGCTGCCATTGCTCGCTGAAGTACAACTTGCCCGAGGTGCGCGGCGGCGAATCGGGCTGTCCCAGCATCTGGTTTGCGGCGTATTCCTCAAATGTCGTCAACATGGCAGCCTCAGGCAGCTTTGGGCGAGGGCACCAGCGCCACGCCCATCATCGCTTCCGGCGTGATCAATGCGGCCAGCTCCTGTTCGCTCAGATGGGCGGAATCGGCGGGACGCTCCGGCACCACGAACCAGCGGATTTGCGCGCTGCTGTCCCAGACCTTGACTTCGGTTTCCGGCGCGATCGGCACGCCGAACTCCTTGAGCACCGCGCGCGGCTCGCGCACGCCGCGCGAGCGGAATACCGGGTCCTTGTACCAGTAGGGCGGCAAGCCGAGCACTGGCCACGGATAACAGGAACACAGCGTGCAGATTATCAGGTTGTGGGTATCGGCGGTGTTGGCGACGGCCTTCATATGTTCGCCTTCCGCACCATCCATGCCGAGCGGGAAATTCAGTTCGGCGATCGCCTTGGGCGTGTCTTCCAGCAGGCGCTGCTTGTAGGCCGGATCGACCCATGCACGCGCCACGATGCGGGCGCCGTTGAACGGGCCGGCCACGGTTTCAAAATGGCGCAACACGGTATCGACCGAATCGCTGCCGAGCACGCCTTTCCTGATCAGCAGCGCTTCCAGCGCGCGTACCTTGGCCGCGCTGGCGTTCTCGCGGTCGTCGTCGTAGTCGAATAAGTTACTCATGATTGGTCCTTGCGTTGGCTTAGTGGGGCGTCTTCAAATAGGCGTCAAACAGGTCGGCGCAGATCACCGTGTTCGGTTCGCTCTTGTGCGCGCCCCAGATGTCGGCGGCGTCGAACGATACGCAGTACACGTGCTGCGGCCCTTCCAGGCCATCGGGTCCGGTCGACACAAAATATTCGTATGCGCCCGGATACACTTGCGTGACGGCGCCGCGTTTGTTGCGCAGAAATCCAGGCAGGCGGCTGTGTTCGGCCGCTTCGGGATCGGCGACGTGCACCATGTCGCCGACCTTGAAGCGTGGCGCCGCGGTCAGCGTGCGCAAGCCGGAATCGCCGCGATTCAGGTAGCGCACAACCTGTTGCTGCAATGCTGGATTTGGCTGGACCGGCAAGGGGGCATCGGGCTGCGCGCGATAGTGATCGGTCAGCTTTGCGAGTTCTTCCGCGGCGATGTACCCGCGATCGACGAGGAATTGGCTGATACCCATCAACCATTTTTCGTAATAGCGGTACTTGAAGTATTCGAACGGCTGCATGCCTTCGGCGCCAGTACGCAACGACGCCCAAGTCCATTTTTCCTTGAACGCCGTCGGGACTTGATCCATCGGATACTTCGGCAAGGCCCGATCCAGATGTGTGCTCGCGGCCATCATCACGGTGTGAATGCCGAAGATGCGCTTTTCCCATTCGGCGACGAATACTTTTGTTTCAAGGCTGACCGGTCCCAGGTTCTCCAGGCCGCCAAGATAGTGTTGCAGCTTCATGATGCTCTCCCGTTAAGGCGTTACGCGTAGGCGTGGTTCGAAATGGGCTGCGCGCACGACAGGAAGCCGCGTTGCAGCACATCGATGTCGAGCTTGCGGCCGATGACGACCATGCGGCTGACGCGCGGCACGCCGTCGGGCCAGCGCTTGCCGGGCTTGGCCTCGGTCAGCATGTGCACGCTGTGAAAGTAGAACTGGCGCGCTTCGCCGTGAAAATCGAGCACGCCTTTCATGCGCAGGATGTTCTGGCCGGCCTGCACGGTGAGCTGGGTGGCCCAGCGGCTGAACTGTTGGGCGTCGATCGGCATCGTGCTTTCCATCGCAAACGAAGTGATGGAATCGTCATGCTCGTGATCGTGTTCGTCTTCCAGGATGCCCGGCTCGATCGCCAGCAATCGCGGCAATGAAAACCACTGCACGCCAAGCAGGGCATCGCTGGCCAGTTCGGCATTGTTGGTGCGCGTGATGGTGGCGACCGGATTTACCGAGCGCAGATAATCCTCCAACGCCTGGAGCGGCCTGGCTTCGATCTGATCGACCTTGTTCAACACGATTAAATCGGCAAACGCAATCTGTTCGGTGGCGATGCCGTCGTCGATCTGATGATGGAAGTTGACCGCGTCGACCAGCGTCACCACCGATTCCAGCGTGACCTGCGTCAGCAGATCGGCATCGGCCAGGAAGGTTTGCAACACCGGCGCCGGATCGGCCAGGCCGGAGGTTTCGATGATCAGGCGATCGAGCTTGAGGTCTGCGCGGGCCAGCAAGGTCTTGACCCCGGCGACCAGGTCGGTACGCACGGTGCAGCACACGCAGCCGTTGCGGATTTCGATCAAGGGGTTGTCGTCGGCAACGATCAGTTCGCCATCGATCCCCACTTCGCCGAACTCATTGACGATCACGCCGATGGTGCTGCCGGTGTTTTGCGCCAGCAGCCGATTGACGAGCGTCGTCTTGCCGGCGCCGAGAAAACCTGAGATGACGGTCACGGGTAGTTTGTTCGTGTTCATGTTCCAGCCTTTCGCATAGCGGTCGGAATGGCGTGATTGGTCCGGCCGAACCGCGATTCTGTCGGCAAATAAATTCGGTTTCCAGCGCTATTTTCGGAATGTCTGTCCTGGCCGCATGGCTGGCGGGAAAGGACTTGAAACTGGCTCTTTTGGTCTAAAACGAATAACGCAGCCAAGACAACCCGGATCACCG
>JAQGNR010000168.1 GCA_028291765.1 Herbaspirillum sp.
TTTGCGTAACCGAACGCCATTTACAATCAACGGCAGCGGCGAACCCAATGACCATGCTCACGCCAGCTACGGCACACCGGACGATGGTGATAATGATGGTAATGGTGGTGCCTCCAACCCCGATGATGATGGTGATAATCGGCGGCATAAGTAGGGGCCGCCGCGCTCAAAGTGCCGACTGCGAGCGCTAACGCAAATAGAATTTTCTTCATAAAGCTCCTTCGATGGTTGATATTCGGTGAGACGCTGTCGAATGGAACATCGTACCGCAGAGGTATTTGAAACTGTCGGAATCTGGAACAAAGCCGAAAACACAGTTTAAATAAATACATTCTGTTCTTGACGAACATCACTTCTTCAAGTGAAACTTATTCCTATAATATGAGAATAATGTATTTAATAATAAGTTAAATATTCAAAAAATGAGACAAATATTGAACCGAGCTGCTGCAAAGCTTTTTGCCGAGCACGGTAAAAATTCACGCTTCACGTATTTTCTCCAATTTTTCCATGCCGGCTTCAAGCCTGGTTTCAAGCTTAGTTCTCAGTTGTCCCAGCCACCGCGTGCCGGTTGGTGCGTGTCATCGTCAACACTATTACGGAGAAGAACATGCAAGAAAAAAAATCTGGCCGACGTGGTTTTTTGAAGGGGGCGTTAGTTGCCGGCGCTGGCGCCGCCACAGGTGCTGTCGCCCTGATAACGTCCACCGAAAGCGAGGCCCAGACGACCGGGCCCAAGCCGGCCTCGGCGCCCGGGCCATCCGCCTCGATGACTGCCGCCGAGAAAATGGGCTCAAGCGCCGGCAGCGCCGAAGCAGCCGCAGAGGCGAGCGGCCATGTCGCCCATCCCGGCTCGGACTTCATGGTCGATGTGATGCGGGCGGCAGATCTCGATTACGTCGCCGTCATGACCGCCTCCTCGCTGCGCGGTTTGCAGGAATCGCTGGCTAATTACGGCGGCAATAAATCGCCGGAAATGATTGTCTGTTGCCATGAAGAAGGCGCAGTCGCGATGGCGCACGGCTATGCCAAGATGGCGGGTAAGCCAATGGCCGCGATGTTGCATGCAGTGGTCGGCTTGCAGCATGCATCGATGGCGATCTACAACGCCTGGTGCGACCGCGTGCCGGTCATGCTGATGGTAGGCAATATTGTCGACGCCACCAAGCGCAGGCCCGGCGTCGAATGGGATCATACCGCCGTCGATATGGGCGCGTCGGTGCGCGACATGCTCAAGTGGGACGATACGCCGGGCTCGCTGCAGCATTACGCCGAATCCTTTATGCGCGCCAGAGCGCTGGCCACGACGCCGCCGATGGAGCCGGTCATGATCGTGACCGATGGCGAGCTGCAGGAAAGCCCAATCGAGAACCGTCAGGCGCTGAAAATTCCAAAGCGGGTGCAAGTCATGCCGCCGGAAGGCGATCCGGTATCGGTCGCACGCGTGGCCAAGGCCTTGGTGGAGGCTAAAAATCCGGTGATTGTGGCCGACCGCTTGGCGCGTAACCAGGAAGGCATGGATTTACTGGTGCAACTGGCCGAAAGCCTGAATGCGCCGGTGATCGATTTGTACAGCCGGATGAATTTCCCAAGCAATCACTATCTGCAACACTCGGGACGCAAAGCCGAATTGCTGAAACAGGCCGATGTGATTCTGGCGCTGGAAGTCGGCGATGTCTGGAGTCTGGTCAATCGGGTGGCCGATATCCCGGGCCGGCCGAGTTCGCGTACCGCCAAGGCGGATGTGCAAGTGCTGTCCATCAGTACCAGCTATCTGTATCAAAAATCGAGCTATGGCGATGTGGAGCGCTATCTGGCCACGGATATCGCCATTGCCGCCGATGCCCAGACCACGTTGCCGTCATTGATCGAAGCCGTCAAACGCGCTGGCGGCGGCGCCGGCAATGCCGCCATTGCCGCCCGCAAAAAACCGATGATCGATGCCTTCGTTGCGATGCATGAGAGCGCCCGCCAGCGCGCCATGGCCGGATGGGATGCCAGCCCGGTCAGCACCGCGCGTTTGTGCATGGAAATCTGGGACAAGATCAAGCATGAGGAAAAATGGTCGCTGGTGTCGGATGCGCAATTCGAAAGCAACTGGCCGCAACAATTGTGGGAGTTCACCGAATTCAAGCAGTACATAGGCAGTGCCGGTGGCTATGGTGTCGGTTATGGCTTGCCTGCAGCAGCAGGCGCGGCGCTGGCTTGTAAGGCGGAGGGACGGATTGCCGTGAACATTCAGACCGACGGTGAATTGTTGATGGTGCCATCGATGCTATGGACGCTGGCGCATCACAAGATCCCGCTGTTGTCGATCATGCATAACAACCGGGCATGGCATCAGGAAGCCATGCATCTCCAACGCATGGGCGTGCGGCGCGACCGCGATCCGACTACATGGCGGGTCGGCACCCGGATCGAAGCGCCGTTCATCGATTACGCGGCGATGGCCAAAAGCATGGGGGTGTGGGCGGAGGGGCCGATTTCAGACCCGGCTTTGCTGGGGCCTGCCATTGCGCGTGCGCTGGCCGTAGTCAAGAGCGGTCTGCCCGCGTTGATCGATGTCGTCACTCAGCCTCGTTAGGAGTTTCCATGAACATACTTAAAAAAACCGATGGCTTGAAGTCCATTCTTACGCTCGCTATGGCACTCGTCATGTTGACGGCAATTGCACCGGCGATAGCCCAATCGGCGACCAGCGCCGAACAGGTAAAGCATGGCGAAAGCCTGTTTGAAAAAAACGGCTGTTATATGTGTCACGGCACGGTTGGGCAAGGTGGCGCGGGGCCGGCTATTGCGGTCGATCTGGTGCCTTACGCGGCGCTTTCGGTCTATGTGCGCAACCCGACCGGCGACATGCCGCCGTTCGGGGAAAAGGTCTTGAGCGATGCGGATTTAAAAGATATTTACGCTTATCTGAGCGCGCTGCCGGCGCCGAAGTCACCCGACAGCATTTCATTGCTGCCGAAGGTCACGCCGATGTCGTCGGATAGAAAATAAATCGGGGTCGCAAGCATCGCCTCCGGTGTCGGCCATGCCGGCGTTGACGTTGACATTGACGTTGGCGATGTGATTGCTTGCGCTATCCATCTCAATGGAGAACTTATGAAACTTGCCTCTTTTACGCACGCAGGGAAAGAATCTTTTGGCGTCGTAGACGGCGCCGATATGATCGATTTGGCGCCATTGGCGGCGTCCGTGGGCCAGACGCTCAAGGCCGCGCTGGCAGGTAATAAACTGGCGCAAATCGAAGCATGGTCGAAGACTGCCAAGAGCCGCATTCCATTGGCGAACATTCAATACCTGCCGCCAATTACGAACCCCGACAAGATCCTGTGCATCGGTGTCAATTACCTCTCGCACGTCAAGGAAACCGGGCGCGAGATTCCAAAATTCCCAATGATTTTTACGCGTTTCGCCAATTCCCAAATGGGACATGAACAGCCGTTGATGCGCCCGCTGGCCTCGATAAAACTCGATTTCGAAGGCGAGCTGGCGGTGGTGATCGGCCGCAAGGGACGCCATGTCAAAGCGGCGGACGCCTTCGATTATGTGGCCGGTTATTCCTGCTACAACGATGGCACCTTGCGCGATTGGCAAAGACATACGATCCAGTTCACGCCCGGCAAGAACTTCCCGGCCACCGGTGGTTTCGGCCCTTGGCTGGTGACCTCCGACGAAGTCGGCGATCCGTCGCAGTTGCATCTGACGACGCGTCTGAACGGCGCAGTGGTGCAGGATGCCGGCATCGACGATCTGATTTTCACCATTCCGGCGCTCATTGAATATTGCTCGACCTTTACCGAACTGGAACCGGGCGATGTCATTATCACCGGCACCACCGGCGGCGTCGGCGCATTCCGCGAACCGCCGTTGTGGATGAAGCACGGCGATGTGATCGAAGTCGACATTTCCCGTGTCGGTATCTTGCGCAACACCGTTACCGATGAAGATAAGCTGACGGATATTTGATCTCACCAGAGATTGTGCATGCAAATCGACACCATCAAAACCGCGGTTTTAATCGTCGGCGCCGGGCCGACCGGCTTGACGCTGGCCAATGTGCTCGGGCAAAGCGGTGTCGATACCGTGGTGATCGATCGCAACGCCAGTACCGTCGGCGAACCACGGGCGGTATCGATCGACGATGAATCGCTGCGCACCATGCAGGCCATCGGTTTGGCGGGCGAGGTATTGAAAAACGTCGTCACCGGCTATGGCGTGCATTACATCACTGCACCGGGCGGCCGCTGTTTCGCCAAGGTCGAACCGACTGCCAGCGAATACGGTTACCCGCGCCGCAATGCATTTCGCCAACCCTTGTTGGAAGCCAGTCTGCGCGAAGGCCTGGGGCGGTTTGCTTCGGTGCGCATGTGGTTCGGCCACACGCTCGACAATTTCCGGCAAGATGCGAACGGTGTCGTCGCCACAATCGTGCGCAGCGACGGCAGCCAATTGCGCATCGAGGCCGGCTATATGGTGGCCGCCGATGGCGGCCGCAGCCCGGTGCGCGAGCGGCTCGGCGTGGCCATGGCCGGTTCGACTTTCAAGTCGCGCTGGCTGGTAGTGGATACCGAAAACGACGACGATCCGTTCTGGCAGACGCGCGTGTACTGCGACGCCAGACGTCCGGTGGTCGATGTGCCGGGACCGCATCGCACACGCCGTTATGAAGTCTTGCTTCATCCCGGCGAAGATGCCGAGCGGGCCATGCAGCCGGCGCGCGTGGCCGAGTTGCTGAGGCCGTTCCGGCAGGGGCGTCCTACCGATATCGTGCGCAAGGTGGTCTATACATTCCATGCACGGATGGCCGAAAAATGGCGTATCGGCCGGGTCTTTCTGGCCGGCGATGCCGCGCATCTGACGCCGCCGTATGCAGGGCAGGGACTCAACAGCGGTATCCGCGATGCCCATAATCTGGGCTGGAAACTGGCGGCGGCTACGGCCGGCACGCTCTCCGACGCAGCGCTCGATTCTTACGAGACCGAACGTCGTCCGCATGCCTGGTCGTTAATCCGGCTGGCGCTCAATCTCGGTATTGTGATGGCGCCGCGCACGCGTTTACAGGCTTGGCTGGTGCATACTTTTTTTACCTTGAGCGGCGCCATTGCGCCCATCCGCGATTATTTTCTGCAGATGAAATTCAAACCCAAGCCGTATTACGCGCAAGGGCTGCTCGGTCCGGGCGCTGCCTCTGACGGGCGCGGAAGCATGTTCGCGCAACCGCTGGTGCGCACTGCGCACGGCAGCGAGATTCTGCTCGATGAAGCGATCGGGCATCAATTCGCATTGATCGGCTACAACCAATGTCCGGCGCTGGAACATCCGCTCTGGCGCGCATTGGGCGCGGTCCGCCTGTGCATCGTATCGAAGGAACGTGATCTCTCCGGCATCGATCTCCCGGCGGGGGCTGTGGCCGTCTGCGACCAAAACGATGCCTTGCGGAATTTTTTCTCGGGCCGGCCCGGCAAGATCGTGCTGATCAGGCCCGATCGCTATATTGCCGGCTGCTTTGCGCCCGCTGAAGAGGCGGCGTTTGCCGGCGCATTCGCGCACAGTCTCGATAGCCGCCATGCACAGGCCGGGTCTGGATATGCGCATGGATTGGCTACAACGCGGCCATAACGCGGCGCTAGCGCCAGCCTTCCGAGGCAGTACAATGACCGCGTCAACCATCAATAATATTTAAACCGAAAGGTGACATGGCTGCTACGGATCGCTCGCTAAGTGTCTTAAAGTTGTTTTCGTTGGAAGCCCCGGTTTGGACAGCCGAAGAGGTCAGTGTGGAACTTCAGGTTTCCATGAGCACGGCGTATCGCTATCTGCTGGCGCTGGAAGCGGTCGGTCTGGTGACGACGGCGCGCGCCGGCAAATACGTACTGGGCCCGGCCATCATTCAGCTCGATCGCCAGATCCAATTGACCGACCCGCTGTTGCTTGCGGCGCGGCCGGTCATGCAAAAAATTGCAGAATTCGGGCCGGATAGTTCGGTCGTATTGCTGTGCCGTTCTTATAGCGAGAGCGTGCTGTGCATGCATCAGGTGCATACCAAGGGACCGCAGCTTTTCGTCAGCTACGAAAGAGGACGTCCGATGCCGATGTTTCGCGGCGCCACCTCGCGCATCATTCTGGCATATCAGCCGACCCGCCTGTTGCGAGCGCTGCATGCGCATCATGAAAAAGAAATACGCGAAAGCGGCATCGGCGCCAGCTGGGAAGCGTTTCGTGCTGCCATGACCAAGCTGCGCAGAACCGGCTACGTTGTCTCGTACGGCGAAATCGATAAGGGCCGGATCGGCATCGGCGCGGCCTTGCTCAATGACGACCGTTCCGTGGTCGGAGGACTCAGCTATGTGATTCCTGAATCTACGGACGCCAAGCTGATTCCGTTTTTGGTGGGCGTTATTCAGGCGGGTGCGCGGGAAATCGAGGCTGCGCTTAAGTCTTAAGCGGTCGCTGTTGCGTATATCGGCAATCGAGCATGAGAACTATTTGAAGCTTGTCAATTTTTATGCTTGACAATGTATTCCTTATGCTCGACATTCAGACAAATTTTAAAAGTAAAAATCTAAAAATTACACAAAGCTGGATCAAATCCACACATAAGGAGACAACAAATGACTTCGCAACTACGCAGAAATTTGCTGGGCGTGATGGCAACAGCCCCACTATGGAACGTCTCGGCATTCGCGCAAACGGCGGCCTTGAAAATTTCCCATCAATTTCCTGGCGGCACCATTACCGAAGGCGATTTTCGGGATCGCCTGACGCGCGTATTTGCGCAAGAAGTCACCAAACGCACCAACGGTAGCCTGAAGTTCGAAATTTACCCCGGTTCATCCTTGGTGAAAACCAATGCGCAGTTCTCGGCGCTGCGCAAAGGCGCGCTCGATATGTCGTTGGTGCCGTTGAATTATGCCGGCGGTGAAGTGCCTGAAACCAATATCGGCCTGATGCCCGGCCTGGTAACTTCATACCAGCAGGGCGCGTCCTGGAAAAATGCGGAAGTGGGCAAAGAGCTGGCGCGCATTCTGGCCGAAAAAGGCGTGCTGGTGATCAGTTGGATCTGGCAGGCCGGCGGCGTGGCTTCGCGTGGCAAGCCGGTTGTCGATCCGTCCGACGCCAAGGGCCTGAAAATACGCGGCGGCTCGCGTGAAATGGATATGATCCTCAAGGAAGCCGGCGCTGCAGTGATCACCCTGCCATCCGACGAAATTTATGCGGCAATGCAAACCGGTGCGATGGATGCGGCCATGACGTCGTCGACGTCCTTTATTTCATTCAGGCTGGAAGAAGTCGCCAAGAGCCTGACCACCGGACGCAATAAAGCTTATTGGTATATGTTCGAGCCGCTGATGATGTCGAAAATAGTATTCGACCGCCTGAGCAAGGATCAGCAAGCGGCCATCATGGCCGTCGGCGCCGATATGGAACTGTATGCGATGAAGGCGGCGCAATTGGACGATCAGGCGGTTGCGGCGATTTATCAAAAGGCCGGCGCCAAGGTGGTCGATCTGGATGCTGCAACCGTCAAGAAATGGCAGGATATTGCACGCGTGACTGCCTGGAAGGATTTTGCCGAGCGCAGTCCTAGTTGCGCCAATCTGCTGAAATTGGCGCAAAAACTGGCATGAGCGATGGTAGCGTGGGCGGCATGGGAAATGGTGGCTTGGGACATGGCGGCATGGAGCATGGTGGCTTAGGACATGGCGGAGCGGATCTGCATTCGCCGGCAACGGCAGCGATGCCGGCGAACGCCGCACTGGCGCTAGTAGCGCGTTTGCTCGGCATGTTCAATCAAGTCATGTTGGGCTTATCCATGTTGGCATTGGTAGTGACGGCATCGATCCTGACTTACTCGGTGGTGGTGCGTTATTTCCTGCACCAGCCGACCGACTGGCAGGATGAAATATCGGTGTTCATGCTGGTTGGCGTGATTTTCCTATGCGCGGCTTACGTCCAGTCGGTGCGCGGGCATATCGGGATCGATGCCGTCGCCTCGCTTTTGTCGCCGACGGTAAACAAAATACGCCTGTTCGCTGTCGATCTGCTCTCGTTTGTTTTTTGCGCATTTTTTGCATGGAAGTCGTGGACGCTGTTTTATGAAGCGCTGGCCGAAGGGCAAACGACTTCATCGACTTTATCGCCGCCGCTCTGGATTCCCTATTCAATGATGGCGTTCGGCATGACCATGCTGACCGTCCAATTGCTGGTGCAAATACTGACCCATATCGCCGGCAGCAGCACCAAGGAGCCGGTATGACCCCGCTGCTATTAGGTGCGCTGTATGGCGGCGTGACCATCGTCGTGATGTTTTCCGGTATGCCGATTGCATTCGCGCTCGGCTTCGTCGCAACCGCTTTCATGTATTTCTTCATGCCGGATTCCTCGCTCGATACGGTGACGCAAAATGTGTATGAGGAAATCGCTTCCATTACTTTGCTGTCGATACCGCTGTTTATCCTCAAGGGTGCGGCGATCGGAAAATCGCCGGCCGGCAAAGATCTGTATTCGGCCATTCATGCCTGGCTTCACCGCGTACCGGGCGGCCTTGGCATCGCCAATGTATTTGCCTGTGCACTGTTCGCCGCTATGGCCGGTTCTTCGCCGGCTACCTGCTCGGCCATCGGTTCGGCCGGTATTCCGGAAATGCGCCGGCGCGGTTATTCGCCCGGTTTTGCCGCCGGTATTATCGCCGCCGGCGGGACCTTGGGTATTCTGCTGCCGCCGTCGATTACGATGATTCTCTATGCGGTCGCCGCAGGGCAATCGCTCGGCCGCCTGTTCCTGGCCGGCATCGGCCCCGGCGTGTTGCTGGTGGTGCTGTTTGCCGGCTACGCCATCTATCGGGCGCGCAAGGAATATCGGATGGCGCATGCGATTTTTTCCGGCGGCGGCATCAAGTCGGCCTATCTGGACGATCAGCATTTCACGCTCGCGCAAAAAGTGGAAATGCTGCCGCGCGTGCTGCCGTTTCTGATTCTGCTGACCGGCGTGATGATCGCGCTCTACGGCGGTTTTGCGACACCGGCCGAAACCGCAGGGCTGGGCGCCTTGCTGGCGCTGGTCTTGATCGCCATTATTTATCGTATCTACAAGCCGCGCGATCTGGCGCCTTTCCTGAGCTCGACTATCAGGGAATCGGGCATGCTGTTGCTCATTATCGGCATGTCGCTGCTATATTCCTATGTGATGAGTTATCTGCATATCAGCCAGTCGGCGGCGCAGGCGGTGGTCGATCTGCATTTGTCGAAATGGCTGTTGCTGGCGGTGATCCTGTTGATGGTGATCGTGCTGGGATTCTTCCTGCCGCCGGTGTCGATCATCCTGATGACCGCACCGATCATTCTGCCGCCGTTGCGGCAAGCCGGCTTCGATCTGATCTGGTTCGGGATTGTGATGACGGTGGTGATGGAAATGGGCTTGATTCATCCGCCGGTCGGTCTGAATCTGTTCATCATCAAGAATATCGCGCCGGATATTGCCTTGTCGGAGGTGATCAAGGGAACGCTGCCGTTCCTCATGCTGATGTTCCTGGCCGTGGTGCTGCTATGCTTCTTTCCCGGCATTGCAACCGGTTTGCCGACACTATTAATGAAATGAAAACGAATTAGATAGGAACAAATAGATGGATGGCGCTGATCGCATCTGGAATCGACAGCAGCAAAATCGCGATAGCCGCCTGGTGCGGGCCGCCAATGCGCTCGGCAGCGATCTGGCCGGCAAATTGCTGCCGGCAGGCCGTACCGCCGATCTGTTGTATAGCGTGCTGGAAGCGGGCGACCGGGTTTGTCTCGAAGGCAATAACCAGAAGCAGGCCGATTTTCTGGCCAAGGCTTTGGCCGGCCTCGATGCCGCGCGGGTACACGATCTGCACATGTTGCTGTCGGTGCTGGCCTTGCCGGAACATCTGGATATCTTCGAAAAAGGCATTGCGTCCAAACTGGATTTTTCGTTTTCGGGACCGCAGGCGGGCCGGCTGGCCGATCTGGCCTCGTCCGGCAAGCTCAATATCGGCGCCATTCATACTTACCTGGAATTGTTCGGCCGCTATTTCGTCGATCTGACGCCGCGTGTGGCATTGGTGGCGGCGCAGGCGGCAGATCGTCACGGCAATCTGTTTACCGGCCCCAATACCGAAGACACGCCGGCCATTGTCGAGGCCACGGCATTCAAGAGCGGCATCGTGATCGTACAGGTCAACGAGATTGTCGATGTGCTGCCGCGGGTCGATATTCCGGCCGACTGGGTCAATTTCGTGATCAAGGCGCCGACCCCGCATTACATCGAACCCTTGTTTACCCGCGATCCGGCGCAGATTTCCGAGATCCAGATTTTGATGGCGATGATGGCCATCAAAGGTATTTATGCCGAATATGAAGTGCAGCGCCTCAATCACGGCATCGGTTTTGATACCGCCGCCATCGAACTGATTCTGCCGACCTATGCCGCATCGCTCGGCCTCAAAGGAAAAATCTGCAAGCATTGGGCGCTCAATCCGCATCCGGCGCTGATCCCCGCGATCGAGGCCGGTTTCGTCGAATCGGTGCATTCGTTCGGCTCCGAACTGGGCATGGAGGACTACATCCGCGCCCGGCCTGATGTGTTTTTCGTGGGCCCCGACGGCTCCATGCGCAGCAACCGGGGCTTATGCCAGACCGCCGGCCACTATGCCTGCGATATGTTCATCGGGTCGACGCTGCAGATCGATCTGCAGGGTAATTCATCGACCGCCACTGTGGGCCGTATCGCCGGCTTCGGCGGTGCGCCCAATATGGGCGCGGATGCACGCGGCCGCCGTCATGCAAGTCCTGCATGGTTGAAGGCCGGGCAACAGGCGCGGGCCGGCAAAGATGTCATCCCGCGCGGGCAAAAGCTGGTGGTGCAAATGGTGGAAACCTTCCGCGAACACATGCAGCCGGCCTTCGTCGATAAGCTCGATGCTTGGCAACTGGCGGCCCAGGCCGCCATGGCGATCCCGCCGGTGATGATCTATGGCGACGATGTGACGCACATTTTGACCGAGGAGGGGATCGCCAATCTGCTGTTGTGCCGTAACGACGAAGAGCGCGAACAGGCGATCCGGGGTGTGGCCGGCTATACACAGGTCGGTCTGGCGCGCGACCGGCGCATGGTGGATAATTTACGCGATCGCGGCATCATCCGGCGTGCCGAGGACATGGGCATCGACAAGCGTCTGGCCACGCGCGATTTGCTGGCGGCCAAGACCATGAAAGATTTAGTCAGAGCTTCCGGCGGTCTGTACAACCCGCCTAAACGTTTCAGAAACTGGTAGGTCTAGGCCTTTCTCACCATGGAAACTTTGCATTTTCGTTTTGAACCGGAGCCGCTTCAGGAGCAGCGCCGCTTTGGCGGCAACGGCAATACTGCCGCCAAAGCGGCGCTGGTCGGTGTGGTCGGCTCGGGTAATCTTGAAGTGCTGATCGAGCCGTCGGCGGCCGATGGCGCTTGCTCCATCGATATCCATACCGCGGCGCGCGGCTTTGGCGCAATCTGGGAGGCCGTCATGCGCGATTTTCATCAACGCTGGCGCCGGGATCTGGCCAATGTGGCTATTTCCATCAACGATATGGGCGCCACTCCCGCGGTGGTCAGCCTGCGTCTGGATCAGGCGGTGGAAGCCATGCTGGAACAACAATGAGCAGCTATCTGGAAGCGAACGCACGCGAACGCATTGCCAAGCTGCTCGATGCGGGCAGCTTCGTCGAGTTTCTGCCGCCCGCCGATCGTATTATCAGCCCGCATCTGGCGCAACTCGATGCGCCGGTGTCGTTCGATGACGGCGTGGTGGTCGGGCGCGGTCGATTGCACGGCGGCACGGTATTTGCGGCGGCGCAGGAAGGCGGCTTCATGGGCGGCGCGGTGGGCGAAGTGCATGGCGCCAAGCTGGTCGGCATGCTCAAGCGCGCGGTCGCCGAGCAGGCCGACGCCGTATTGCTGCTGCTGGAAACCGGGGGCGTGCGGCTGCATGAAGCCAATGCCGGCCTGATCGCGGTGTCCGAAGTGATGCGCGCTGTGCTCGATACCCGCGCCGCCGGTATTGCGGTGATCGTTCTTATTGGCGGGGCCAACGGCTGCTTCGGCGGCATGGGGATCGTGGCATGCTGCGCCAATGCCATTGTCATGTCCGAGGAAGGGCGCTTGGCGATGTCGGGGCCGGAAGTGATCGAAACGGCCAACGGCGTCGAAGAATTCGACTCACGCGACCGGGCGCTGGTCTGGCGCACCACCGGCGGCAAACACCGTTATCTGCTGGGCGACTGCGACGCCATCGTGGCCGACGACATCGATGCCTTCCGTATCGCCGCAATGCAGATCATGCAGGAACTCAAGGCCAAGCCGGGCCTGATCGAACTGAGCCTGGAGGGGCTGGAGGCCGAGCAAGCCATGCTGGCGCAGCGCATGGAACATTTCGGCGATGCCGCGGACCCGCTGGAAATCTGGCAGCATCTCGGTATCGATGCGCCGCAAGCCGTGCCGATGCTGGAAGCGGCGGCTTTTGCGAGGCTGGCGCAATCGATTCGATTGAAGGGGCAGGCATGAGCATGCAGTGGCAAGAATTGGCGACGGCGCTGTTTCCGCAAGGGCACCGGATCGTGGAAAAAGAGGATTTCTTGTCCGGCAGCGCGCAAGTCGGGGCCGAAGTCGTTAGCGTGGTCGGCACCACCGGCCATGCGCCGATCGGCATCGAAATTGCATTGCTGCAGGCGCAGGCCATCCTGCGCACCGTGCGCGACCATCCAGGACGCGCCATTGTGATCCTGATCGATACGCAGGGGCAGCGTCTGCGCCATCGCGACGAGATGCTGGGGATCAACCGTTATATGGCGCATCTGGGCAAATGCATCGAACTGGCGCGTCGTCATCACCATCGAATCATCGGGCTGGTCTACGACCAGGCTTTGTCCGGCGGCTTCATCACCAGCGGGCTGATGGCCGATGCCTGCTACGCCTTGCCGGATGCCAGCATCCGCGTGATGGGTTTGCCGGCGATGGCGCGCATTACCAAAGTCCCGGAAGAGCTGCTGATTGAACTTGCCAAAAGCAATCCGGTGTTTGCGCCCGGTCCTGAAAACTATTTGCGCATGGGCGGCTTGGCTGCGATCTGGGGCGGTGATCTGGCTGGTCAATTGCTGCAGGCGTTGTCGGTAGTACGTGACGTCGATGGTGGCAATGACGCCGCTGTCGACAATCGGGCCGCGCTAGGGGCAGAACGCGGCGGGCGCAACTGGTCGCAACGCGTGGTGCAGGCAATCGTTAGCGGCTCACATGTCTCTGGGCCATAACTTTCCGCGCCATAATCTGGTCTGGCTATCCGCAAAAGGATGGCAGGCCGCCGGCGCCGGCCTGTCCGCGGATTGTGTGGCGATATTGCAGCGCTGGCAGCGCGAGGATTGGCCGCTGGTGGTGCGCCGTGTCGATGCTGATGCTGATATTGCTATCGGCGACGACGAGATATGCCTCGGTATTGCATTGCCGCCCGATGCACAGGGACGCAAGTTGCGGCTACCGATCAAGGCGCCACGGGCAGAGATCCGGCTGACGCGGGAACCGCTGGAACTCGTCGATGTGCTGCCCACCGCGCCCTTGCACTGGCAGGGGGCTTTGCGCGCCATGACGGCTGAGATACGCGCACAGGGCCTGGATCTGCGCGTCTACGGTTCGCTGGCATTGCAGACACTGACCCGGCAGGCTTATCTGCGCGATACCTCCGATATCGACATTCTGTTTCGTCCCGCCAATCGCCTGCAACTTGAGCAGGGCATGGCGCTGCTGGCGCGCCATGCAGCTTGCTTGCCGCTGGATGGTGAAGTTTTGCTGGGCCGGGATAACGCGGTCGCTTGGAAGGAATGGCTGCAATGCATGGCCGAGGGTGGACAGCGCGTGCTGGTCAAGCAGTTGCGTGGCGTGCAGTTGCAACGCGTTGATGGTTTGCTGGAGGCCTTGGATGCACTAGCAGCAATTGACAAAAACATCCCATGAGCGTGGCCCTGCGCACCAGCACTACTGCGCGCCTTGCGATATTGTGTCCGGGCCAGGGCGGGCAGCATGCCGGTATGTTCGATCTTTTTCGCGGCGATGCGCATGCCGCCGGGATTTTTTCGGGCCCGCAGTTCGAAGCCGCTTTGGGATATCCGCTGGCCAGCGTGCTCAATGATGAGACATTGTTGTTCGCCAATCGGCAGGCGCAACCGCTGGTGGTCGCCGCCACGCTGGCTGCATGGGAGATGTTGCGCGATGCGTTGCCGCAACCGGCGCTGGTGGCCGGCTATAGTATCGGCGAATTGGCGGCCTATGGCGTGGCCGGCGCATTGTCGGCGCACGATGTGCTTGCCATGGCCGCGCAGCGTGCCGGCGTTATGGATGCTTGTGCTCAGAATACGCCGCAGGGTTTGATGTCGGTTTCCGGTGTCGCGCTGGAGCTGGCACAGGCGCTATTGCAGGCGCAAGGCGCGTATGTCGCCATTGAAACGGGTTTCGATACATTGATTGCCGGTGGCGCGCGCGATGCGTTGCTGGCTTCGGAACGGGATTTGCAGGCCAGCGGTGCGCGCACCGGCTGGCTGCCGGTAGCGGTGGCTTCGCATACGCCGCTGATGCAGGGGGCCATTGATGGCTTCGCGGCAGTATTGGCCGCTGTGCGCTTCGCCGATCCGGCCGCGCCGGTGCTGGCCGGGGTGTCCGGCAAGATCATCCGCGACGGCAATGCCGCCAAGACGGCGCTGCTGCAGCAATTGAGCGCAACCATACGCTGGTCCGCCTGCATGGATGCCTGCGCTGAAAACGGCATCACGGTTGCGCTGGAACTCGGGCCCGGCGCGGCCTTGTCCGGCATGTTGCGGGCTCGTTATCCTGCTATCGCCTGTCGTTCGGTTTCCGAGTTTCGGAGTACGCAGGGGGTGTTGCATTGGCTGGAACGTGAGCTGAATGCCTAGCGCTGCACTCGCAGCTACACAGCGTGCAATGCCAAATCACCGCCAAGCACCAGCAACCCCACAAAAAAGTATTGCCTGAAAACCGCAGGCCGTATTTTCGATCGCATCCATTGCCCTGTAAACATGCCAGCCAAGGCCGGCAACAACGCCAGCAATGAAATTCCGGCATTGGCTGCATGCAGCGTGCCGTTCTGGCCCAGAGCAGCCGCCAGTGCGATCGTCGATACCGTAAACGATAGCCCCATGGCCTGCATCAGTTCATCCTTCTCAAGATTGAGCATTTGCAGATAAGGCACTGCCGGAATGACGAATACACCGGTCATTGCGGCGATCAATCCGCTGAAGACGCCGATTACGGGTGATAAATAAGGCTCCATGGCGCGCGGAACCGTTAATTGCAACGACGCCAATCCCGCGATTGCATAAAGGATCAATGCGCTGCCCAAGACCGTGGTGGCGTATGCACTGATGCCGCCGCTGAGCAGGCAGCCGCCGGCTAATGTGCCGCAGCCGATGCCGATCAACATCGACTTGAATCGCCCCAGTAAAGGCCGGAAAGCTGTTCCGGCCGCAAGCTGCCATGCATTCGTTACAAACGAAGGTACGATCAATATCGCGGCCGCTTCTGTCGGCGTCATGATCAGTCCTAAAAGGCCGATGGCGACGGTGGGCAAGCCAAGTCCGATCACGCCTTTGATCCATCCGGCCAGAAAAAATATAGACAAAATGGCCCAAAAAAAGGGCGCTGAATCGACACCTAGGCTTAACAGTATATTTTGCATGTACGCAGTGTGCGTTATCGCGTTTTATTTGAAAATCTGGAATAAACTAAGGATGCCTTCGTTTCAGGCGTAGGCTGATTTAGGCTGATTACGGGGCATTCAATGCGTATTGAAGGAGGAGCCAAATGCGCTTCGATTTAACCGATCTGCAACTATTTGCACATATCGTCGAGACGGGCAGTATTACGAAAGGCGCCGGTCGCGCGCATATTGCATTGGCGTCGGCCAGTGCGCGCGTCGGCGGGATGGAAGATAGTTTGGGTGTGCCCTTGCTGTTGCGCGGGCGGCGCGGCGTCGAGCCGACGGCGGCCGGGCAGACGCTGCTGCATCATGCGCGGGTGGTGCTGCAGCAGATAGCGCAGATGCACGATGAGCTGGGCAGTTATGCGCATGGCCTCAAAGGCCATATTCGGCTGTTATGCAATACCACGGCGATGACCGAATTTCTGCCGGAGGCGTTGAGCGCATTCATGGCGGCGCATCCGAATATCGATATCGATCTGGAAGAAAGGCTCAGCTACGACATCGTACAGGCGATTGTCAAAGGCGTGGCCGATATCGGCATCGTTGCCGATATGGTCGACACTTCGGGACTGGAGAGCTTTCCGTTCCGGCTCGATCGCATGGTGCTGGTGACGGCGCGCGATCATCCGTTGCTGGCGAAGCCGTCGAAAAATGCCGAATCTGCCGTCAAAGCGCGCAGTAAAATCGATTTTGCGCAGGCGCTGGATTATGATTTCGTCGGATTGGCCGGCGATAGCGCGCTGCAGCAATATTTGAGTACGCAGGCAGCGCGTGCCGGCAAGCCGTTTCGATATCGGGTGCGTTTGCGTAGTTTTGAGGCGATTTGCCGGATGGTTGAAACCGGTGTCGGCATTGCCATCGTGCCGGAAACCGCGGCCAAACGTTGCCAGCGTTCGATGCGGATTCAACGCCTGCGCCTGAGCGATGCGTGGGCTATGCGCAGGCTGAATATTTGTGTGCGGCGGCTGGACCAATTGCCATCGGCTACGAAGCAACTGATCGATGCGCTGCGGTCTTACGACTAATTCCGGCGATTCTTCACAGGTAGCGCTTACTCATTTTGGCGCTAAGATTGGCGCAGAGTGAATGCGTTTTCATGCTGTAATGCAGAAACACTTTCCCGCTTATCAAAATGATGTTTAAGCCAATTTACGCTTGAACGAATCAACCGGAGACCAACATGCAATTGCCTTTCTCGCGCAGGTTTGCCGCGTCCTTTTTCCTCTGTTCCTTGGGTGTTATTGCAAGCGTCTCGAAACCTGCTGCTGCTGCCGCAGTCAAGATCGTCGAAGTCACTGCGATTGTCGAACATGCCGCGCTGGACGCCGTACGCGACGGCGTCAAGGATCAATTGAAGGCGGATGGTTTCGAGGAGGGCAAGAATTTGAAATTCGCCTATCAAAGCGCGCAAGGCAATACCGGCACGGCGGCGCAGATCGCGCATAAATTCGTCGGCGACCGGCCCGATG
>JAQGNR010000206.1 GCA_028291765.1 Herbaspirillum sp.
TCGC
Source organism: Herbaspirillum sp. (assembly GCA_028291765.1). Taxonomy (GTDB): domain Bacteria; phylum Pseudomonadota; class Gammaproteobacteria; order Burkholderiales; family Burkholderiaceae_D; genus Herbaspirillum. The sequence goes on from JAQGNR010000206.1 coordinate 5, forward strand.
CGGGCTGTCGATTTCGGCGCCGGCCGATCGCTTGCAGGAAGAATGGACAGAAGATCTGATGCAGACTGCCAATCAAATTTCGTTGGCGCTGGGTTACCTGCCGTCGGCAGCGCCTTGAGCGGCGGACACTAAGATGTTGTTGCGAAATTAAGGGCAAGGCGCACTGTTGCGGGCTGTGGCGTGATGTTGTGCGCAGTGAAGTAAAGAAGGGAGGTGGCCGCAGGCCGCCGGAATGACATGAACGGAGCACAACAGCCCGCCACATCCCAACTGACGGCTCCGGCACCCAGCACGCCACAGCCCACCTTTTAAAACTTTCTCTTTGGAGGGGCGGCAATTTTGCACTGTCCCTGATCGGATTTCACTGAGCCGTTGAGATTCACCGTCCGTGTAATGGACAAGTCAATTCTATTGATGACGATGGCATCGAAGCTCACCTTTTCCGGCAAAAAGACCGCAGCATGCTTGCTCACCGCACCGACGCCAGGAATCGAATAACTGGCGGTCTCATTTTTCTCGTCGAGGATGACCTTCCAGATAACGTCTTCCGTACCATTGGTCATGGCGCAGTCCAGATACACCGTTTCTGCCGCCGCATGCGCAACAATAGCGAAGCAATATAATCCAGCCGCAAGAATAAACTTCATATCGTCTTCCTCGTCTTTAGCGCCGTTATTCGGTTCAGTATAAAGCTATCCCCCGAAATAGCTGTCAAAATTACATCCCAGAGCAAACATTGATAAAATAATCGTTTTTTTGCTCCTGCTCTTTTTTTCCTTTTCTTTTTCCATACCTCCTTCCTCAAATACCAATCCATGATCAACACAGCAAGAACCTCAAGAGGTATGGCAGTCGCCCCCCATCATCTGGCCTCGCAAGCGGCGCTGGCAATCTTACGCAATGGCGGCAATGCCATTGAAGCGATGGTGGCGGCGGCATCGACGATCGCCGTGGTATATCCACACATGAACAGTATTGGCGGCGACGGCTTTTGGCTGATCGCCAAACCCAATGGCGAGACCATCGCCATCGATGCCTGCGGTGCGGCAGCCAAAGCGATCAGCACCGAAACTTATACCTCGCGCGGCTTAAAGAGCATTCCGTTTCGCGGACCATTGGCAGCCAATACCGTGGCGGGAACAATCTCCGGCTGGGAATTGGCTTTAAAAATTTCCGCCGAAATGGGCGGCAAGCAATCTTTGAACAACTTGCTGGCAGATGCCATTCATTACGCCAGCAGCGGCTTTCCCGTGACCGAAAGCCAGAGCGCACTGACGCTGGCAAAGCTCGGCGAATTGCGCGATGTGGCCGGCTTTGCAGAGGTCTTTTTGCCCGGCGGCGCAGTACCGGCGACCGGCAGTAACTTCACTAATCCGAAATTGGCGCTTACCTTGCGGACGCTGGCCGAGGACGGTCTCGGCAGTTTTTACCGCGGACCGCTGGCAGACAAAATCGCCGCCGATCTGGCCGCCGCCGGCTCGCTGGTCGGCATCGACGATTTACACGCGCATCGCGCCGAACTGAAACAGCCTTTACAAGTGGCCCATAGCGCCGGCACGCTGTTCAATACCGCGCCGCCCACACAAGGCCTGGTTTCGCTGGCCATTCTCGGCCTGCTCGACCGCGCCGGCCTGGCTTCAGTGCAAGCCGACAGCGCCGACCACGTGCATCTGACCGTGGAAGCCACCAAACTGGCATTCGGCCTGCGCGATCGCTTCATTACCGATCCGGCGCATATGCAGGTCGATCCGCAAAGTCTGCTGGCGTCCGAGGCGCTGGATAGCCTGGCGCGAAAAATCGATATCAACCACGCCGCGCCCTGGGGCGCAGGCAAGGGGCCGGGCGATACGATCTGGATGGGGGTCTGCGATGCCGACGGCTTGGCGGTGTCGTTCATTCAAAGTATTTATCACGAGTTCGGCAGCGGCATTGTGCTGCCGAGCACCGGTATCAACTGGCAAAACCGGGGCGCCTCGTTCAGTCTCGATCCGAACCATCTCTGTGCGCTGCTGCCCGGCAAGAAACCGTTTCATACGCTCAATCCGGCGGCAGCGCGCCTGCATGACGGACGCGTGATGGTCTACGGCAATATGGGCGGCGATGGCCAGCCGCAAAGCCAGGCGGCGGTATTTACCCGCCATGTGGTATTCGGGCAAACGCTGCAAACCGCTGTCAGCGCACCGCGCTGGCTGCTGGGACGTACCTGGGGCGAAAGCTCGGATTCGCTGAAACTGGAGTCGCGCTTTTCACTTGAAACAGTGCAGGCGCTGCGGGCGCGCGGCCATGAAGTCGATGTGCTGGGCGCTTACGATTCCGCATTCGGCCATGCCGGCGCGATTGTGCGCCATCCGGGCGGCACGCTCGAAGGCGCTTCCGACCCGCGTTCAGACGGTGTTGTTGCAGCCTTTTAAGCCGCCGCGGCCCCTGCTATAGCCGCCCGTCCCGATGTTATAATCGCGCATCCCCGGCTTGCGCCCGCGCACTGCGCGCGCAAGCCTTGCCGCCCCCTCCGTTGTTTCCGTTTCTCCTGCTTGAAAGCGCTTTGCTTTATGGGAGGATCGACTATTCGCAGCAGCAATTCTGGCCTGGGGCGGGTTGCAGCGGGTTGCAGCGGGTTGCAGATTAATCATCAAAAAGACCATGCAGAAAAAACTTTTCATCAAAACCTTCGGCTGCCAAATGAACGAGTACGACTCGGACAAGATGGCCGATGTGCTCAATCTGTCCGACGGCCTGGTGAAAACCGATCGTCCGGAAGATGCCGATATCATTTTGCTCAATACCTGCTCGGTGCGCGAAAAAGCGCAGGAAAAAGTATTTTCGGATCTGGGCCGTCTGCGTGAATTGAAATTGAAAAACCCGGATTTGCTGATCGGCGTCGGCGGCTGCGTTGCCTCGCAGGAAGGCGCTGCCATCGTCAAGCGCGCGCCATATGTCGATATGGTGTTCGGGCCGCAAACCCTGCACCGGCTGCCGCAGATGATCAACGAACGCCGCAGCAGCGGCCGGGCGCAGGTCGATATCAGTTTTCCTGAAATCGAAAAATTCGATCACATGCCGCCGGCCAAAGTCGACGGCGCGACGGCGTTTGTGTCGATCATGGAAGGCTGCAGCAAGTATTGCAGCTACTGTGTGGTGCCTTACACCCGCGGTGAAGAAGTGTCGCGGCCGTTCGACGATGTGCTCACCGAAGTGGCCGGACTGGCCGAACAGGGCGTCAAGGAAATCACGCTGCTGGGACAAAACGTCAACGCGTATCGCGGCACCATGGTCGATCACCGCGGCCTATCCGAAATGGCCGACTTTGCACTGCTCATCGAATATATCGCCGACATTCCCGGCATCGAGCGGATCCGCTTTGTGACCAGCCATCCGAAAGAATTCACGCAGCGCCTGATCGATACCTACGCCAAGGTGCCGAAACTGGTCGATCATCTGTATCTGCCGGCGCAGCACGGTTCGGATCGCATTCTGGCCGCAATGAAGCGCGGCTATACCTCGCTGGAATATAAATCGGTACTGCGCCGTCTGCGCGAAGTACGGCCCAATATTGCCGTTTCCAGCGATTTCATCGTCGGCTTTCCCGGCGAAACCGAGGAAGATTTCGCCGCACTCATGAAGTTGATTACCGACATCGGCTACGACAGCAGCTTCAGCTTCATCTACAGCCCCCGCCCCGGCACACCGGCGGCCAATCTGACCGACGACACGCCTTACGAAATCAAGCTGCAACGTCTGCAGCATTTGCAAGCGGTCGTGCAGCAAAGCGCCGACCGCATCAGTGAGCAGATGGTCGGCACCGTTCAGCGCATTCTGGTCGAAGGACCGTCCAAAAAAGATCCCGGCGAAATGCAGGGCCGCACCGAAAATAATCGTGTGGTCAATTTCGACGGCGGTCCGAACGGCATGCGGCTGATCGGCCAGTTGATCGATGTCAATATCCTGCTGTCTTATTCCTATTCGCTGCGCGGTGAAGTTGTCGTCAAACAATAAACGAATCACAGCAACGAATTACAGAAACGAATCACAGCAAAATCCACAGGCCCCATATTGAAAACATCCACTGACCCGCAATTCTTTATCCCGAGTCCGCTCGACAATCGGCGTCTGGCGCATCTGTGCGGGCCGCTGGATGAGAATCTGCGGCAGATTTCCGCGGCGCTGGATGTCACGCTGTTCAGGCGGGGCGAAAAATTTATCGCCAGCGGCGGCAATGCTCTGCGCGCAACGGAAATTCTCGAACAGTTTTATGCCTTGGCCGACAAGCCGATCTCGGTTGAAGATATCCAGCTGGCCTTAGTCGAGCTGCGCGCCGGCGCCGAACCGGATGAAGTATTTGCGGAGGCGCCGGCCATCGGCGTCAAGGATGCTTCCGAATTCGAATTCCCGGTACTGAAGACGCGCCGCCACGATCTGCGCGGCCGCACGCCGCATCAAAATCAATATATCCGCTCGATTCTGGAGCACGACATTACCTTCGGCATCGGTCCGGCCGGCACCGGTAAAACCTATCTGGCAGTCGCTTGCGCGGTGGATGCGCTGGAACGCGATGCCGTCAAAAAAATCGTGCTGACGCGTCCTGCCGTGGAAGCCGGCGAACGTCTCGGTTTCCTGCCCGGCGATCTGGCGCAAAAGATCGATCCCTATCTGCGGCCGCTCTACGATGCCTTGTACGATCTGCTGGGCTTCGACCGCACCCAGAAAATGTTTGAGAAACAAGCCATTGAAATCGCCCCGCTGGCGTATATGCGCGGACGCACGCTCAATCACGCATTCATCATTCTGGATGAAGCGCAAAACACCACAACCGAGCAAATGAAGATGTTCCTGACCCGCATCGGTTTCGGCAGCAAAGCCGTGGTCACCGGCGACATCACGCAGATCGATTTGCATGCGGGCCAACGCAGCGGCCTGGTCGATGCCGCGCAAATATTGCACAACGTGCGCGGCATCGCGTTCTCGCAATTCAGCAGCAAAGATGTAGTGCGTCATCCGCTGGTCGGCCGTATCGTCGATGCCTATGAAGCCGCGGCCGAACATAAAGCCGCCGCACACACCACGGCTGCCATCGCAAAAAACACCGCAAACGGCAGCGTCGGCATCACCAAATCGGCTCGTCCCAGAAATGCCCATGCCGTCAAAAAATAAACTCTCGCTGTCGGTGCAATATCCTGATCCGCGCCTGAAAACGATCTTGTCGCGTAGCGCTATCCGGCGCTGGGTGCAAAGCGCGCTGTTTGCGCCTGCCGAATTAACGATCCGTTTTGTCGATGCCGCCGAAGGACAGGCTTTGAACCGCGATTACCGCGGCAAGGATTACGCCACCAATGTGCTGACCTTCGCCTATAGCGAAGATGGGGGCAATGAAGACCTTGCAGAGAGTGCCGTGACACGGGCCGATATCGTGCTTTGCACCGATGTGCTGCAGCGCGAAGCGAAGGAACAGGGCAAGACGCTTGAACATCATGCGGTTCATCTGATTGTGCACGGCGTATTGCACGCGCAAGGCTACGATCATGAAACCGATTCAGAAGCGGCGGAAATGGAACAGATCGAAATCGAATTGCTGGCGGCGCTGCGGATTCCGAATCCCTATGCACAGGATGCCGGCGCGCGATCGCTTAAATAATATTAAGTAATAGCTAGGCAATAGCTGGGCAATTGCGGTGCAACTGCACGCAAAATGCACTTATTTTGCGTGCATTTTGTCTTAATACGGTGCGATCCGGCGCTTAACATTCCGGGGCGCGCCGCTATTTCACAACACTCTGCCGCTTCCAGCTGCGATCTATAGACTTGTCACATATTTGTTGTATCCTATTGTGAATCAAAACTCTGTCCCCTCGGCTCACGCCATATGCAAGAACTTCCCAGTAGTACCAAATCCGACGCAAAACCCCATCGTTCATTATTTGAACGCCTGACCGCTCTCATATCGCCCGAACCGGAAAACCGCGCAGAACTGCTCGATGTACTGCAGGATGCGCACGCACGCAACCTGATCGATGCCGATGCCTTATCGATGATCGAAGGCGTCTTTCAGGTCTCCGATCTGTCGGTGCGCGACATCATGGTGCCGCGCTCGCAAATGGATGTCATCAACATTAACGAACCGATCGAAAGCTGGATGCCGACCGTGCTGAGTACGGCCCACTCGCGCTTTCCCGCGGTCGAAGACGAACGCGACAATGTTATCGGCATTCTGTTGGCCAAGGATTTATTGCGGTATTACGCCCATGAATCATTCGACGTGCGCGCGATATTGCGGCCGGCAGTCTTCATTCCGGAATCGAAACGCCTGAATGTCCTGCTGCGCGATTTCCGCTCCAATCGCAATCACATGGCGATCGTGGTCGATGAATACGGCGGCGTCGCCGGTCTGATCACGATTGAAGATGTGCTGGAACAGATCGTCGGGGATATCGAGGACGAATACGATATCGACGAAGACAAGGATGACATCATTCCGATCAAGGATGGCGAACACGGCCCGCGCTGGCGCATTAAGGGCTTGACCGAAATTGCGCATTGCAACGAAGTGATCGGCGCATCTTTGTTCGATGAAGAAGCCCATACCATCGGCGGCTTGATCGCCAATCATCTGAGCCGGGTGCCGGTCAAAGGCGATCAGCTTGAGCTGGACGGCATCCGCTTCCAGGTGGCAATGGCCGATGCGCGCCAGGTACATCTGATCCTGGCCGAACGATTAGTCAACGCGAACGCAGATCTGGATCTGTTCTGATGCACTCTGCGGTAAAACCGGCGCCGGTGCTTGCTTTGCCTGCGTTGCCTCTGTCGCTTTTTTTATCGACGCTGCTGGCCGGCGCCTGCAATGTGCTGGCGTTCGCCCCTTTCCATATATGGCCGATCCAGATTCTCGCCCAGGCCTGGCTATTCCTTCAAATCACGCTGCATCCGAGCCGCCGGCGCAGTTTCATGCTGGGCTGGACTTACGGTTTCGGCTGGGCTGCGTGCGGCGTGTATTGGCTTTACATCAGCATGCATACGTATGGCGGCATGGTCAGCTGGATGGCCGCGCTGGCGGTGGCTTTACTGGCATTATTTGTCGGTCTTTATAGTGCGCTGGCGCTGGCCCTGGCCAGTACCTTGCGACGGCGCTGGCGCTGCGCCGACGCCGCCACGCTATTGCTGCTGCTGCCGGCGTTATGGGCCCTCTCCGAATGGGCGCGCGGGTGGATTTTTACCGGATTTCCATGGCTCATAGGCGGTTATGCCCATAGTGTAGGACCGCTCAAGGGCTATGCGCCGCTGCTGGGCGTATACGGCATCGGCTGGATCGCGGCGATCGTTGCCGGTTGCTGCGCGCTGGCGATCATCCGACGCAGCGCTGCTTTGAATTGGGGTTCCACCGTCAAACCGCTGACAGTAGCCTGCATTCTCTTGCTGGCCGGCGCCGCTCTGCATAACATCAACTGGACCCGGCCCCGCGGCGCACCGATCAGCGTGCGCCTGTTGCAAGGCGACATCGCGCAGGAGACCAAGTTTTCCGAAGATGCCGTGATGGCGACGCTGCGATCCTACGATGCGGCGATCCGCAGTGCGCCGGCAGATCTGATCGCCACACCCGAAACCGCGATCCCGCTGTTGCCGCAGCAACTGCCGCCCGGCTATCTGGCAAGTCTGGCCGATTATGCGAAAAACTCCGGCAGCCATCTGGCGCTGGGCATACCCTTGTCCGACGGCCCCGGCATGTACAGCAATAGCGTCATCGCGTTCCCGCCAACCGCAGCAGCGCGCTTCGGCCAACCGGCCGTCACCTACCGCTACGATAAACATCATCTGGTCCCGTTCGGCGAATTCGTCCCGCTCGGCTTCCACTGGTTCGTCGATATGATGCACATCCCGTTGGGCGATATGACGCGCGGCGGCGTATTGCAGTCGCCCTTTGCCGTCAAAGATCAATGGATCATGCCCAATATCTGTTACGAAGACTTATTCGGCGAAGAAATTGCGGCGCAACTGGGTATGGCCTTTTTTGCCGGCGAACCGCAGGCCAGCATCTTGCTGAATGTCTCGAATATCGCCTGGTTCGGCGATTCCATTGCATTACCGCAACATTTACAGATTTCGCAAATGCGGGCACTGGAAAGCGGACGCCCGATGCTGCGCGCAACCAATACGGGCGCCACCGCCATCATCGATCCCAAAGGCGTTATCACGGCCGAGCTGCCGCCCTACACCATCGGCACATTGACCGCGCAGGTACAGGGTTATCAGGGATGGACGCCCTATATGCTGGCCGGCAACAAGCTGATTCTGGCGCTGGCATTGCTGGCGCTGGCGTGGGCCTGGCTGCGCTCCCGGCGCGCGCGATGAGTGGCATCGCCTGAAGCGCCTCGTTTGATGTGAGTTTGATGCGAGTTTGAGGTAATGCTGACAGTAATTCGGCCCTATTTAGCCCGCAATACGACGGCGTGAGGCAGCAAAACCCGCTAAAATTCAAGGTTTTAGCAAACCAGCAGGCCGGATCTCAACACGATGCTTACATTTCAACAAATTATCCTCAAGCTGCAAGATTACTGGGGCGCTCAGGGTTGCGCATTGTTGCAACCCTATGACATGGAAGTTGGCGCCGGCACCTCCCATACCGCGACCTTCCTGCGCGCCATCGGGCCGGAACCATGGCGCGCCGCCTATGTGCAGCCGTCACGCCGTCCGAAAGACGGGCGCTATGGCGAAAACCCGAATCGCATGCAGCATTACTACCAATATCAGGTGGTGCTGAAACCGGCGCCGGAAAATATCCTGGATCTGTATCTGGGCTCGCTGGCCGCACTCGGGCTGGACCTGAAGCAAAACGATGTGCGCTTCGTGGAAGATGATTGGGAAAACCCGACGCTGGGGGCCTGGGGTCTGGGCTGGGAAGTCTGGCTGAACGGCATGGAAGTGACGCAGTTCACTTACTTTCAGCAAGTCGGCGGACTCGATTGCAAACCGGTGCTGGGTGAAATCACTTACGGTATCGAACGTCTGGCTATGTATCTGCAAGGCGTCGAGAATGTCTACGATCTGGTCTGGACTGAAGTGAACGAAAACCATGCTGGCGCTTCCAACCCGCGCCGCCTGACCTACCGCGACGTATTCCATCAAAACGAAGTCGAACAATCGGCCTATAACTTCGAACACTCGAATACCGATTTCCTGTTCTCGCTGTTCGGCAATTACGAAGCGGAAGCCAAACGCCTGCTGGAAGTGCCACTGGCGCTGCCTGCCTACGAGATGATTTTGAAGGCCGCGCATACCTTCAATCTGCTGGATGCCCGCGGCGCTATTTCGGTGACCGAACGCGCCGCTTATATGGGGCGTATCCGCAATTTGTCGCGGGCGGTGGCGCAGGCGTATTTCGAATCGCGTGAAAAACTCGGTTTCCCAATGCTCGAAGCCGGTGCGGCAGATGCGCAGGAGCGGCGCGAAGGGGCGGCAGCGTAACCATTGCCTTGCCATTGCCATCCCTGCACACATTGCACTGCTCGTTCTCCCGCAGCCTTGACTACGATCAAAAGTAAAACATGAATCAAACACTGTTAATCGAATTACTGACCGAAGAACTGCCGCCGAAAGCCTTGTCCAAACTGGGCGACGCTTTTGCCGCCGGCATTTTCAACGGCCTGAAAACGCGCGACTTTCTGGCAGACGATGCCGTCGCGACGCCCTATGCCACGCCGCGCCGTCTGGCCGTCATCGTCACGAATGTGCGCGCTGTTTCGCTGGATAAGGCGATGCGCGAAAAAGTCTTGCCGGTATCGATCGCGCTGGACGCAACAGGCGCGCCGAGCGCGCCGTTGATCAAAAAACTGGCGGCGCTGGCAACCCAAACCGGCGTGCCGGCCATCACGCTCGATCAGCTCGAACGCGCCGCCGACGGCAAAGCGGAAAGCTTTTTCTACGCCTATACGGCCAAAGGCAATGCGTTGCCGACAGGCTTGCAAACAGTGCTGGAAGAAACCCTGGCCAAGCTGCCGATTCCGAAGGTCATGAGCTATCAGCGTCAGAGCGGACGCGACGCCGGACAAACCGTGCATTTCGTGCGGCCTGCGCATAAGCTGATCGCACTGCATGGCGGCAACGTCGTGCCAGTCAATCTGCTCGGACTGGACGCCGGCAATGTGACGCTGGGCCACCGCTTCCTGTCGCAAGGCGAAATCACTATCGCAGAACCCAGCCAATATGCTGCGACACTGGCCACCCGTGGCCATGTCATCGCCGGCTTCGCCGAACGCAAGGAAAACATTCGCACCGCCCTGTTGCGCGCGGCAGGCGACGATCAGGTATTGATGCCGGAAGCGCTGCTCGATGAAGTCGCGGCGCTGGTCGAATGGCCGGTCGTCTATGCTTGCAAATTTGAAGAAGCGTTCCTTAGTGTGCCGCAGGAATGCCTGATTCTGACCATGCAAACCAATCAGAAATACTTCGCGCTGACCGATGCCGCCGGCAAACTGCGTTCGCGTTTTCTGATCGTATCCAACCTTGCCACCGACGATCCGCATCACATCATCGAAGGCAACGAACGCGTGGTGCGCCCGCGCTTGTCGGATGCCAAATTCTTTTATGAGCAGGATCAAAAGAAAACGCTGGCCGACCGGGTGCCCTTGCTGGCCAATGTGGTCTATCACAATAAATTAGGCAATCAGTTGCAACGCACGGAACGCATCCAGACGCTGGCGGGCCGGATCGCGGCCATGCTCGGAGATGGCAATGAAGTCGCGCTGGCGCAACGCGCCGCCTTCCTGGCCAAAGCCGACTTGCTGACCGACATGGTGGGCGAATTCCCGGAACTGCAAGGCATCATGGGCAGCTACTATGCACGCCATGACGGCGAGCACGAAGATGTCGCCCGCACTGCCGCCGAACATTACCAGCCCCGCTTCGCCGGCGATGCGCTGCCGCTGACGGCGACCGGCACGGCGGTGGCGCTGGCGGACAAACTGGAAACACTGGTCGGTATCTGGGGCATCGGCCTGCAGCCGACCGGCGACAAAGATCCGTTCGCGCTGCGCCGCCATGCCCTGGGCGTATTGCGCATGCTGGTCGAGAAACGCTTGCCGTTGTCGATCGTCGCGCTGCTGAGCGCCGCCAGCGCGCTATTTGCGGACAATCCCAATTTCAAAGACCCCAGCGCGGAGCTCTCCAATTTCATTTACGATCGGCTGCGCGGCTTACTGCGCGAGCGCGGCTATGCCCAGAATGAAATCGAAGCAGTGGTGGCGCAGCAACCGGATATCCTGGCCGATATCGACGCACGGCTGGCCGCAGTGCAGGCGTTCGCCGCGCTGCCGCAAGCCGAGGCGCTGGCTGCGGCCAACAAACGCATCACCAATATCCTGAAAAAGAATGAGGGCGCAGATCATCCCAATTCCGCTATCGCGGCCACGGTGCAGCGCGATCTGCTGCAGGAAACGGCGGAACAAAACCTGTATGCGGCCATGCTGAAATTGGCGCCTGACATCGATACCGCCTTCGTGCACAACGATTTCACCGGCGCGCTCAAAGCCCTGGCGCAATTGCGCGAAGGGGTGGATGCGTTCTTTAACGATGTCATGGTGATGGCCGAAGATCTGCAATTGCGCAACAATCGCCTGGCATTACTGGCGCAACTGCATCGGATGCTGAACCGGGTTGCCGATATTTCCAAGCTGGCGGCGTAATGATGCATGCTAAATCTGGCGTGGGGAGCGAACACATGAAGCTGATTATTCTGGACCGGGATGGCGTCATCAATCAGGACTCGGATTCCTTCATCAAAACGCCCGAAGAATGGATACCGCTGCCCGGCTCGCTGGAAGCCATCGCGCGGCTGAACCAGGCCGGTTACCGCGTCGTGGTGTCGACCAACCAATCCGGTGTCGGACGCGGTCTTTTCGCGATGGCGACATTGAATGCCATTCATCAGAAAATGCATACGTCGGCCCAGCAGGTCGGCGCCGATATCGATGCCGTTTTTTTCTGCCCGCATACGCAGGACGACAATTGCGATTGCCGCAAGCCGAAATCCGGCATGCTGCTGGAGATCGCCAAGCGCTTCGACATCAATTTACGGCATGAAAACGTGGTCGTCGTCGGCGATTCGCTGCGCGACCTGCAGGCAGGCTTTGTGGTCGGCTGTGCGCCCTATCTGGTGCTCACCGGTAAAGGGCAGGACACGATGAGCAAAGGCGGTTTGCCGCCCGGCACCAAAGTTTATGCGGATCTGGCCGAAGTCGTCGAAGTGCTGCTCAGCACCGATAGAACGCCGCCCGCGCCAATAGAAACGTTGTCATAATGCGTTACTTTAGATCTGCCAGTGGGCTGTTACAGCTCACTAAACATCTCATTTAGGAGAGTTGATTTTGCGTTTCACATTAATTCTGCGGTCGCTGCTGTTTTTTACGCTGATGACCGTTGCCACCGTGATCTGGGCGCTGGCGTGTTTTCTGTTTGCGCCGCTGCCCTACGCCAAACGGTATTACTGGACCTCGCGCTGGAATGTATTTGTAATCTGGATGGCAAAAGTCATCTGCGGCATCCAGTATCGGATCAAGGGCGTCGAAAATCTGCCCGATCAGCCGGTGATTCTCTTGTCCAAGCATCAATCGGCCTGGGAAACCATCTTCTATCTGATGTATATGCCGCGTCCGCTGGTATATGTCTTTAAAAAAGAGCTGACTTACATACCGTTTTTCGGCTGGGGCATCGCCCTGTTGCGCATGATTCCCATCGATCGAAAAAACAGCCGCGATGCATTCGCACAAGTTGTCGAGCATGGCCGCAAGCGCCTGGCCGATGGCCAATGGGTCATCATGTTCCCGGAAGGCACCCGGATTCCGGTCGGCGAAAAAGGTAAATACAAGCATGGCGGCGCGCGTCTGGCGGTCGAAACGAACACGGTGGTGGTGCCGATCGCCGTCAATGCCGGCGAATGCTGGCCCAAGAATTCCTTCGTTAAACGACCCGGCGTGATCACGGTTTCCATTGGGCCGCCGATCTCGCCCGAAGGCCTGGAACCGGCCGATCTGACGCTACTGGTCGAAAATTGGATAGAATCTGAAATGCGCGTTATTTCGCCGGCGGTTTATCGTAACCAGACTGCCCATGCCGGCAAGCGTACCGGCCGCACCAACAAAGTTCGCTAGCTTTTAGTTTTTTGCCATTGAAACGGTTTAGCCTGCTATTTAGTCTCTTAACAACGCGTCCCTTAACAACGGCCATTTTGAAACTACTACGTCAAAAACGTCAGCAGCAAAGTCCCGAGCAGCTTGCGCTACAGCTCGATCTATTTGCACCGGCCGACGTTCAGCCCGGCATGCTCCGATCGCCGGGGCCGGCCACCGCGCCACTGCCGGAAATCAATTTGCCGCCACCGCCGGTAGCACCCGGCTGGCGCCGCCTGCATGTCGATGAGCACATGCTCGACTACGTACTGCAACGCTCCAAACGGCGTTCGATCGGCTTCCTGATCAATGATGACGGCTTGCGCGTGACCGCGCCGAAATGGGCCACCATCAGCGAGATCGAAAAGGTCATACAGGAAAAGAAACGCTGGATTTTCAGCAAGCTGCACGAACGCCGCGAACGCTCGGCACGGCGGCTGCAACCGCCGATGCAATGGCGTGACGGCGCCACCCTGCCCTATCTGGGGCAAGACCTTATCTTGCGGGTGCGCGCCGCCCAGAACGCCGGCATTCGTTACGACGCGCAGACACTCGAACTAACCATTTGCCTGCCGGAAGGCGCCGGCGAGCAGCAATTGAAAGATCGCGTGCAAGGCTGGCTGCAAACCCAGGCCAAAGCGCTGTTTGCCGAACGCCTGCCGATTTATGCCGAAAAATTGAATGCCACATATCAATCCTTTGCCTTGTCGTCGGCGACCACGCAATGGGGCTCCTGCACCGCAGACGGCAAAATCCGCCTGAACTGGCGGCTGATGCATTTTGCGCTGCCGATGATCGATTACGTGATCGCCCATGAGCTGTCGCATCTGCGCGAAATGAACCACAGCCCGAAATTCTGGGCTACGGTACAATCGATCTTCCCGGAATTCGAGAGCGCCAAGAAAGCCTTGCGCGATAGCGGGCCGGAAACCCTGCCGATTTTTTAGAACACGTTTCAACAATATTGGCGGCTGTCAGTTGTCAGCCTGTCTGCCTGTCTGCCAATGCTCGATGGCTCGCGCCGCTCTCCTACTATTCCGCAAACACTTTTTCAAACCCTTCTTTTTCAGGTGATCTCATGCGTATCCTTCACACCATGCTTCGCGTCGGCGACATGCAAAAATCCGTCGCTTTTTATACCAAACAATTAGGCATGACCCTGCTGCGCACGGTCGACCGTCCGGAACAGCAATACACGCTGGCCTATCTCGGTTACGGCAAGAATCCGGAACACGCCGAACTGGAGCTGACCTTCAATTACGGCGTGGAAAAATACGATCTGGGCAGCGCTTACGGCCATATCGCCGTTGAGGTTGCGGACGCAGCGGCGACTTGCAGCAGCGTCAAGGCGCAAGGCGGCATCGTTACCCGCGAAGCCGGGCCGGTTAAAGGCGGCAATACGGTGATCGCTTTTGTGCAGGATCCGGATGGTTATAAGATCGAATTGATTGAGCGCGGCGTGGAATAAACTACCGGCAACAACCAATTAATAAGCGATGAATAAGCGATTAATAAGCGATTATTAATCGCTTATTTACGACTGAGAATATTAGCCAGCGCAACAAACCGCTCGACCGGCACCGCTTCCGGCCGGTCCTGCGGATTAATCCCGGCATCGATCAGATCCTGTTCGAGCAGCAAACCGGCAACGCAATTACGAATTACCTTGCGCCGTTGCGAAAACGCCTTGGTGACGACTTGCTCCAACGCCGGTAGTGCGCATTGCAACGGTTGTGCAATCGGAATCATGCGCACAATGGCCGACTCTACGCGCGGCGGCGGATCGAAGGCGGTCGGCGGCACGATAAAACGTAAATCCATCCGGTAACGCCATTGCAGCATCACCGACAGCCGGCCAAAGGCCTTGCTGCCCGGCGCAGCCACCATCCGCTCCACGACTTCCTTTTGCAGCATGAAATGCTGATCCTGCACCAGTGGCGCAAACTCCGCCAGATGAAACAGCAGCGGCGTTGAAATGTTGTAAGGAAGATTGCCGACTACCCGCAGTTTTTTCCCTGTCTGCTCCTGTGCTTGCACCGCGAGCGCAGCAAAGTCGAATTTGAGCGCATCTGCGGAATGCACTACCAGCCGGTCTGCGGCAAAGCCCTTTTCCAGGCGAGCCACCAGATCGCGATCGAGCTCCACCACATGTAATTGCTTGAGCGATTCCAGCAGCAATTTTGTCATCGCTCCCAGACCGGGCCCGATTTCAACCATCGTATCGTCGGCGGCCGGCGCGATATCCTCGATAATGTTGTACAGAACGAGTTGATCGGTCAGAAAATTCTGACCGAAGCGTTTACGCGGAATATGTTTCATTATTTTCTTTTGTTTTTGCCGATTTGCGCCATTGCGGCGGCGGCTTCGATGGCGGCGATCATGCTCTGATGATCGGCCCGGCCGACGCCCGTTGCGGCAAGATCAAGCGCAGTGCCGTGATCGACTGAAGTACGGATGAACGGCAGGCCCAGCGTAACGTTGATGCCATGACCGAAAGTGGCGAACTTGAGCACCGGCAGGCCTTGATCGTGATACATCGCCAGCACGCAATCGGCGTGCTGTAAATATTTGTCCTGGAATAAGGTATCGGCAGGATAAGGACCGCTGGCCTCGATGCCGCGCGCCTGCGCCGCCTTGATGGCGGGTTCGATCACATCCCCTTCTTCATGTCCCAGATAACCGTTTTCACCTGCATGCGGGTTCAATCCCGTTACCAGAATACGCGGGTGCGGAATGCCGAATTTTTGTTGCAGATCCTGTTGCAGGATATCCAGCGTGCGCGTCAGGCTTTCGTAGCTGATCGCTGCAGAGACATCTTTCAGCGGCAAATGCGTCGTCGCCAGCGCGACCCGCAAATACTTCAGCGTGGAACCGGATGCCGCCGGCGGCGCGCCCGCCAGCATCATGACGACTTGCGCGGTACCGGTTTGTTCCGCCAGATATTCGGTATGGCCGGTAAAAGGGACGCCGGCATCGTTGATCGTACTTTTTTGCAAGGGTGCTGTGACGATGGCATCGAAACGCCCCGCCTGCGTGCCGGCAATCGCGATATCCAGCGTTTGCAATACCGCCAGGCCATTGCGCGGATCGAGCCGGCCGGCGACGACAGGCGCCGCCAGCGGGCAATCGATTACGGTCAGTTGCGTGGCCGGCGATGGTAATGATAATGGCAATGCGCTATTTTTCTGCCAGGCGTTTAACGCGATGACATCGAGCGTGATGGGCGTGATGGGCGCATCGAGCGGCGCGTCCGAGGCAGCATTGAGTGCCTGCGCCGTGCGGCGCAGCAACGCCGCATCGCCAATCAGAATACTGTCGACATCGGCGCGCAAGGCCCAGGCTGCCCTGAGCGCGATTTCCGGTCCGATACCGGCCGGTTCGCCGCAGGTGATGGCCAGCACCGGCCGATTTTTGTTACCCATCATTACCCATCGTTATCCACCGCTGTCCACCGCCATCCATCGTCATGAAGATGCGCTATCAATTTTCCGTACGGTATTCGACGTAAGCCCGGTCACGCAATTGGCGCAACCATTCTTCGGTCGCTTCTTCTATCTTGCGTTGGCGGATTGTCTCGCGTGCCGCGGTACGCTGGCGCTCCAGCGACATATCGTCGGACTTGCGCTCAAGCACCTGAATCAAGTGAAAGCCGAACGGCGATTCAATCGGCTCGCTGACCTCTCCCACCTTCAGCGCATCCATTGCCTTTTCAAAGGCCGGCACGGTATCGCCAGGATAAATCCAGCCCAGATCGCCGCCTTTCGATGCCGATAAATCATTGGAATACAATTTCGCCAGATCCTCGAAGTTCGCCGCGTGATTGTCCAGACGCTGTTTCAGCTCAGTCAGTATGCGGCGTGCATCCCCAGCCGTCACGGTCGGCGTCACTTTGATCAGAATATGGCGTGCATGGGTCTGCTGTATCGCCGGCACTACAGGGGCAGCGTTAGTCACACGGCGATTCACCAGCTTCAGAATATGAAAACCGGCGCCGCTGCGAATAATCGGCGTCAGTTGGCCGGGTGTCAGATTGGCCACCGCATCCGCAAATAATTGCGGCAAATGATCCGGCGTGCTCCAGCCCATATCGCCGCCGGTCAGCGCATCGCTGGCGTCCGAATAAGACGCCGCCAACTTGCCGAAATCACCGCCCGTATGCACTTGCTGATAGACCTCTTCGGCACGTTTGCGTCGCTCAGCCACTTGCGCCGGCGTCGCATTATCCGCTACCCGGATCAGGATTTCCGCAACGTTCACTTCTTGCGTTTGCGGACCGGCTTTGGCTTGCGCCGCCAGGTAGTTGTCGATTTCCGAATCGGAGATCTGAATCTTGGTATCGACTTCGCGTTCACGCACGCGCTGCATTAGGATTTCGCCGCGAATCTGTTCGCGAAATGCGGGATAAGCAATGCCTTCCTGTTGCTCCAATTGTGCGCGGAATTGCGGCATGCTTAATTTGTTTTGCGCTGCAATGTTTTCGATCGCCTTGTCCAGCGTTGGATCATCGACCAGGATGCCATCTTCCTTGGCTTGCTGGGTTTCGGCATGTTCGACAATCATCCGTTCCAGCACTTGCGCTTGAATCTGGTTGCGCGGCGGTAATGCCACGTTCTGCGCCGTCATGCGCTTTTCTACCAGATTGATGCGGTCGAACAGTTCCCGGCGCGTAATCACCTCATTATTGACCACAACCAGAATGGCATCGACGAATTGCGGTTCGTTCGATTGCGGCCGTGCCTGCGGCGCCGGTGCAGCGGCACTTGGCGTCAATTGAGGCTTCGGCGGCACGGCATATTGCGCATATCCACCAGGAGCAATCAGGAAACTGGCGCACAGCAGCGCAATGGAATATTTGATTCTGGACATTCTGGACATAAGGAAAGCGACGTTACACATATTGAAAGAAACGTTCATGGGTGAGTATTATCCGATCAGTTACGGGAAAGCGTATCAGGCTTGTTGACTATCTGATAGCCTGGAATACTGCTGGTCAATGCATCCATCGGGTTGGAGCCAATTTTGGCAAAGCCATTGAGCTCCAGTTGAATAAAGAAAGAGGTGGTGGCCTGCGCGCTCGATGTCGGCAGTCGTTGCGCAACGAGTCTGAACACCCAGCAATCGGCCCGATACTCCAATCCCGCCAAGCCTTCTGTGACGGTTTTGTCGGGAATCGAATAGTTCAGCCGGCCGACACCGTACCAACGGGCGCTCAGCGGCCATTGGCCGGACAAATCATACTGCTTCACGTCTTCAAGGACGCCGTTCGACCCGATAACCTGGTTGACTCTATCGAGACGGTAAGACAAATTCAGCACCTTTTTAGGCGCCGGCTCCCAACGCACGCCGTAATCGGCCTGGACGAAGGTCGACAAACTCTGACTGTATCGCACCGCGTTGTCGACGCTAAGCTCGTTGGTAATCTGACCGGTGAGCCCCGCCAGCAAATCCGATTTGCTGCTCTGGGTAACAATCGCGCCAGGCAGTTCGACTTGCGGTTGCGCAAAATAAAAACGCTGTGCGAGGGCCACGCGCATGCGTTCCGTGCCGTTGCTTTCAATGAAACGCGATGTGGCGCCGAAAGTGATTTGATTGGCGTCGCTGATACGGTCGCGGCCTACGAAACGATTGTCGCTGAAAATAGATGAGAAATTAAAATCTGCCAGCGCCGTATCGAATACGGGAAATTGGCTCTGATCACGAAACGGCGTGCGCAAATAATAGAGCCGCGGCTCGAAAGTTTGTGTCATCGAGCGACCGAAAAAATTGGCGTCGCGTTCGAATGTCAGTCCGCTGTCCACCGCGAAAGTGGGCGTCACGCGGTTCAGATCGACCGGCGCGCCCGGAACCTGATTGTTCAGACGATAGTTGGTCGCATCCATGGATACTGTCGGCGTCACATAATAGCTGGTGCCGAGAATCGGATAGGAAATCTTGGGCGTAATGGAAGTACGATCGCCGCCGACCAGATTGGGGCTGGAGAAACGGGTAAATTCACCGGTCGTGCTCAGATCGAAACCGGCAACGTCCGAACGCGTTGCAGTAAATATAATTTGCGGCACACGGTCATATGGCTGCGTGATCGGCAAAAGCGGGTCTTGCAGCACCTGATATTTCGCCACATGCGCCGTGACGTTCCAATAGGTGGCCGCGTATGAAGCGTACACATCGCGCAACAGCAAACGGTTCGAAACGCCGTCCAGCGTATTCGAAAAATCGGTCGGGTAATTATTGTCGGAAGCCTTGCTTACATTCCAGCCGTAACCGAAACCGTTTTTAAACTGCTGGGCATGCTCAAGAGTGAATGTATAACGCTGGGTATTGGTCAAATGATCGTTAATCCATTCGCCCGATACTTTACCCGAATAGTTGTCGCCGAGATAACGAGCAACCTCGCCTATCTGCAAACCCCGGCGGGCGATGTATTTTGGCGTCAGCATCAAATCACGGTTCGGCGCGATATTGAAATAATAGGGGATCGCCACTTCCATGCCGCCGGTGCTGGTCGCGCCGATTGTCGGCGCCAGCACACCGGATTTACGTGCATCCGACAGCGGAAAATCCAGCCAGGGCGAACCGAAAATCGGCGTGTCTTTGAAATACACAATACCGTTGGTCATGGTGCCGACATCGCGGCCCTGATCCAGATCCAGCGTCTGGGATTTGATATACCAATCCGGCTCTATCGCCTCGCAAGTACTGTAAGTACTTTGCGTCAGCACCGACCGTTCACTGGATAGAAAATCGGCCCGCTGCGCATAGCCGCGCCCGCCGTTGGCATCCAGGACATAAGTAGGATTGGTGGCATACCCTTCGCCGGAATCGATATTGAGCACGACATGATCGCCGGTATAGCGTGCAGTCAGGGTTTTCATCCAGACGCTGCCGGTCGCATCCACTTCATCCTTGATAATCCGGTAGATCGCCTTATCTGCCTTGACGATGGTATTGCCGCGAATCAGTTCAACGTCGCGATCGAGATCGACTTCCCGATCCGGGCGGCCGGTCATCTGCTCCGCTCTTACGGTCGTAGCCTCGTTGGCATCTTTGGCATCCTTGGCGCCGCTGGCCGGCTTGACGGCAGCCGCAGTATCATCCGTGCTCCCCGCACCAAGGGCCGTCTGAGCGAACACAGTCGTCGGTAATGTCGTCGAGGCCGACGTGACCACGACAAATGAGGTAAAAATACGAAACAATCGCCGGGAAGGAAATGACACTGGACGCTACACCCTGAAATAGTTATTCAAACGCCCCTAACAGGCAGTTTTATGGAAAAACCCGCACTAAGCCAAGAATAAAACAATGGAAGCACTGAGTGCTTCCTGAAAATAATCCCTTATTATATGGGAACTCCATGCCCTTAAACGATTTACTCAGGCCGTCCATGTCTTTAAATACCGATTCCACCGATCTTCGCTTGACGCAATTGCAGCAATGGCTTAGCGCCATCGATACCCCGAAGCTGGCGATCGCTTCATTGCGCCCGGCCTCGGCCGACGCCAGTTTTCGGCGTTATTTCCGTGTAAACACAGAAACCGGCGGCACGCTGATTGTAATGGATGCCCCGCCGCCGCAGGAAGATGTAAAACCGTTTATCCATGTGGCCGACCTGTTCGGCGCCACCGGGGTCTCGGTGCCGCAGATTCTGGCGCAAGACGTGGCACTCGGCTTTTTGCTGCTGTCCGATCTCGGTTCGACGACTTATCTAAATCAACTCAATAGCGACACCGCGCACAAACTATACATCGACGCAATCGATGCCCTGATCCTGCTGCAAACCCAAAGCAAGCCGGAGGCGCTGCCGCCCTACGATCGCACTTTGCTGCTACGCGAACTGCAACTATTTCCCGACTGGTATATCGGACAGCATCTGAAACTGACGCTGGACGATGAGCAAACGGCATCCCTGAACAAAGTATTCGAAATGCTGCTGGCCAATAATCTGGCGCAACCGCAAGTCTATGTGCATCGCGATTACCATTCACGCAATCTGATGGTGCTGCCGGCCGGCAATCCCGGCATTCTCGACTTTCAGGATGCCGTTTTCGGACCGATTACCTACGATCTGGTATCGCTGCTGCGCGATGCCTATGTGCAATGGGATGAAGCTATGGTGCTCGACTGGATGATCCGCTATTGGGAACGCGCAAAAAAGGCCGGATTGCCGGTCAATCCCGATATCGATGCGTTTTACCGCGATTTCGAATTCATGGGCCTGCAACGCCATCTGAAAATAATCGGTATTTTTTCACGGCTGGCCTATCGCGACGGCAAAGACGCTTATCTACGCGACATTCCGTTGGTCATGGAATACGCCCTCAAGACCGCGCGCCGCTACAGCGCATTGATTCCGCTGGTGAGACTGCTCGAAAAACTGGAAAACAACGCGCCGCAGGTCGGCTACACGTTTTAATGAAGGTAATAATATGAAGGCGATGATCCTGGCCGCCGGCCGTGGGGAACGGATGCGGCCGCTGACCGATAACTGTCCAAAACCGTTGCTGAAGGTACGCGGCCGGCCACTGATCGTTTGGCAAATCCTGAGTCTGGTGCGCGCCGGCATCACCGAAATCGTCATCAATCACGCGCATCTGGGCCATATGATTGAAGCCGCGCTGGGCGACGGCGCGCAATTCGGTGCGCAAATCCAGTATTCGCCGGAAGGCGCCGCGCTTGAGACTGCCGGCGGGATTGCGCAAGCCCGCCATTTGCTCGGCGAGCAACCGTTTCTGGTATTGTCCGGCGATATTTTTTGTCCCCATTTCAATTACGAGCAGGTATTGAATACGCTGGAAGACAAGGATATGTGGGGTAATCCATGGCCGCTGGGAGAACGCGATATGGCATGGCTTTATCTCGTCAAAAATCCGGAACATCATCCGCAAGGCGACTTCGCCCTGCACAACTTCAGCCTCGCCAATCAGGGCGAGACGTTATGGACGTATGCCAATATCGGCGTGTATCGCCCCGAAATGTTCGATGGCATCGAACCCGGCACCCATGCCAAACTGGGACCTTTGCTACATAAATATGTCGATCGCGGTCTATTGGGCGGCGAAGTATATCGGGGCCAATGGACCAACGTCGGTACGACCGAACAACTGGCGCAATTGAATGCGCCGCTCACCACGCCTACCACGCTCACCAATTAACTACCCGGATATCCCATGAAACCATATTCCACCCGTCGCGCCCGCTTGTTGGCCCAAATGCAGGCTCAGGGCGGCGGCGTTGCCATCATTCCCACCGCGCCGGAAGTCATGCGCAATCGCGACGCCGATTATCCGTATCGCCACGACAGCTATTTTTACTATCTGTCCGGCTTTACCGAGCCCGAGGCGGTGCTGGTGCTGATCGCCGGTAAAGAAAACAAATCCATTTTATTTTGCCGCGACAAAAATCTGGAACGTGAAATCTGGGATGGTTTCCGTTACGGCCCCGCCGTCGCGCGCGAAAAATTCGGCTTCGATGCGGCGTTTGCGGTCGAGCAACTGGATCGGGAAATGCCCGGCTTGCTGCCCGATACAGGGACGATCTTTTACACCTTGGGCCAAAACGCAAAGCGCGATGCGCAGTTGCAAAACTGGCTGCAAAGCGTGCGTAATCTGGCGCGCAGCGGGGTGGAAGCGCCGGCTGGCATTTACGACGTGCAACGCTTGCTGGATCAGATGCGGCTGATCAAGGACGACGACGAAATTGCAGCCATGCGCCGCGCCGGCGAAATTTCCGCCGCGGCGCACTGCCGGGTGATGCGCATGTCGCGCCCCGGATTGCGCGAATATCAACTGGAAGCGGAGCTGTTGCACGAATTCCGCTATAACGGCGCGCAGGCCCCGGCCTATGGATCGATCGTCGCCACCGGCGCCAATGCCTGCGTATTGCATTACCAGGCCAGCGACGCCGAATTAAAAGATGGCGATCTGGTGCTCATCGATGCCGGCTGCGAATTCGACAGCTACGCGGCCGATATCACCCGTACCTTCCCGGCCAACGGCAAGTTCACCGGCCCGCAGAAGACCTTATATGAAATCGTATTGGCGTCACAGACTGCCGCGATTGCAGCGACCCGTCCGGGCCGGCACTTCATGGATGGTCATGACGCAGCGGTGCGCGTACTCACCCAAGGCATGCTCGACACCGGCCTGCTCGACGCCAACAAGACCGGCAATGTCGACGACGCCATCGCCGCAGGCGCATACCGCCAGTTTTACATGCATCGCACCGGCCATTGGCTGGGCATGGATGTGCATGACGTGGGCGATTACCGCGACGCAGAACCGGCAGTGGCCGGCACCGAACGGGCATGGCGCACGCTGGAGCCCGGTATGGTGGTCACGGTCGAACCCGGTATTTATGTGCGGCCGGCAGCCGATGTGCCGGAACAATTCTGGAATATCGGCATACGCATCGAAGACGATGCGCTGGTGACGCCGGACGGTTGCAGCATACTCAGCAAGGCCGTGCCGAATACGGTCGCCGAGATCGAAGCGTTGATGCGGCATGGCTGAAGCCAACGCAATGGCCACAGCGGCCGGAGTAGCCGGAGTAGCCGATTATCAGATACTGATTTGCGGCGCGGGCCCAGTCGGGCTGAGCGCGGCGGCATTGCTGATCGCGCGCGGCGTGGCGCCGGCCGGCATTGCACTCATCGATGCCAAAACGCTGACGCAAACCGCTGCCGATCCGCGTTCGATCGCGCTGTCGTATGGCAGCCGGCAAATTCTCCAGCAAATCGGCGCATGGCCGATCGCCAGCAATCCGATTGAACAAATCCATGTATCGCGCCGCGGACATTTCGGCCGCACCTTGATCGATAGCGTCGATTACGCACTGCCTGCGCTGGGTTATGTCACCCGCTACGGCAATCTGGTTACCGCGCTGGCCGCCTCGCTAAAGCGCCTGGCACCGACCATCTTAAGACCGGCGCGGATCGTCGCGATGAGCGAGGATGAGGACGCTGTTTCGATCCGCCTCGACGACGGCAGGCAATTGCGCGCGCCGATTGCCGTGCAATGCGAAGGGGGTCTTTATACGGAACAAACCGCCAAGGCGCGTCAACGCACTTACGATCAGACGGCGATCGTGGCGCAGGTGCATGTCGGCGCACCGATGCCGCTGCGCGCGTTCGAATGCTTTACTGCCGAAGGGCCGCTGGCCTTGTTGCCGCAAGACGATGGTTATGCGCTGGTCTGGTGTGTTCGGCCTGCGCGTGCACAAATTTTAGTGACCTTGTCGGACGTCGATTTCCTGCGCGAACTCGATACCGCATTCGGCACGCGCCTGGGACGCTTCACCAAAGTTTCCGCCCGCAACAGTTATCCACTCGGCCTGAATGCGGAACCGGCGCCGTCGGCACGCATCGCGGCCATCGGCAATGCCGCGCAAACCCTGCATCCGGTGGCAGGCCAGGGCCTGAATCTGGGCCTGCGCGATGCGACCAATCTGGCGCGTCTGCTGGCGCAGCACAATACGCCCGCAAGCTTGCGGCAATTCAATGCGCAACGCCGCGCCGATCGCCGCAGTACGGTAGGATTGACCGATTTGATGGCCACCATATTTGCCCAAGCACCGGGCGGCGCCTTTGGCGCTCTGCCGCAAATGCTGCTGGGCGTAGGCCTGGGCCTGATCGACGGCATACCGCCGATCAAACGTTTACTGGCCGAACAGATGATGTTCGGACGTCGCTGATATTTCCAGTCTTCCCGGTTTCCCGGCGCTTCACCGGTCCCTTGTGCACTGCTCACCGGAGTACATCGAATGAAACAAGATCCGCGCTTCCCCAATCTATTTATCCTGAATCACCCGCTGATCCAGCATAAGCTCAGCCATATGCGCGACAAGCACACCTCGACCCGGACTTTCCGTGATCTGCTGCGCGAAATCACGCTGTTGATGGGTTATGAAATCACGCGCGATCTGCCGTTGACGACTGAGTCCATCGAAACGCCGATGGTGACTTTCGACGCCCCGGTCATCGCCGGCCGTAAGCTCGCTGTAGTGCCGGTGCTGCGGGCCGGCATCGGCATGAGCGACGGCTTGCTGGAGTTGATTCCATCGGCGCGGGTCGGTCACATCGGCGTCTATCGCAACATCGACCATCAGCCGGTGGAGTATTTTGTACGGCTGCCGGATCTGCAGGATCGCACCATGATTTTGTGCGATCCGATGGTGGCGACCGGCAATTCGGCCGTGTACGCAATCGATGTCTTGAAAAAACGCGGCGTACCGGGCAATCGGATTATTTTTGTTGCGCTGGTTGCCGCGCCCGAAGGCGTGACGACCTTTCAGAATGCGCATCCGGACGTCAAGTTATATATCGCCGCGCTGGATTCGCATTTGAATGAGCACGCGTATATTGTGCCGGGGCTGGGGGATGCGGGGGATCGGATTTTTGGGACCCGGTAAGTAAAGTCTGAAACGATTTCCTTAAATTTTTCAAAAATCCCCGTTCGTCCTGAGTAGGGCAAAGCCCGTATCGAAGGATCACATCAACAGGTGAAACTTAAAGGATTTAAAGGTTCCCGGCCGTCAATAGACGCAGTTGTTCCGGCGTCAAATAACACCATTGCCCGATGTCCAGATCCAGCGCTTCCAGCCTCAGCGCGCCGATTGCCGTGCGCTGCAGCGCCGAGCAATGATTCCCCGCCGCCGCCAGCATCCGCTTGACCTGATGATATTTGCCCTGCTCCAGAATAATCTCCAGCAGATGCGTGTCGATCTGGCGACAGCTTATCGCCGCCAGCGGCGCAGGCTCGTCATGCAGTTGCACGCCGGCCAATAATTGCGCGATCAATTCCGGCGTTACCGCATCGTGCGTCGTGGCCTGATACACCTTCGGAATATGATGCTTCGGCGACGACTGCGCATGAATGAATTTGCCGTCGTCCGACATCAATAACAAACCGGTCGTATCGTGATCCAGGCGTCCCACCGGTTGCAAATCGCGCCAACCGAATTCCTCCGGCAAAATCGTCAGTACGCCGGGATGATGGCTAGGCTTGCGCGAGCATTCGAAGTCGGCCGGCTTGTTCAGCGCGATATACAACTGCGCACGGTAAGTCCATTCTTCGCCGAACAAGGTAAAGACCAGACCATCCAGGTCCGGCGTCGCGCGGTAATCGGTTACGACTTCTCCGGCAATCGCGACTTCGCCGTCATCGATTAATTGCCGGCAATATTTGCGCGTGCCGACGCCCTGCGATTGCAGAATGCGGTCCAGGGTGAGTTTTGCCATAAAGCTTTTACTATTCAGAATAAATGCATCAATCAATAAAAAGGCCGCATCCTTTCGGACGCGGCCTTTTTGCAATTCCGGGCGAATGCGCTAAAAATCAGAGGCATTCAGCGCCGCACCATTGCCGCAGCGCGCTATTCTACCGCCTTGACCATATCTTCGATCACCTTCTTGGCATCGCCGAAGACCATCATGGTCTTGTCCATGTAGAACAACTCATTGTCCAGCCCGGCATAGCCGGAGGCCATCGAACGCTTGTTGACGATAACCGTCTTGGCTTTGTAGGCTTCCAGGATCGGCATGCCGGCAATCGGCGACTTCGGATCCTTGGCGGCCGGATTGACGACGTCGTTGGCGCCAAGCACCAGCACCACGTCGGCCTGCGCGAATTCGCTGTTGATGTCTTCCATCTCGAACACCTGGTCGTACGGCACCTCGGCCTCAGCCAGCAGGACGTTCATGTGGCCTGGCATGCGCCCTGCCACCGGGTGAATCGCGAACTTGACGGTGACGCCCTTGTGCGTCAGTTTTTCAGCCAGTTCCATCAACGCATGCTGGGCCCGCGCCACCGCCAGACCATAGCCGGGCACGATGATGATGGTTTCGGCATTGCCCATCAGGAACGCAGCATCGTCGGCAGACCCGGTTTTCACCGGGCGTTGTCCTTGTTCAGCGCCCGCCGTCGCCGCCCCGGCATCGCCGCCAAAGCCGCCCAGAAGCACGTTGAAGAATGAACGATTCATCGCACGGCACATGATGTAAGACAGAATCGCGCCGCTTGATCCGACCAGCGAACCGGCAATAATGAGCATCGAATTGTTCAGCGAAAAGCCGATACCGGCAGCGGCCCAGCCCGAGTAACTATTCAACATCGACACCACCACCGGCATGTCGGCGCCGCCGATCGGGATGATGATCAACACACCCAGCACAAACGCAATGGCCGCCATCAGTACGAACGGCAACCATGCTTGCGTCAGCACGAACATGATGCCGAAGCCGATCATGGCGACCGCCAGCAGCAGATTGAAGAAATGCTGTCCCTGGAAGCTGACCGGTGCGCCCTGGAACAGGCGGAATTTATATTTGCCCGACAGCTTGCCGAAGGCAATCACGGAACCCGAGAAGGTAATGGCGCCAACGAAAGTACCGATGAACAATTCAATGCGGTTACCGATTGGCAGTGCTTCGCCATGCGCGGCGATATTGAAGGCCCATGGTTCGGACACGGCAGCGACCGCAATACAGACTGCCGCCAGGCCGATCAGCGAGTGCATCGCCGCGACCAGTTCCGGCATCTTGGTCATTTCAACCCGTTTGGCCAGAAACGCGCCAATCACACCGCCGAAAACCACACCACCGGCGACCAGATAAAAACCAAGACCGCTGCCGGTCATCTCTGCTTTGAGCTTGAGAATCAGCGCAAAGGTCGTCAGGAACGCAACCGCCATGCCGATCATGCCGAAGGCATTGCCGCGCCGGGCCGAGGACGGATGCGACAAACCCTTTAATGCCTGAATGAAACAAACCGATGCGATCAGGTACAGCAGCGTTACCAGATTCATGCTGACCATATTCATGGTTGCGCTCCGTTCCCTGGATTGGCGACTTTGGCCTTCGGCTCTTTTTTCTTGAACATTTCCAGCATGCGCTGCGTCACCAGAAAACCGCCGAACACATTGACCGCCGCCAATGCCACCGCCAGTGTGCCGGCAATCCGGCCAACCGGTCCTTCGGTCAGTCCTGCGGCCAGCATGGCGCCGATGATGATGATGGCTGAGATCGCATTGGTCACGGCCATCAGCGGCGTATGCAAGGCCGGCGTAACGGTCCAGACCACGTGGTAACCGACGTAAATCGCCAGCACAAAGATGATGAGATTGATGATGGTATGACTGACTTCCATGGCGTGCTCCTCGTTATTCTGCTTTAAGGCTGGTCATTTGATTCTGTTGATCCACAAACACAATTTTTGGACGGTAAGCGGCAATTTCCTGCTCGCTCATCGGCGCAAACGTGCAAATGATCAGCAAATCACCCAAATGTGCTCTGCGCGCAGCCGCCCCGTTGAGCGAGATCTCGCCGCTGCCGCGTTTGCCGCGAATGGCATACGTCGAAAAACGCTCGCCATTATTGACGTTATAGATTTCGATTTTTTCAAATTCACGGATATCGGCCGCGTCCAGCAAGTTCTCATCGATACCGCAAGACCCTTCGTAATCCAATACACATTCAGTCACGGCCGCGCGATGAATCTTCGCGCGTAACATAATACGTTGCATACATTTCCTGGTTATTGACTTGGCTCAAGTTTGGCGGGGTCTCTTTGAAATTTTCGGCAAATTACAGACCCTGCCCGCGGCGCTAGGCGCGCTGCGTTATTCCTGCCCTTATTTCCTGGTGACTTCACCGCCGATGCACATCAGCGTAGCGGCGACGATATCATCTTCGCGATTGACGACCAACGCACCTTCGGCGTCGACAATCAATTTCATGAAATCCAGCACATTGCGCGCATACAACGCTGATGCATCGGCCGCCAGCAGCGCCGCCAGATTACCTTCGCCAATGATATGCACGCCATGTTTGATCACCGTTTTGCCGGGTTCGGACAATGGGCAGTTACCGCCCTGATCGACCGCCATATCGAGAATCACCGAGCCGGGCTTCATCGCCTTGACGGTCTCTTCGCCGATCAATATCGGCGCCTTCCGGCCGGGAATCAGCGCGGTGGTGATGATGATGTCGGCCTGTTTGGCGCGCTCATGCACCAGCTCGGCCTGACGCCGCATCCAGTCGGCCGGCATCGCACGGGCATAGCCGCCCACCCCTTGCGCGATCTCTTTTTCTTCATCGGTGATAAACGGCACATCGAGGAATTTGGCGCCCAGCGATTCAATCTGTTCCTTGACCGCAGGACGCACATCGGAGGCCTCGATCACCGCGCCCAAACGCTTCGCGGTCGCGATTGCCTGCAGGCCCGCCACACCGGCGCCCATGATCAGCATGCGCGCCGCTTTCACGGTACCGGCTGCCGTCATCAGCATCGGCATAAAACGCTGATAAGTATTGGCCGCCAGCAACACCGCTTTGTAACCGGCGATGTTGGCTTGCGACGACAACACATCCATCGCCTGCGCACGCGATGTGCGTGGCGCCGCTTCCAATGCAAAAGCGGTAATACCCGCGCTGCCCATGGCGGCATTGTTGTCCGCATCGAACGGATTGAGCATGCCGACGACCACCGTGCCGGGCTTCAGCTGCGCCAATTCCGCCGGACTCGGCGCACGTACTTTCAGCACGGCGTCACAGGCAAATACTTCAGACGCACCGGCAATTTCCGCGCCGGCGGCACGATATGCATCGTCGGTGATGCTCGAAGAGATACCCGCTCCGGCTTGCACCAGCACCTGATGCTTGGCGGCAATCAGCTTTTTGATAGTCTCTGGCGTGGCTGCGACACGCGTCTCGCCTTCGCGACTTTCGACCGGAATACCTAACCTCATCTTGACTCCTATGAATTGAGTTACAACTTGTGCTGGAATCTTACACGGAATTTTTCAACACTTTCAAGGGGATACAAATATTGTCAGCTATGCATAAAAGAAAAACCTGCGTCATTGACATCACTGAAGAAATTGCGCTAGCGCGGTAAAATGGTCGGTTCTGCAAAAGGAAACATGACCTACGCATGCAAACTGCCCCGCCAAATTGATACGATCGGCGGGCGCGCAGGGCTAATTTTACCGACCGAAAACCCGGAATCCGCAATGACGCAAATACCGCCCAAAATGTCCACTAAAAAACGCGTCGTGATCGGCATGTCCGGCGGGGTCGATTCGTCCGTCTCGGCGTGGCTGCTGAAAGAACAGGGCTATGAAGTCATCGGCCTGTTCATGAAAAACTGGGAAGACGATGACGATTCCGAATACTGCTCGACCCGGCAGGATTGGATCGATGCGGTCAGCGTGGCCGATGTGGTCGGCGTGGACATTGAAGCAGTCAACTTTGCGGCCGAATACAAGGATCGCGTCTTCGCAGAATTCCTGCGCGAATATCAAGCCGGCCGCACGCCGAATCCCGATGTGCTGTGCAATGCAGAAATCAAATTCAAGGCCTTTCTGGACCATGCAGTAGCGCTCGGCGCCGATCTCATCGCGACCGGACATTACGCCCGGGTGCGTCAGAACGACAGCGGCCAGTTCGAATTACTGAAAGCGCGCGATGCCAGTAAAGACCAAAGTTATTTTTTACATCGCCTGAATCAGACGCAGCTGTCCAAAACACTGTTTCCTCTAGGCGAAATCCAAAAAACAGAAGTACGAAAAATTGCACAAAGCCTGCAGTTGCCGAACGCGGCAAAGAAAGATTCCACAGGCATCTGCTTTATCGGCGAACGGCCGTTCCGCGATTTTCTGAATCGTTATCTGTCGCATCAGCCCGGTCCGATGAAGACACCGGAGGGCGACATTGTCGGCCAACACATCGGACTCAGCTTTTACACGCTGGGACAACGCAAGGGGATCGGCCTGGGCGGCGTCAAAGCGCATCAGAATAGCGACGGCAATAGCGACCCCTGGTATGTCGCCCGCAAAGATATTGCCACCAACACCCTGTATATCGTGCAGGGCCATGAGCATCCGTGGTTATTGACGCCCGAATTGCACGCGGCGCAAGTCAGTTGGGTCGCCGGCATTGCGCCCGAGATTGAACTACTGAGCGCCAAAACGCGTTACCGCCAGGCCGATATGGCCTGCCGATTCCACACTGCCGAGGCAGACTTTGCCTTGCGCTTCGATACGCCCCAATGGGCGGTCACGCCGGGGCAGTCTGCCGTGTTGTATGACGGTGATATTTGTCTGGGTGGCGGGATCATCGAAACGGCATCCTGAGCCATTTTTGCTTGAATTTCCTTTCAGCAATACTACTTTTCGACATTTGGCAAAAAGACTTGCAATCAACAGGCAAATCAATAATAATCTAAATAAGAATTGTTCGTATTTACACAAAGGAGAGTACTCATGGAGTCCACCAATCGCGCACCAGGCCGTGTAACGCCATCCGTCCGAACTGCGGCCAGCGAGCCGATTAACTGCATCAAAAGCCAGGATTTATTCCAGGAAATGCGTGAACTGAAAATCGACCATCGCGGCAGGATTTACACGTTGCGGCTAACGCAATTGAATAAGCTGATTTTGACGGCATAGAAAGCCGCTAACCCGGCTATTTTCAGGAATCAAGCAATCAAGAGCCAGCCAAGCGTGTCGGTAAGCGACCCCGAGCCAGCCTTGAACTCAACAGGAGCGTTTGATGGCAATTGACAGAATAAATCCGGCATTTACCGAACCGCACGATGCTGCCGCAAAACCGGAATTATTAGTTGCCGCTGTGTTGCACCTGATGTCGCACTACACAGTCAATTCCACAAGCAATTACACCGCCAATTCCACAGCCAATTTGCAAGAGCGGCACAGTTGCGTGAAGTTGGCATCTGTCATCGAACGCCATTTGAAGGCGCTGGCAGATTTACCCACCCTGGCGCCGGTGCTACGAACTACCTGCCGGCAATTGTCGGAGCAATGGGCGGCAGTGGTTGAACGAACTATGCCGCAACCCATAAAATTTACGCTGTTTGCCCGAATCATGTCGGGCAAGCAGTCAACTTAGCGATTACAGGACTATCATGATTGTTTGCGTTTGCAATAATGTATCTGAAGGTAGAATTCATCAGGCAGTCCGCGATGGCGCGACTTCCATGGCAGAACTCCGGAGCGATCTCGGCGTCGCAAACAATTGCGGGAAATGTTATTCTTGCGCGAAGCACGTTCTCAAGGAATGCGTGAGCCAAGGCAACAACCATCCTTGCCACACGATACATACGATATCGTTTTCCCGAAACAACATACCGGTGTAAGAATTACCCATTACCAATTGCCAATGAATGCAATAGTGTCTCCCCAGAGGTTTGTCACGCCGCTCGGTATCTGGAAACAGGTTAAACGTATCGGCCCGCTCGGCGCGATCATTTTGCTTCACATTGCTTTTTTTTATGCGCTGGAAAGCGGCCTGATCAGGAAAGCCGCCGACACCTTGCCCAAGGAAGTATTCGTCTCACTTATCACCCCCGAACCCGAGCGCGCGCCGGAACCGGCGCCGCCGCAAGAAGCACCAAAACCGAAACCCAAGTCCGTCCCGATCGTTAAAAAGACCGTAGCGCCGCCGCTGCCGGTCCTGAACATCCCATCGCCTACCGCCGTTACAGCACCGCCAACGCCGCCGCAACCGGCAGCGCCTGTTGCCGCCGCGCCCGAAGCGACACCCGCGGCGCCAGCGACGCCGGCCGTACCAAAGACCGTCACTTCCGGCGTGGAGTATATTCAAAAACCGCAGCCGGAATATCCTGCCGCTTCAAAGCGCATGGCTGAAGAAGGCACAGTGATATTGCACGTATTGGTGAATGAAAAAGGACGCGCCGAAAGCGTCGATATTCAAAAATCATCCGGTTCGCCGCGCCTCGATGAAGCGGCCAGACAAGCAGCGCGGCGCGCACTGTTCAAGCCCTACACCGAAGACGGTAAGGCAATACGGGTTTACGC
Source organism: Herbaspirillum sp. (assembly GCA_028291765.1). GTDB lineage: Bacteria > Pseudomonadota > Gammaproteobacteria > Burkholderiales > Burkholderiaceae_D > Herbaspirillum. The sequence continues at coordinate 32,980 of JAQGNR010000206.1, forward strand.
CAACGTGCCAATTACCTTCAAACTCGAAAGTTAACGTCATTCATCAATCGAAGGAACCATCATGGAAGTCAGTCCTTACGGATTACAAAGCCTTTGGGATCAGGGCGACATTATCACCAGAGGCGTTGCCGTCCTGCTGGTGGCTATGTCGATTGCATCCTGGTACGTCATCCTGACCAAAGCGATCCAACTGCTACGGCTGAGCCGCGCAGCATCGGCTGCGGGCCATGCGTTCTGGGATACCACCAGCCTGCCTGAAGGTGTGGCAACGCTGGGCCGCGATAATCCATACGCCGAAGTAGCGAAAGCAGGCGTGAGCGCAATGAGCCATCACACAACGCACAAAGGCCATTTACACGATCAACTATCGGTCAGCGACTGGATCACATTGTCGCTGCGTCAAGCTATCGACGAGGCTTCCGCCAAGCTGCAAACCGGTATGGCTATATTGGCCTCGGTCGGATCGACTGCGCCGTTTGTCGGTCTGTTCGGCACCGTGTGGGGTATTTATCACGCGCTGGTCGCCATCGGTACATCAGGGCAGGCCAGCATCGACAAGGTAGCCGGTCCGGTCGGCGAATCGCTGATCATGACGGCACTCGGCCTGGCCGTTGCGATCCCGGCCACGTTTGGCTATAACGCCTTGGTGCGCGGCAATAAAAGCACCATCGCCAAACTGAATAAATTCGGTTTCGATCTGCATGCGCTGTTCGTCACCGGTTCACGTGCTCTGGCCGATGACAAATCGGACAAGAAAAACACCACATTGACTGCCGTCGGAGGTCTTTAAAATGGCAATGGGCTCTCTGTCGGATTCAGACGACGACTTCAATCCGGAAATCAACACAACGCCGCTGGTCGACGTCATGCTGGTATTGCTGATTATTTTCATCATGACTATTCCGGTGATGAATCATGCAATCAAAATCGATTTGCCCCGGGCCAGCGATCAGCCGGACGTAGTCAAACCGCAAAACATCGATTTATCGATCGATGCGCAAGGCAAAATCTACTGGAACAAAGAAGTCATCGACATGAATCAACTGGACCTGCACATCGCCGCCGAAGCGAAGAAACAACCGCAACCAGAACTGCATCTACGCGCCGAACGCACCACGCAATACGAAAAAGTTGCTCAAGTAATGGCGGCAGCCCAGACCGGAGGATTAAGCAAGATCGGCTTCGTTACCGAACCAACAAAGTAATGCTGATTCAATAAAATATTTTTCAGGCCACTACAAACCCACCATTTTTTGGTGGGTTTTGTTTTTGTGCGCCGGAGAACGAAAGAATGAATTATTTATTTAATTCGATTTGATATTTCATTAAAAAAATAGCAAATAACCCCCCCCCATTTCTAAAGGCTATTTGTTATTTTGTTTGGCGATTCGTATTTCTTGCGAGAAATAAAATTGTGAATGATTCCCGGTAATTGATAATGAATTAATTCCGGCGCTACGCTATCATCGTCTCACTCCCGCAAGCAAGATCCCTGTTCGGCACGTACCCCGCGCCGAATTTCATCTCTAACTATTACAGAGGTTCTTATGCAAGGCGATAAATCCGTCATCAAGTTGCTCAACGCACAGCTTACCAACGAACTATCTGCGATCAATCAATATTTCCTGCACGCCCGGATGTACAAACACTGGGGCCTGGAAAAAATCGCCAAAAAAGAATATGAAGAATCCATCGGTGAAATGAAACACGCCGATAAATTAATCGACCGTATTCTGATGCTCGGCGGCCTGCCCAATCTGCAAGCACTGCATAAATTAATGATCGGCGAAAATACGCCGGAAATGCTGAGCAGCGATCTGAAACTGGAACAAGCGGCACAGCTGACAGTGAAAGAAGGTATCGCCACTGCCGAAAAAGCCGGCGATTATATTTCGCGCGATCTGCTTAAAATTATTCTGGACGATACGGAAGAACATATCGACTGGCTGGAAACGCAGTTGGAGCTGATCGAAAAGGTCGGCCTGCCGAATTACCTCCAGGCACAAATCATCGAAAGCTAGGCAGCCACGCCGCCGGCCCTATGTGGTCATTGAAGTTAAAAAGGGCGCAGATCGTACGATCTGCGCCCTTTTTAACTTCAATGACTTAAACCTATTTCGGCACCGTATCCTTGAATGACTGGCGTTCGGCCAATTTATCCACCAACTTCGCCAGCTCTGGATAATCTTCGCGCCATGGAATGTCGGGAAAGCGGAACGTCAGCCATCCCAACGCGCAACCGGTTGCCACGTCGGCTAACGAATAATGCGTACCGACACAAAACGCCTTATCGGCCAACCCTTCAGACATCGCCCTTAGCGCGACATCAATCTTGCCTCTTTGACGTTTCTGCAATGCCTCGCTCTGGTGCGCCGTCGGACGCTGTTTCTCCTGACGCAACATAATACCGGCATCCACAATGCCGTCGGCCAGCGCTTCCCAGCACTTGACCTCGGCACGTTCCCGGCCGCTGACCGGGATCAACTTGCCGACTGGCGTCAGAATATCCAGATATTCGACAATGACACGCGAATCGAACATTGCGCCGCCGTCATCCATCATCAGGCAAGGCACTTTACCGAGCGGGTTCGATTGTTGAATAAGCGAGTCCGGGCTCCATGGATCATCCAGTAGGAGCTCATACTCGATCTTCTTCTCCGCCATGACAATGCGTACTTTGCGGACAAACGGGCTAGCAAGCGAAGCGATTAGTTTCATAATATCCAGAATAACAATTCGGCAGCGATTATATCATCGGCGGCACGCACAAACGCAGCTTTGCCTGCCGCATCGGCACACTGCACGCAACAATCATGCGCGCATGAGACGAATGGTAAAATCGCATTTTGCAATTGGCGCCTATCCTACGGTGCAATTACTTCGATCAACCTGCGTTTTCATCCCTTACGTCAAATCATGTCTCTTACCGCCCTTTCCGCTCTGTCCCCGCTCGACGGTCGCTATGCCGCCAAAACCGATAAGCTGCGCCCAATTCTGTCGGAAGCCGGTTTCATGCGTCATCGGGTTAAAGTGGAAATTGCATGGCTGCAAGCATTATCCGAAGCGGGGCTAGCCGAAATAAAGCCGTTTTCCGCCAAAGGCAACGCCTTGCTAAACCGGATCGCCGATGAATTTACCGAAGCCGATGCCGCGCGTATCAAGGAAATCGAAGCCGTCACCAATCACGACGTGAAAGCGGTCGAATATTGGCTCAAGGAAAAAGTCGCTGCAGATGCCGAACTGCTTGCCGCATCTGAATTCATTCATTTCGCCTGCACTTCGGAAGACATCAATAATACTTCGCACGGCATGATGTTAAAAGCCGCGCGCGATACCGTCGTGCTACCGGCGCTGCAAGCCCTGATCGCAAAGCTGACTGAAATCGCGCATGCCAATGCAGCCGTGCCGATGCTCTCGCGCACGCACGGCCAGCCAGCCAGCCCGACCACGCTAGGCAAGGAAATCGCCAACGTGGTGGCGCGTCTGCAGCGCGCCGTAAAGCGTATCGGCGATGTGGAAATACTGGCGAAGATGAACGGCGCGGTCGGTAATTACAATGCGCATCTGAGCGCCTATCCCGAAATCGATTGGCCGGCATTTTCAAAAAACGTCATCGAGCAACGGCTGGGGCTGGTATTCAATCCCTACACCATCCAGATCGAGCCGCATGACTACATGGCCGAACTATTCGATGCCACTGCGCGCGCCAACACGATTCTGCTGGATCTGAACCGCGACATCTGGGGCTATATTTCGGTCGGCTATTTCAAGCAACGCACCCAAGCCGGCGAAATCGGTTCCTCGACGATGCCGCACAAAGTCAATCCGATTGATTTTGAAAATTCCGAAGGCAATCTTGGCATGGCCAACGCCCTGCTCAAGCATATGGCGGAAAAACTGCCGGTATCGCGTTGGCAGCGCGACCTGACCGACTCCACCGTGCTGCGCAACATCGGCGTCGGTTTCGGCTACAGTGTGCTGGCTTACGATAGCTGCCTGCGCGGATTGAATAAACTGGAAGTCAATCCGGCGCGTCTGGCCGAGGATTTGAACCTCACCTGGGAAGTGCTGGCCGAACCGGTCCAAACCGTGATGCGCAGATATGGCATCGAAAATCCCTACGAACAATTAAAAGAGCTGACCCGCGGCAAAGGCATTTCCAAAGAAGCCTTGCGCGAATTTATCGATACCCTCGATATTCCGCCGGCGGCAAAAAAACAATTGCTGGCGCTGACGCCGGACAATTACATCGGCTACGCCACAGCGCTGGCAAATGCCATTTAAGAACGCATCGATCATGCCGCTGCCGCTGCCGTTATCGCTGCCGTTGCCGTTACCGATGGCTTGCGCTGATCGCATGTGTGCCTTGCAATATTGATCGTCAGAAAGGCAATCGTGAGACCGTTCTCCAAGAAAAAATACAGCGGCACTGCCATCCTGCTGCACTGGCTGATCGCATTGATGATCATCTGCACCTTCACCCTGGGGCTGGTCATGGTCAATATCCCCGGCCTCACACCGACCAAGCTGAAGTATGTTGCGTGGCATAAATGGAGCGGCGTCACGATTCTGGCGCTGGCGTGCCTGCGCGTATTGTGGCGACTGACGCACGCCGCACCGCCCTACCCGGCGGGCATATCGCGCTGGCAGATCAGCGCGGCGCATCTAATGCATATATTGTTATATGTATTAATCTTTGCGGTGCCGCTGACCGGCTATTTTTATTCGCTGGCGGCAGGCGTCCCGATAGTCTATCTCGGCCTGTTTCCACTACCGGTTCTGATCGCCAAAAATCGGGAACTGGCAGAGATCCTGAAGATGGCCCACTATGTGCTGAACATGACAATGCTCGTATGTGTCTGCCTACATCTGCTGGCGGCGTTGAAACATCATTTCATCGACCGCGACGAAATCCTTAAACGCATGTTGCCTTAATTTTTTCATCCCAGGAGCCAGAATGACATCTCACCGAATTGTGCATGCGGCCGCTGTCGGCCTCGCAACGCTATGCCTGACGCTGCCGGCGCTGTCGGCATCGGCTTCACCGCTTAAAGTCGACCCTGGCAAAAGCACTGTAACGATCGTTTTCAAACAACTCAATGTCCCGGTTGAAGCCAGCTTCAAGAAATTCAATGCTCAAATCGACTTCGATGGCGCCAAACCGGAAACAGCCAAAGCCGCAGTAGAGATGGACATTGCCAGTTTCGATCTGGGCGATGCGCAATACAATCAGGAAGTCATGAAAAAGGACTGGTTCAATGCCGCCCAGTTTCCCAAGGCGACATTCACTGCGGCCACGATCAAAAGCGCAGGACCCGGTAAATTCACCGTCGCGGGCAAACTGAGCATCAAAGGCAAAACCAGCGATGTAAGCTTTCCGTTAACCGTCAAAAAAGACGGCGCCGCGCAAGTTTTCGACGGTACATTACCAATTAAACGCCTGACCTATAATATCGGCGAAGGCGACTGGAAAGACACCGACACCGTCGCCGATGAAGTGCTGATTAAATTTCACGTTGTCGCTACGCCGTAAGCATTCCCGAATTCCAAGCGTTCCATCCCACCCTAAAAGTAAAAGGACATCGCCATGAAATTGCATCAGATCATCCTATCGCTGCTGGCTGCCGCTGCGCCTGCTCTGGCCTTCGCTGCCGCCGACACTTACACGATCGACCCGACGCATACCTACCCGAGTTTTGAAAGCGATCATATGGGCATTTCCACATGGCGCGGCAAATTCACCAAAACCAGCGGCGACATCACATTGGATCAGGCAGCAAAGACTGGCGCCATCAATATCAAGGTCGATATCGGCTCGATCGACTTCGGTATGCCGGCGCTGAACAACCGCGCCAAGACGGCGGACTTGTTTGACGCGTCACAATTTCCAACCGCGACCTACGCCAGCACATCGATCAAATTCGACGGCGGCAAACCGGTTGCAGCCGAAGGCAATCTGACGCTGCACGGCGTAACCAAACCAGTCAAGCTGACAATCAATAAATTCGCCTGCGTCACAGACAGCATGACCAAACATGAGCGTTGCGGCGCCGATGCCAGCGCAGAATTCAATCGCGCCGATTTCGGTATGAATTTCGGCTTGCCGAAGTTCTCCCCGGAAGTGAAACTGGCCATTCAGGTCGAAGCCGTCAAGACCAACTAGGCCGGGGGCGCCATATAAAACGGGAATCGCTTATGTCCATTGCAGATCTGCGTAAAGATTACAGCCGGATGAGCCTGACCGAAAGCGATCTGCTCGACAACCCGATCGAGCAATTCTCGGTCTGGTTCGAGCAGGCCTTATCGGCTGAAATTGCTGAGCCCAATGCAATGTGCCTGAGTACCGTAGCGCCCGACAATCGCCCTTCGTCGCGCATCGTACTGATCAAAAATATCGATGCGCGCGGTTTCACCTGGTTCACCAACTACGTCAGCCGCAAGGGGCAGGATCTGATCGGTAATCCCTACGCAGCGCTGTTATTTCACTGGATAGAACTGGAGCGCCAGGTACGCATCGAAGGCCGCGTAGAACGTGTTACGGACGCGGAAAGCGACGAATATTTTAATAGCCGCCCATTGTTGAGCCGATTGGCGGCAATCGCTTCTGACCAAAGCGCGCCGGTGGCCGACCGCGCTGCACTGGAACAACAGTTGCTCGATGTAGAACATCTCTATGGCGAGCACCCGGTGCGCCCGGCGTACTGGGGCGGCTATCGTCTGGTGCCGGACCGATTGGAATTCTGGCAAGGCCGCCGCTCACGGCTGCACGATCGCATTGTCTATACCTTGAATGCCGATAACAGTTGGAAAAAACAACGCTTGCAGCCTTAGGGCTTGTTGCGAAATGAAGGGCAAGGCGGACTGTTACGGGCTGTGGCGTGATGTTGTGCGCAGTGAAGTAAAGAAGGGAGGGGGCCGCAGGCCGCCGGAATGACATGAACGGAGCACAACATCACGTCACAGCCCGCAACAGCCCGCCTTGCCCTTCATTTCGCAACAAGCCCTATCTGGACTTATCCGTAAATAATTTACGGAATTTTGCGACTTTAGGCGCCACGACGAATGCGCAATACCCCTGCAATGGATGATTTTCAAAATAATCCTGATGGTAATCTTCCGCCGGGAAGTAAGTCTCAACAGGACTCACTTCGGTAACAATAGGCGCATCCCACACACACGCCATCTCGGCGATCACATGCCTGGCGGTTTCCAACTGCTCCGGCGAATCGTAATAAATCACCGAACGATATTGCGTACCGACATCATTGCCCTGGCGGTTTAATGTCGTGGGATCGTGAATCGTGAAGAAAATCTCCAGCAATTCCCGATAAGAAATCGTCTTAGGATCGAAGGTCAGCTTGACCACTTCCGCATGACCGGTAGTCCCTGTGCATATCTGCTCGTAGCTTGGCTTATCGACAGTACCGCCGGTGTAGCCGGACTCGACCGCAGTTACCCCTTTGACTTCCTTGTATACAGCTTCCGTACACCAGAAGCACCCGCCACCCAGAATTGCCGTTGCCATGCGTTGCTCCAATGATTTGCCCTACTTCAAACTTTAACGCAAAACACCGCTTTATATGGGAGAATTTGTCCGTCTAAACATAATTAGAACTCATTCACACTTTTGCCTATGGGCGAAATGAGTTTTAAGCACCCCTTACAGCGATTTCGATTCGATCAGGCAATAGATGCACATACGTTCTCCGCGCGCGTTATCCCGTGAATTCGACACAAGCCATTTTCGCCGTGCGCTGTCGCAATTTGCGACCGGCGTTACGATTATCACCACACGCCTATCGGATGGCAGCTTTCTCGGACTCACCGCCAGTTCCTTTAATTCGGTTTCGCTGGAGCCGCCGCTGGTGTTATGGAGTCTGGCCAATGCATCGGCCAGTCTGGATGCATTCAGCGGCAATTCGCATTACGTCATCAATGTTCTGAGCGCACAACAAGTGGCGCTGGCGGAGCGATTCGGTAAACGCAGGACCAACAAATTCGACGGCATCGACTATCAGTTATCCCGCACCGGCCAACCGGTTCTGACAGGCGCCGCTGCCTGGTTTGAATGCCATAACCGCAGCCGCTATCCGGAAGGCGATCATGTGATATTCGTCGGGGAAGTCGAACAGTGCGAAGTGCAGCCGCAAGCCGGGCTGATATTTCACAACGGGAAATTCGTCAAAACGACCGACGCTTAACACTTTGAACCGGCAACCTGACGCCGGAAAACGACAAACCCGCCGAAAGGCGGGTTTGTCGTTTATCTTCACTTCACAAAACACGCTATCGAAATGGCGTGTTTTTTTACATTTTTCTTTAGAACGCGTAACCCACCGACAGGAAGGTTATCAGAGGATTGATGGTCAAAGTGGTGTGCGCAACCGTCGTACCGGCTAAGCCACCGGTCGTCGTAATATCCGCGTTGGTCTTCAGCGGTATATACGAAACCGATAAGGACAACGACCAGTTTTTGTCGAAGTTATAGGATGCGCCGACGTTGGCGACAGGCGCCCACGAAGAACTCAAATGCGCTGAAGACGTTCCGATTGACCCGAACTGCGGTGTAAGCGTCGCCGCATTCTGGAAAGGCTGGGTCAATTGGATGCCTGTGTACCACACATAGGTCACACCGGCGCCGACGAACGGACGGAATTTGCTGTCCGCATCGCCGAAGAACCACTTGGCGACAATTGCAGGACTCCATTGTTTTGCCGAACCGATCTGGGTAACGCCTTCCGATGCTAAAACGGACCCTTCCGCCTGCAAATGAAAGCGTGGCGGGACACCCACATCGAGCGTGGTCGCGAAGTTATCGGTCCAGAAATGAGTAATCGCCAATCCCAGAGTGTCGGCGCTATCGATAGACGCACCGCTGCCGGGAATCGCGCCGATAGGGGGTTGGCTGAATGACAGCGGATCGCTGGAATCGTTTGGCGCAAGATGAAACCAACCCACACCGAAGACATTGCTGCCGGCGCTCTGCGCGGCTGCAGGTAAAGAAAATGCCGCCAGTAAAGACAGGGCGGCGGCGCAGGACAGGGCTTTAACAGGTTTTTTCATTTCTTTGTCTCCAGATTTTTTTAATGGGCGCTTGTAAATATTCGACGAGTAAAATTTCTCGCTTTTTAATAATTCATCCATTCGAACAAAAGAACACACGTGCCTTTAAATAAAAAGAACGTGCGTGCTATTCATCGGCTGTAACTATGCCAGCTTTGTTAACGCTTGTGTAGATAGTGTCTTTTTTTGGCAACCTACTGGAGCTGCCCGGCCCAAACGACTATTTTTTAAGAGACGCAAGACTGGACAACCAGCCTGTCGAATCGAAAGCGGCGCGCCGTAGACGATCGTTCACACCCTGCCATGCGGCATCTTCAGGCGGCGCTTCTACCACGATCAGATCTGCCGCTGCGCCGTCCATCGCACGCAATGCCGCATACAAATCGTGCGCATACCCGGCAGCATCCGCAGGCAATATCAGCGACGCTCGCGCCGGGACATGATGAGGAAGGTAATGAATCAGCGCCATCGTCTTACCGGCGTCCGACAATTGTCCGGCAACGGCATCCAGACGATGGCTAGCCACCAGCACCACCGGCGTGGCCGGTGCGTAATGCGCATCCAAGGTACCGGAAGCACGCGGTGCGGCGGTATCCGGCGCATTGGGCATGACGCCCAGCACTGCGGCGATCTGTAATGCAGAGATCTGCCCCGGACGCAATAATGCGACGCCATGCGTGGCCACGCGCGACACATCCAGAATCGTCGATTCGATGCCGACCTGACTTTGCCCGCCATCCAGGATGTAATCGAGCAACACCGCGTCGGCGCCGGCAAATTCATCGCGCACATGTTGCGCGGTGGTCGGGCTGACATGACCGAATTTATTGGCGGACGGCCCGGCAATCCCGCCCCTACCCTGCTTGAATTGGCGCAACAAGGCTTGCGCCACCGGATGCGACGGGCAACGCAGGCCTACCGTATCCTGACCGCCTGAGACAGCATTCGGAATATGCGCGGCACGTGGCAAAATCAAGGTCAACGGCCCCGGCCAGAAGGCATCGATCAATTGCCGTGCCTGCAGCGGCAATGCGCTGACCCAATAAGCGATATCGGCTTCCGGCGCGATATGCACGATCACCGGATGATTGGAAGGACGGCCCTTGGCTGCGTAGATATTGGCAATCGCTTGCGCATTCTCGGCGTCGCCACCCAATCCGTAGACAGTCTCGGTTGGAAACGCCACCAATCCACCGGCCTCAAGCCTGCGCGCCGCAAACGCGATATCGGCCGGCTGCGGCGATGCAGATGGAGAAGAAGATGGGGATGGCGGCGGATTCATTGTGCTATAAGAGAACGGACGACAGCGGACAGAGCGGACGCAACGAACTACAACGTGATGCCGAGCAACACACAGGCCAGCGAAAATTGTTGCTGCGCCTGTGCCAGCGTCGGCGCGACAAAGGTAATGTGCCCCATCTTACGGCCGCTGCGCGCGTGCGTCTTGCCATATAAATGCAGATGTGCGCCAGGCAATGCCAGAATGCGATCCCACTGCGGCTCGCGCTCCTGTCCATTCGCATCGATCCAGATATCGCCCAGGATATTGAGCATCACCGACGATGAATGCTGCCGCGTATCGCCCAACGGCAAACGCGCCATCGCCCTGACCTGCTGCTCGAACTGACTGGTGACGCAGGCATCGATGGTGTAATGCCCACTGTTATGCGGACGCGGCGCCATCTCATTGACGACCAGCGAGCCATCCCGCAACACGAAAAATTCTATGCACAGCACGCCGACATAAGCGAGCTTGGCGGCAATGGCCAGCGCCGCCTCCTGCGCCAGCCCGGCACTTTGCGCAGAAACGTTCGGCCCCGGCACGGTGGTGCTGAACAAAACACCATCGCGATGCACATTTTCCGCAATCGGATAAACCACCGCCTCGCCATCGGCGCCACGCGCCACCAATACCGAAATTTCATAGGCCAGCGGCAGCATTTTTTCCAGCACGCACGGCACACCCTGCATATCGGCGAATGCAGCGCGCAACTGATCGCGCGTGCTCACCCTGACCTGGCCTTTGCCGTCGTAACCCATGCGGATCGTTTTCAGGATGCCGGGCAGCAACTCGACTGGCGCCGTATCGACATCAGCCGGCCCGATAATCGCATGATGCGGCGCCGGCAGTACGCCGGAAGCGGCGCTGCACTCGGTAAAAAACCGCTTTTCGGCCATCCGATCCTGCGCCACGGAAACGCTGGCGGCGCTCGGCGCCACTATACTGTGCTGCGCCAGACGCACCAGGCTGCCCGCCACTACATTTTCAAATTCGGTCGTCACTGCCACGCATAAATCGGCCAAACCATCTAACGCGGCAGCATCGTCATAAGCGGCATGCAGATGCCGATCGGCGACTTGTCCGGCCGGGCAATCGGCTTCCGGCTCCAGCGTGGCAACGCGATAACCCAGCGATTGCGCGGCTTGTGCAAACATGCGTCCCAATTGGCCGCCACCCATCACGCCCAGCCAGGTCGGCGGCGTCGTGCCGGGCGTCAACGCCGGCAGATCAACATCATTCATAAGGGTAATTTCATATTCAGGGCCGCTTGCGTCTGCTGCTCGCGATACAGAGAGAGCCGCGCAGCCAGAGCTTCATCGGTAGTGGCCAGCATCGCGATCGCCGCCAGCGCCGCATTGGCCGCACCGGCTTCACCAATGGCAAAGGTAGCCACCGGGATGCCCTTGGGCATTTGTACAATCGACAGTAAGGAATCTTCGCCGCGCAAATATTTGGACGGCACCGGCACGCCGAACACCGGCACGATGGTTTTGGCGGCAATCATGCCCGGCAAATGCGCCGCGCCGCCGGCGCCGGCAATAATCGCGCGCAGGCCCCGGCTACGGGCGCTGCCGGCGTATTCGAACATCTGATCCGGCATCCGGTGCGCAGACACGACCTGCGCCTCATGCGCGATGCCGAATTCTTTCAGAATCGCCACCGCGTGCTGCATCACGTCCCAATCGGACGAAGAACCCATCACCACGCCGACCAACGGCGCCACAGCAGTAGCTGCGGCGGAAACTGCATCCTGTTCACGCGTCGTCGACATATCAATCTTTCAGTTTTTCGCCAGTCAAACGTTCCAGCGCTTCCCGGTATTTCGCACCGGTTTTTTCAATCACATCGGCCGGCAGCTTCGGCGCCGGCGCGGTCTTTTTCCATTCAGTGATGGTTTCCAGATAATCGCGCACAAACTGCTTATCGAAAGACGGCGGCGAAATACCGACACGATAGCTGTCGGCCGGCCAGAAGCGCGACGAATCCGCCGTCAGCGCTTCATCCATCAGATGCAGCACGCCGTTGTCGTCAAGCCCGAATTCAAATTTGGTATCCGCGATAATTATGCCGCGCGTCGCAGCATAATCGGCGGCAGCATTGTACAACGCGATACTGATGGCGCGCATCTTGCCCGCCAACTCGGCGCCGATACGCTGCTCCATCTCGGCAAAACTGATATTTTCATCATGCTCGCCCAGATCAGCCTTGGCCGCCGGCGTAAAAATCGGCTCGGCCAGTTTGGCCGCCTGCTGCAATCCGGCCGGCAAGGCGATGCCGCAGATCGCGCCGGTATCCTGATAATCCTTCCATCCCGATCCAATCAGATAACCGCGCACCACGGCCTCGACCAGAATCGGCTTGAGCCGCTTGGCAACCACAGCGCGGCCGCGCACTTGCTCGACTTCATCGGGCGCAACCACCGCTTCCGGCGCAATACCGGTCAAATGATTCGGCACCAGCGCAGCCAGTTTTTCCATCCAGAAATCCGACATCTGATTCAAGACCTTGCCCTTGCCCGGAATCGGCTCGTTCATCACCACATCGAATGCGGACAGACGATCGGTGGTGACGATCAGGAGTTTGTCATCGCCGACGGCATAGTTATCGCGCACCTTGCCGCTGCCGAGCAAAGTAAGGGATTTGATGGAGGATTGATACAGACTGGTCATAGGGGGTCTCAACGCTAATAAGTGAAAAACAAATAAAAAAGTGTGCGGCAATACCATTCAAACAAGAAAATTTAAGTTTGCGGTGATCCTTCGATACGGCCTGCGGCCTACTCAGGACGAACGGGTTTTTCCTAAATTTTCACAAAACCCCGTTCGTCCTGAGTAGGCCGAAGGCCGTGGGTTTCCGACAGCCCTGAGCCTGTCGAAGGGAGGATCACCTCTATCTCAAATTTACTTAACTGAATAACGCAAGCGACGCCGCGCTGCCGTTAAAGGCGAGCGCGGCGTCGATAGTCAGGAACGCAGCTTACTGAACGATTTGCGACAATTCGCCCTTTTTGTATTTCTCGGCGATTTTTTCCAGCGGCACCGGCTTGATCTTGCTGCCTTGCCCTTCGCAACCGAACGACAGATAACGCGCCTTGCAAACCAACTTGGCTGCTTCACGCGCCGGCTTCAGATAATCGCGCGGATCGAATTTGCTGGGATTTTCAAACAGATAACGGCGGATTGCCCCGGTCATCGCCAGACGGATATCGGTATCGATATTGATCTTGCGCACGCCATGCTTGATGCCTTCCTGGATTTCTTCCACCGGCACGCCGTAGGTTTCCTTCATGTCGCCGCCGAATTCACGGATTTCCGCCAGCAATTCCTGCGGTACCGACGACGAACCGTGCATCACCAGATGGGTATTCGGAATGCGCGCATGAATTTCCTTGATGCGTTGGATCGCCAGGATATCGCCGGTCGGTTTGCGCGAAAATTTATAAGCGCCGTGCGAAGTACCGATCGCAATGGCCAAGGCATCGCACTGTGTGCGCTGTACAAAATCGGCCGCTTGCGCCACGTCGGTCAGCAATTGTTCGCGCGTCATGGTGCCATCGGCGCCGTGACCGTCTTCCTTGTCGCCTTTCATGGTTTCCAGCGAACCCAGCACACCCAGCTCGGCTTCTACCGTGACGCCGATCACATGCGAGAATTCGACTACTTTGCGCGACACTTCAAGGTTGTATTCATAGCTGGCGACCGACTTGCCGTCTTCCTCCAGCGAGCCGTCCATCATCACCGAAGTAAAGCCGGATTTGATCGCCGCCATGCAGACCGCAGGCGATTGGCCATGATCCTGGTGCATGACGACCGGGATATGCGGATACGCTTCCACAGCGGCTTCGATCAGATGGCGCAAAAATGCTTCACCGGCAAATTTGCGGGCGCCTGCCGAAGCCTGCATGATCACCGGCGCGCCGACTTCATCGGCAGCCTGCATGATTGCAGTAACTTGTTCCAGATTGTTGACGTTGAACGCTGGCAGGCCGTAGCCGTTTTCGGCGGCATGGTCCAGCAATTGACGCATGGATACGAGAGGCATGGTAATTCTCCAAAGAACAAAAATCAGTAATCAAAAGCAAAAGCAAACGCAAAACGTCAACATCAGTACCCGCCGATCTTCATGATTTTCATCGCATTGGTGCCGCCGAC
>JAQGNR010000208.1 GCA_028291765.1 Herbaspirillum sp.
TGTGGCGCATGTTTGTGCGCAGTGAGGTAAAGAAGGGAGGTGGCCGAAGGCCGCCGGAATGACAAGAACGGAGCACAAACATGCGCCACAGCCCGCAACACAACAGTCCGCCTTGCCCTTAATTGCGGAGCAAGTCCGCCAATGGAAATTCATCAGCGCTCTATTTTTTCACGTTTTTTTTGACCATCTATGCAAACGATTGCATTTGGAATTTTCCCTGTATTTTATTGACGTCTATCAAAGGATATTTAATGAAAACTATTTGCCGAAATTTATGTGCTTCCGGAATCCTCCTGCTGACGTTCATGCTCAATGGCCCGGCCGGCGCCGCCGAACCGCGCGATGTACGCGTCATCGCTTTCGATGGCGGTTTTAACCTTCCGGTATGGGTCGCGCAACGTAAAGGATTCTTTGCCAAAAACGGCATCGATGTCAGCCTGAGCTTTACACCCAATTCCGTATTTCTCGTCAACAGCCTGTTTGAGAGTAAAGCGGATATTGCACTGGCAAGTTTTGACAACGTGGTGGCCTATCAAGAAGGGCAGGGCGAGGCCGGCGGCAGCCACCCTAGCAATCCAGATCTGTTCGCGTTCATGGGCGGCGACAACGGCTTTCTGTCGCTGATTGCCGCGCACGGCATTCGCTCCTTTCCGGATCTGCGCGGAAAAACGGTTTCTGTCGATGCAATGACCACCGGCTTTGCTTTTGCGATGAAGGAAATGGCGGCCTTGAACGGTCTTTCCGATACCGATCTGCAATACGTCAAGGCCGGCGCAACCGGTAATCGCTATGTGGATCTGATGGCCGGCAAAGAAGATGCGACTTTGCTGCGCACGCCATTTGAAATCCTGGCAACGGATAAGGGCTTTGAGACGATCACTACCGGCACCAAAGCTTTCGGCGCTTACATGGGCTCGGTTGGCGTAGCCAGGAAGTCTTGGGCCAAGGACAACCAAGCGTCCGTGGTCGGCTTTTTACGCGGCTATCGCGAGGCGCTGAATTGGCTGTACGCGCCCGAAAACCGTGTCGAGGCAGAAGCGATCCTGGTCGAGAAGGTTAATGGATTAACACCTTATCTGGCAAAGAAATCCTACGATATTCTGCTTGCGCCGCAAGGCGGATTATTTCGTGATTTGAAATTCGATATGCCCGGCATCCAGACCGTGCTGGCCTTGCGCTCCAAATATGCGCAGCCGGCCAAGTTG
The DNA here is from genome assembly GCA_028291765.1 of Herbaspirillum sp. Taxonomy (GTDB): domain Bacteria; phylum Pseudomonadota; class Gammaproteobacteria; order Burkholderiales; family Burkholderiaceae_D; genus Herbaspirillum. Next base: position 1,206 of record JAQGNR010000208.1, read on the forward strand.
CTATCGGACCCCAATAAATATATCGACGGCAGCTATATGCAAGCAGCGTTCGGCGGTAACTGATGGCTGTGGTGGCTGTGGCGTTTGGATCATGACAAAGGGAGTGACGCATGTCGCAACATATTGTTGTAAATGGAAAATCGCATAACGTCACTGCGACGCCGGATACGCCGCTGCTTTATGTATTGCGGGACGAACTTGGATTTGGCGGGCCCAAGTTCGGTTGCGGCATGGCCCAATGCGGCGCCTGCACCGTACATATAAAGGGCGCGGCTGTCCGATCCTGCGTATTGCCGCTTGCCGCCGTCAATGGACCCGTGACGACAATCGAAGGCATAGGCTCCGGGCCGTCGCCGCATCCTTTGATTGCTTCTTTTATCAAGCACCAGGCGGCGCAATGCGGTTACTGCATCAATGGCATGGTCATGACCGCCGCCGCGCTATTGAAGAAGACGCCGCATGCGACCAGGGAGCAGATCATCAGCGGCCTGGATAATAATTTGTGCCGCTGCGGTACGCATTTACGCATCCTTGCTGCAATTGAGGATGTCGCGCGAGGCGAAAAAGCATGACAACACGCAGAAGTTTCTTGAAGGCGGGGGTTAGGCTTAGTGCTGGGTTTAGTGTCGCCTTTATGCTTCCTATCAGCCAGGCCATGGCCGCCGCTGAGGGCATGAAGAACGATAAATTGGTGAACGCCTGGCTCGATCTGGATGCGCAGGGACGCGTCATTTTGCATGCAGGGAAAGTGGAACTGGGCACCGGCTTAAAGACGGCGATGGCGCAGCTGGTGGCAGAGGAGCTAAACGTTGCCGTTGCCAATGTCATTGTGCTGATGGGCGACACCGAAAGCTCCGTCGATCAAGGCCCGACGATCGGCAGTCTTTCTTTGTTGACCAGTACCGTTCCCATCAGAAAAGCGGCCGCTACGGCGTGCGCGGCGATTATCCAGAGGGCGTCGCTGCTCTTGAAGGCGCCGGCATCCGGACTTGCGGCCGATGCCGGGTACGTTTATGTGCTTGGCGATGCAAAGCGGCGCGTAGCTTATAAAGATGCTTTACCTGCCGGCTGGGAATTGCTTGAGACGGACAATGCGGTCAAGCTGAAGGACGTTGCGGATTTTAAAGTCATCGGCCGCAGCACCCCGCGGGTGGAATTACCGGCCAAAGTGAATGGCACGCATGCATTTATTCATAACGTGCGTTTAAACGGGATGGTGCATGCGCGTGTTGTGCATCCGCCTTATCCCGGCGCTACTGTGAAGAGCGTTGATCGCAGCACCATCGCAACGTTGCCGGGTTTGATCGATATCGCCGTAAAAGATAATTTTGTCGCCGTTGTATGCGAGACGGAATTTCAAGCGGTCGCCGCTTCCCGTGCGCTGGTCGTTGCGTGGATACTGCCGCAGGCGGCAGTCGATAGCGCAGCGGTTTTTGATGATATGGCCGCACAAGCCGGCGAACTTAAAACACTACGGCAGAAGGGCGGCGAGACCCCGATTCCGGGCCCATCTTCGCAACAATTCAGTGCGCAATTTAGTGCGCAATACCGGACGCCCTTTCAAACGCACGCTTCCATCGGGCCGTCGTGCGGACTGGCCGATGTTCGTGGCGATTCAGCGCGCATCTGGTCCGCGACGCAGGGCTCGTTCCCATTGCGCAATGCGCTGGCGGATCTGCTGCAGTTGCCGGTCGATAAAGTACGCGTGATCTGGCAAGAAGGCTCCGGCTGCTATGGCCACAATGGCGCCGATGACGCTTCCGCCGAAGCCGCCTGGCTTTCGCAAAAGCTGGGCCGGCCGGTCCGTGTTCAGTGGATGCGGCATGATGAACACGGATGGGACCCAAAGGGGCCTGCGACAGAAATGAAAGTGACGGCATCGATCGGCGCCGATGGCAAGATCGACGCCTGGGATTACCTCGTATCGAGTCCATCGCATGTAGCGCGCCCTGGTGGCAGCGCGAATAATTTATTGATCGGGCAATTGTTTGGGCTGATCCCGAAAAAGGTGCAGCTCGGTGCGGATTACTGTGCCGCCACCTTATATCAATTCCCGCATGAAAAGGTGGCGGCCCGCTGGTTGCCGCGCAGTGTATTGCGCGCGTCATCGCTGCGTGGGCTTGGCGCTTTTGGCAACGCTTTCGCCAACGAGTCATTCATGGATGAGCTTGCTGCCGGCGCATCCCTCGACCCGATTGACCTTCGCAGAGCCCATTTGACCGATCCGCGGGCGATTGCCGTTCTGGATGAAGTGCGCCGGATTTCGCAATGGGATAGTAAGCGCAAGCAAGTCAATGCTGCCGATAACGTCATACGACAGGGCATTGGTCTGGCGTTTGTGCGATTGGATCGTGGCGGTGCATTTGTGGCGACGGTTTGTTGTGTCGATGTAAATATGGAAAGCGGCGGCATTCGCGTGACGAATGTTTATGTCGCCCACGATTGCGGGCTGATTATTAATCCGGATGGCCTGCGCAATCAAATCGAAGGCAACGTCGTTCAGGCGATTAGCCGTTCTCTGAAAGAGTCGGTTAAGTTCTCGGCCACGCAATTGCAATCGCTGGATTGGGTCAGTTATCCGATCATTCGTTTTAGTGAAGTGCCGAATGAAATTTCGATTTCTTTATTGAATCGTCCGAATGAGCCGGTTGTCGGCGCCGGCGAACCGACCTCGATGACAATCGCGCCGGCCATTGGGAGTGCGGTCTTTCACGCAAGCGGTGTACGGATGCGGCAAATTCCTTTTACCGCAGAACAGTTTCAATTGAGCGCAGGAAGGCCGGCGCGTCAGGGCGTCAATTCATGATTCATGATCAGAGCAGGACGAAAGAAGAGGGTGAAGACGAGGATGGAAAAACGGGATTGATTTAGAGGGGGAAGGGGAAAGAAGAAATAAAAAAAGAAAAAATAAAAGGGTCATGATTTCTCATGACCCTTCGATTTCAAATTCATGGTAGGCCGTGCGGGACTCGAACCTGCGACCAACGGATTAAAAGTCTGCTGCTCTACCAACTGAGCTAACGACCCGAAAGTCCGCCATTATAAGCAGTCTTGCCAGTAACTGTCAAACATACATGAACATTATTTTAAGGCGGCCTGACGTTCTTTTGCAGTTTGTGCGGCCGGCGAATCGGGATGCTGGGAAATTATGGTGCTCAGCATCCTTCTCGCTGCCATTTTATCCTTTAGATCTGTATACGCGCTGGCAATGGTGAGTTGCGCATCGGGTACTTTCGGGTTGTCCGGATAATTTTTGATCAGTGTCTGTTCCGCCGCGATCGCATTTTTATAATCGCTTACCGCATAGTAGGCATTGCCCAGAAAGTATTGTGCCGATGGGGCATAACCGGATTGCGGATAACGCATCAGAAAGTCGGTCAGTGCGGCGACTGCACCTTTGTAATCGCCGTTCTTGAAAGACGCCAAGGCGCCGTCGTAACTCTTCTGTTCGTTCTGACCGACGTTGGATGTCTTGCCGTCGATGTTGACCTGCTGCGGTTCCAGCTTGCGCATACGGGTGTCAAGATCGACATAGAAATCTTTTTGTCTTTGTTGGGTATCGCTGAGTTGATTGGTCAGTACTTCGATTTGACCGCGTAGGCGGGCAATTTCCTGGCGTAGTTGATCGGTCTGATCAGCCAGCGTGAGCGTACTGCTTTTATCGGCTTTGTCGCCCATGGTGTGCTGCAGTGTGTCGATCTGGTTGCGCATATCCAGAATCGCCTTGCGTGCTTCGGCGTCGTCGAACAGGCCTGCGTGGGCCGCCATCGGAGCACAGGAAAAAGCGGCCACCAGGGCCGCTCCCAGCGCAGATTTATAAAAAATCCGCATGACCATTAATACGCGATATCAGAACGGCGGTTTTCTGCGTATGCTGCTTCGTCGTTGCCCAGAGCCTTAGGCTTTTCCTTGCCGAACGAAACTGCTTCGAGCTGGCCGTCGGATACACCCAGCAAGACCAGGGCGCGGCGCACGGCTTCTGCACGTTTCTGGCCCAGCGCCAGGTTATATTCGCTGCCGCCGCGTTCGTCGGTATTGCCTTGGATGGTGACCTTGCGCTCTTTATGCGCGGTCAGATAACGGGCGTGCGCTTCTACCACCGGCTTGAACTCATCTTTGATTGTGTAGCTGTCCAGATCGAAATAGACGCTGCGTTTAGCCAGCACGCCTTGTGGGTCGTTCAGCGGATCGGTGCTGCCTGCATTAACAGTGTTGACAGAGCGTGCATCGGGGCTGGTATCGAGTGTTGAACGGTTTTCAACAGGTGCACCGGTATCTTTTTTGACCGGCGACGAGCATGCTGCCATCAGAAAGGCAGCGGAAAGAACGAGAGCGGTGATATGAATTTGACGCATGTGTGATTCTCCTGGGTTTAAGATGCAAAAAAACTACTATTTATTTAATTTAATTTAATTAATTTGATTCGTTCATTTCAGTTTATTTCATTTCATAAAAGGCCCCCAGGTCGGCTCCCGAATATCGCCTGCCTGGGTTGTTAAAGTCTGCTTGATACTGCCATCAGTGGAGACCACCGCCAACGTCTTGCGCCCCCCCGAATTGGTTGCATACATGATGTATTTGCCATTTGGCGCAAAACTCGGTGCTTCGCTTCTGGCATTATCGGAGAGCCGCAGTTCCTGATTATTCGCTAAGTCGAGAGAATACAACTGAAATTGGCCGCCGCGGCGAGAAATATATGCAAGTGTTTTGCCGTCGGGGGAAATCCGCGGGCTGATATTGTAATCGCCTTTGAATGTGACGCGCTGCGCGTTACCGCCGTCGGTCCCCATTTTGTAGATTTGCGGTCCGCCGCTGCGGTCGCTGGTGAAGTAAATCGACTGGCCGTCGGCTGAGAATTGCGGTTCGGTATCGATACCGCCGGTGTTAGTCAAACGGCGCAGATTGCCGCCATCCGCGTTGACCGTGTAGACCTGGGTCAGCCCGTCATGGGCCAGCGCGATGGCGATTTTGCCGCTGTCGGGCGACCACGATGGCGCAGAATTACTGCCCTTGAAATTGGCAACCACCGTGCGTTGCCGGGTCACCAGATTTTGCACGTACACGATTGGTTTTTTGGCTTCGAACGAGACATACGCAACCTTGGTGCCGTCGGGCGACCAGGCCGGCGAAATGATCGGTTCGTTTGATTGCAGCGCCACTTGCGGCGCAGCGCCGTCGGCATCCGAGATTTCCAGGCGATATTCGTTGCCTCTCTTGGTGACGTAGGCAATGCGCGTGGCGAAGATGCCGGGAATGCCGGTCAGCTTCTGATAAACATCATCCGCAATTTTATGCGCGGTAAGGCGGGTCGATTGCGGCGGCGCTGCCAATGACAGGGCAGATAGTTGCGCGGACTTGACGGTGTCGAACAAGCGGTAACGCACGTCGATACGGCCATCGGCCAGTTGTTGTGCGCTGCCGACCACCAGTGCATCGGCGCCGCGGCCTTTCCAGTCGGCGAAATTGATGCTTGAAGATTCAGAGAGGACATCGCTGGTGTCGATGACCTTGATCATGCCGCTGCGGGTCAGATCGGCTTTGATGATTGCCGTGATTTGTTCGGGGGCAATGGCTTCGTTGGCAAAACTGGCGATGGCCACTGGAATCTGGCTGGCGCCTACGCCGGAAATTTCGACGTGCAATTGCGCTTGCGACCAGGGGGCGGCGCACAGGCCCGCAAGCAATAAAAGAGCCGCCATGCCGCGGGGAGAAAAAGATAATCGTAATATTTTCATCATTGCTTGCTTAACTTTCACTGATCTTTCGGTTTGTGAGACACGTTAACACTGCTGGGCACCGTGCCGTCGGTATCTTTCGGGAAGGGCGAAGATTTGTTGATCGCGGCTTTCACTGCATCGTCAAACCCTGGCACATTCGAAGATTTAATCAAACGTATTCCGCTCACTGAGCCATCCGGCAGTAGTTGGACATCGTATTCTACGGCCGGGTTTCCGGCCAGATCTTCCGGAACGGGAAATACCGTATTCATTTTGATCTTGGCGCCGATTTTGGCGGCATACCCGGGATTGCCGCGCGGCCCCTGCGATTTGGCGGCGTCGCCAGTGCCGCCGGCCTGACTGCGCATGCGCTGCAAATCGTCGGCTTTACGCTTGTCGGCGGCCTGTTTTTCGGCATCCGACTGCTTACGCCGCTTATCGTCCGCTAGTTTATCAGCTTCCTCTTTCTTCTTGGTCTCTTCATCGGCTTTTTGTTTGGCCAGTTTCTGCTCTTTGTCTTTTTGTTGTTGTTGTTCTAACTTCTTTTGCTGTTCTTTCTCTTTGGCAAGTTGCGCCTTTTGTTCCAGCTCTTTCTTTTGCTGTTCCTGTTCTTTGCGTTTCTTTTCTTGTTCCAGGGCGATATCCGGCTTGGCCTCTACAGGTTCTTCAACCTTTGGCGGTGGTGGCGGCGGTGGCGGTGGTGGTTCTACGACGGGTTCAGGCACGGGGACCGGTTGCGGCGGCACCGGTTCGGGCTGCGGTGCGGCTTCGCGTATGGTCGGATCCCAAATTTCGGCTTCGACGACCAGCGGGGGTTCGTTCTGCCAGTGCACGCCTATCCACAAGAACGCAAACAACGCAATGTGCATGACCAGGGCCAGCGTGAGGGCACGCCAGGCGCCACGCTGTTTCGGGGGGCGATGGTTGTAAACTTCAGCCATTTACTTGGTTGCCAATCCCACGCGCGTGACGCCGAGTTTTTTGGCCGCCGTAATGGCCTGGATCACTTCGTCGTATTTAATATTTTTGTCGGCGGAGATCATCACTGGCAATTCAGGATTTTCGTCATGCAGCGTTTGCAGCTTCTGGGTCAGCGCATCGCGGTCGGCAGCGGTATCGATTTTGCCTGCCGCCGGGCCTTTCATGGCAATGGTCGCGCGGGCATCGGGTTGCAGCCCGATTTCGATGTAAGCCGTCGGCGGCAATGTCGATCTGCCGGCGGTCGGTAAATTGATCACGCTGGGATTGGTCATGGGCGCGGCGACCATGAAGATGACCAGCAGCACCAGCATGACGTCGATATAGGGCACGACGTTGATTTCGGCTTTGAATTTGCGGGTACGGCCGCCGCGCAGTGTGGAATTGGACATCAGCGGGCCTGCCGTTGCAGGATGTTGGAAAATTCTTCGATGAAGGTTTCGAAGCGGATCGCCAGCCGGTCGATATCGTGCGAGTAGCGGTTATAGGCCACGACGGCCGGGATTGCGGCGAACAGGCCGATGGCGGTTGCCACCAGCGCTTCGGCGATGCCCGGTGCGACCGAGGCCAGGGTGGCCTGCTGCACATTGGCCAGGCCGCGGAATGCGTTCATGATGCCCCAGACCGTACCGAACAGACCGACGTAAGGCGAGACCGAGCCGACCGAGGCCAGAAAAGCCAGATGCGCTTCAAGCGCATCCATTTCACGTTGATATGCGGCCCGCATTGCGCGCCGTGCGCCGTCCAGCGAGGCGCCGGCTTCCGCATTCGGCCGGTTCGCCATGCTGGCTTTGGATTTATTGAATTCGCCCATGCCGGCCTGGAAGATACGCTCCATCGCGCCGGAGTCGTCGACGCTTTTACGGCGGTTTGATAGCGTGTCCTGATACAGCGCGGCCAGATTGCCGCCGGACCAGAAGATGCGTTCGAACGCTTCGGTCTGCGCGCGAGCGGCGCGCAATGCAAACATTTTGCGAAAGATATAGGTCCAACTGAACACGGAGACGGTCAGCAGCAGCAGCAATACCAACTGCACCAGAACGGATGCATTGGCAATCAATGAGATAAATGAAAGGTCTTGAGTGACGGTCATAGAGGGCAATCAGGCTTCAGTCGGGTAAATGTTCAATTGTAAGCGCAAAAAAAGCCCCGATTCAATTATGCGGATCGGGGCCGTGCGATGCGGCTTGGACACTGCTATTGCGAATACTGTTCAAAATAGTTTGCGGAATGGCGGTTGGACGGAAATTGGCCGTGCGCCCGGGGGTATCGGTATCGGCGTCCGCTTTCACGCATACGACATTGATGGCGCCGCGCGCGAGCAACTTTTCTTGCGCGCCGTCACTATCCAGACGCCAGGCTTCCTGCATAAACGAGACCGATGCGCGCCCCAGTTTTTCAATGGTCACCGTGAGTTTCAATTCATCGTCCAGTTGCGCCGGGGCGAGATAATCGACGGCGGTGCTTTTGACAATGAATATGACGCGCTCATCGGCGATCAGCGCGTGTTGTCCGACGCCGAGGGCGCGCAGCCATTCGGTACGCGCACGCTCAAAAAATTTCAGGTAATTGGCGTAGAACACAACGCCGCCGGCATCGGTGTCTTCGTAATACACGCGGATTTTCCAACTGAAGTCATGCGTCATCGAGTGGCCTCAGGATGCGCTCCGCTTGATGGTGAGCCCGGCGAAGCCCTGGCACGTCGGCATCAGTTCGATGTGATTGACATTGACATGGGCCGGCAAGGTGGCGATCCAGTAGGCGGTATCTGCTATATCGCCGGCGGTCAGCGGCGTAGTGCTGTCATAGATTTTGGCCGCTGCTGCGTCGTCGCCCTTGAGTCGGACATTGGAAAATTCGGTGCCGCCGCAAAGACCGGGCGCAATATTGGTGGTGCGTACGCTTGTGCCGACCAGATCGGCGCGCAGATTCAAGGTAAATTGCTCGACAAACGCTTTGGTGGCGCCATACACATTGCCGCCCGGATAGGGATAGCTGCCGGCGACCGAGCCCAGATTGATGATCAGGCCGCTGTTGCGCTCGACCATGCCAGGCAGAACCTGCCGCGTCATGGTGACCAAGCCCTTGCAATTGGTTTCGATCATGGTTTCCCAATCTTCGAGCGCGACTTCATGGGCTGGCGCGATGCCCAACGCCAGCCCGGCGTTATTGATCAGGACATCGATTTTCTGCAGCGCGGGCGGCAGGCTGGCCAGCGCGGCGCGAATCGAGTCTTTGCTGGTGACATCCATATATAGCGGTAAGAGTTGCTCGCCCAGTTCGGCGGCCAGCGCGTCCAATCGATCCTGACGGCGGCCGGTCGCAATGACCTGATGGCCGTTTTGGATGAATTTGCGTGCCATTTCGGCGCCGAAGCCCGCTGTTGCGCCGGTAATCAAAACGATCATTGTCAAATCCCCGCTAATTCGCCTAAAAAGATTGTAAAAAATTAAACGGAATTGTAGCCGAACCGTAGGCGCTTCTGCTGGCGCGCTGCATTTCCTTACAAATGTAATCGGCAGAGGGTGGTTTGCACGGAACATAACGGCGTTCCCCGGAAACAGAACGCGGTTGCCGAAATAAAGAGCTTCACATACAATGCTCGGACCATTTCGTCTCACGTGACTGGCGAAAAACCGGGCCTGCCCGGTAAAGATGGATATCCATCGGGAAGCGTGAGATTTTATTTGCCGTGCGCCTGGGTAGCCTGAATGGAAAGTACGTCTGAGGCTGCCTGCGTTTCCCTTTTTGGCCCTCATTCGATTCAGACGCTGCACCGGTGTGCCGGGCGCTGCAGTATTGCCATCGTTTGGCCTATTGCGTCGTTTCGGTCCACGGCATCAGCCGGATCTTTAAACGGAGCAATACATGTTTGCAAAAAATCTCACCCTAGCCAATGTCGATCCTGAATTGTGGTCGGCCATTCAAAAAGAAAATCAGCGTCAGCAAGAGCATATCGAATTGATTGCCTCTGAAAATTATTGCTCGCCGGCGGTCATGCAGGCGCAAGGCACGCAATTGACCAACAAATATGCGGAAGGCTATCCCGGCAAGCGTTATTACGGCGGTTGCGAATTTGTGGACGTGGCCGAGCAATTGGCCATCGACCGTTTGAAGCTGCTGTTCGGCGCCGAAGCTGCCAACGTGCAGCCGAATTCGGGATCACAAGCTAATCAGGGCGTTTTCTTCGCGGTGCTCAAGCCGGGCGATACCATCATGGGAATGTCGCTGGCCGAAGGCGGCCATCTGACGCACGGCATGGCTTTGAATCAATCGGGGAAATGGTTCAACGTGGTTTCTTACGGTCTGAACGAAAAAGAAGAGATCGATTACGAAGCGATGGAGCGTCTGGCGCGTGAGCACAAGCCAAAACTGATTATCGCCGGCGCGTCCGCTTATGCGCTGCGTATCGACTTCGAACGCTTCTCCCGCATCGCCAAGGAAATTGGCGCCTATTTTATGGTCGACATGGCGCATTACGCCGGTTTGATTGCTGCGGGCATCTATCCTAATCCGGTGCCGCATGCCGATTTCGTGACATCGACTACGCACAAATCGTTGCGCGGTCCGCGCGGCGGCTTCATCCTGATGAAGGCCGAGCACGAGAAGGCCATCAACTCCGCCATTTTCCCCGGTATCCAGGGCGGACCGCTGATGCACGTGATCGCCGCCAAGGCAGTCGCCTTCAAGGAAGCGTTGACACCTGAATTCAAGCTCTACCAGGAACAAGTCCTCAAAAATGCCGATGCATTGGCAAAGACCCTGATCGAACGCGGTCTGCGCATTGTGTCCGGCCGTACGGAATCGCATGTGATGCTGGTCGATTTGCGCGCCAAGAAAATCACCGGCAAAGAAGCCGAAGCGATCTTGGGTTCGGCGCATATTACCTGCAACAAGAATGCCATTCCTAACGATCCTGAAAAACCGTTTGTCACTTCCGGCGTTCGCCTCGGCAGCCCCGCGATGACGACACGCGGTTTCAAGGAAGCCGAAGCGATCAAGGTCGGTCATTTGTTTGCGGACATACTGGACAATCCGCATGATGCGGCGACGATTGAGCGGGTCAAGGCAGAGGTCAAGAAGTTGACCGATGCATTCCGCGTCTACGAGCTGTAGCAGACCACACCGGAGGCGGCATCATGAAATGCCCTTTTTGCCAACACGATGACACGACTGTGCTCGATACGCGTGTCTCGGAAGAGGGCGATGTGATCCGTCGCCGTCGTCGCTGCACTAATTGCGATAAGCGTTTTACGACGTATGAGCGGATCGAATTGACGATGCCGGTGATTGTCAAGAAGAACGGCAGCCGCAGCGATTTCGACGGGGCCAAGTTGCGCGCCAGTTTGATGCTGGCGTTGCGCAAGCGTCCGGTATCGGCCGAGGCGGTGGATGCGGCCTTGAAGAACATTCAGGAAAAATTGCTCTCCAGCGGGTCGCGCGAGGTTGTGTCGGGACAGGTAGGCGAGCTGGTCATGCGGGAATTGAAACGGCTGGACAAGATTGCATACATCCGTTTTGCGTCTGTTTATAAAAGCTTTGAAGATATAACCGAATTTCAGGATGCGATTGAAGAAGTCGGGCAGGATCGCAAGCCGCCTGTAAAATAAAAACCGGGCGGCGAATCAACGAAAAAGAATCAAAGAAAAAGAATCAAAGAAAAAGAATCAAAGAAAAGAACCAACGAAAAAAAGCGGCTGCTCATGCAGTCGCTTTTTTTGTACGGCCAAATACTTTATGAATTAGTTTCCCGCCTGTGCCGCTATGCCGGCATCCTGAACCAAAAGGTTCAAGGTGGCTACAGTCAGTTCAATTTTGGGATCATCGGACTAGCGACGCGCACGCCCATCGAACAAATGTCCGTAACCGGTGCGCATAAATGGTTCAAGGAATTATGGCACTCGCGAACACGGCAGGAAGTGTTTAGTTTACGCCAAATCAGCGTCAAGTCAAACAGTTTGAGGGTTTTTATAACGCAGCGTCGTCGACGCTTTTAAAACAACTTTTCTTGCGGCGTCAGCGCTTCATCGAGCACCGAGTGCATGGTGCTGATGTGTTGCCGCCATTGCGCAATCGTCGTGCCTTCAGTGGCTTGCATCGATAGTAACTCGGCAGCAATCCCCAATGCCGCCATCACTGTGATGCGATCATTGCCCTTGACCTTGCCGCCATCGCGCACGGCGCACATCTTTTCATCCAGATAATCGACTACCTGTTGCAGATCGGCTTGCTCACCTTCTTTGCAAGCCAATTTGTAGGGCTGGCCCATGATCATGACATCGAGCTGGATCATACGGCTTTTTCCTCTGCAAATTCAGGTTCTTCGTACTCTAAATCGGGCTCTGCGTCGGGTTCTGCATTGGACTCTGCATCGGATTCTGTCTCGGGCAGTTTTTCTAGTAATGCGGCGATGCGGCGATGCGCCTCGTTCATACGCTTGGTAAGCGCTTCCTTGTCGTTGTTTAAACTGCTCAGATGCAGTCGCAGATCGGCATTTTCCTGGCGCAAGGTCTGTGCAAGGAGGGCCAGGCGGCCGACTTTTTCGGATAGGGAATTGAATTCTGGGATCATGGCGTGACTATAGTATCGTTAGCGAATTTACGTCAATATAATAAACTGCCGTTAGCCGATCGCCACTGTCGGTTAAAATGTCCGTTGAATTAATTATTCGTCTCAGACACCCTCCGGCGCCGCCTATGTCGTACCAAGTCCTTGCCCGCAAATATCGCCCCCGGAATTTCGACACGCTCGTGGGGCAGGAACACGTCGTGCGCGCGCTCACGCATGCGCTGGAGCAACAACGTTTGCACCATGCGTATCTGTTTACCGGTACGCGCGGCGTCGGCAAAACCACGCTCTCGCGCATCCTTGCCAAATCCCTCAATTGCATAGGCGCCGACGGCAGCGGCGACATTACTGCGCAGCCTTGCGGCGTATGCGACGCATGCGTGGCGATCGATGCGGGCCGCTTTGTCGATTACATCGAAATGGACGCCGCCTCCAACCGCGGCGTCGACGAAATGGCGCAATTGCTGGAACAGGCTGTGTACGCGCCGTCCAATGCGCGTTTCAAGGTCTACATGATCGACGAAGTGCACATGCTGACCAACCACGCCTTCAATTCGATGCTGAAGACACTGGAAGAGCCGCCGCCGCATGTCAAGTTCATCCTTGCCACCACCGACCCGCAAAAAATACC
>JAQGNR010000214.1 GCA_028291765.1 Herbaspirillum sp.
CGCCGTCCGCGCCGACACCGCCAAACGACAACTGACTAGCCATATTCCATAACGGCGTAGCAAGGAAAGCGATCAGGAGGAAGGAGCTGATGCGTATCCACCGATTCAATACGGAGTACGCCAGCAGCGCGGCCAGCCCGATCAGGATGACTTTCGCCGGCAAGAAACGCGCGAGTAGTTCCTGCATGTAGGCCGGCGTAAAACCCTTGAGGCTGTCGAACTGCTCGAAGACGCGCATAAAGGGCGGCAAGTTCGATTCGTAATAAATCAGCGGCATGGCAACCAGGACCGCAATGAGCGAGCGGACCATACGAAGCCAGCGCCGTTTGATCGGATAGGCCAGCACGACGATGAATAGCAGATTAGCGATCCATAGCGGCACCACGATGCCTTTTGCGTAAAGGAAAAGTTTGAGTAAAAAATAAAGGTTCCAGCTGCCCATGCGGTTCTCGTGGTTAAGTAATTTTATAGTGAGCGGGAGCGATCGATTGCCAGCACAGCCCACACTGCGCGCAACAATTCCGAAATCAGAATAGTGTAGCCCTCGAAGCCCATCACGATGACCTCCACCAGACTACGCAGCGGCAAATCCGGTTTATGCGCCACATCCGCCTGCAGCCAGGCATCAGCGCGGCCAAACGTGCATTGCACCAGTTCCCGCTCTTTTTCCATTGTTAAGTTTTCAAAACGTATGCCGAGGTGCTTGCCCGCGCTGCGACTGACGCGTGCGTCGAAGTGAAATTGTTCCGCCCCCAGATTGAGTACCACGCCCACGGGCAGGTCGAGCGCCAGTTCGGTTGCAGCCGGCAGCGCAAGCGCCAAGCCGCCGGAGGAATAATCTTTGGTGTGGCAAGCGATGATCCGGCCGTCGCGCAATAGCAGCATTGCCCTCACGCGCATCGGGTTGCGATGCGTGGCGCGAATCTGCCGGGCTTCGCGTGAAACCGCGATCGCCGCACCCAGCATGATCATATTGTAGGTAGTCCATATCAGGTTGATGAGAACGGTTGAGGTGTCATCCGGATTCAGATAGAACAAACGCACCAGACCGACGCAAAAAGCGGTGGCATTGATGACCACCAGAACCAGATAGGGTTTGGAGACGCTCCAGTCGCGGTAGCCGTCGTCGATCCGCCCACCCTTGCTGGTGACGTCGAAATTGCCGTATTTCGGATTGAAGAACGCCAGCGTAGTGGGCACGACCACATACCAGGCCAGGACCGATTCATAAACCTCGGCCCAGAATGAATGGCGGAATTTCCCCTGCACCCTGGAATTGGCGACGTTGGCCAGCGCGATATGCGGCAGCACGAATGCCGCCAGCGCCCAGGCCGAAGCGTAAATGAAATAGAGCTGGAACAGCAGATAAGCAATCGGCATGACCAAAAATAGCATGCGTGGAATGCCATAGAAAAAATGCAGCATCGCGTTGCTGTAGCAGAAGCGCTGAAACAGGCTCAGCCCCTTGCCTGCCAGCGGATTGTCGACACGAAAAATCTGAGCCATGCCGCGCGCCCAGCGAATGCGCTGGCGGATATGGCCGGCCAGGGTCTCGGTTGCCAGACCTGCCGCCTGGATGGTCGACAGGTAGGCCGAATTGTAGCCGCGGCGGTGCAGCTTCAACGAGGTATGCGCATCTTCCGTGACCGTTTCAACCGCGACGCCGCCGATTTCTTCCAGCGGTGCGCGCTTGATCACCGCGCAGGAACCGCAGAAAAAAGCGGCATTCCAAAGGTCGTTGCCGTCCTGCACCAAACCGTAAAATAAACTGCTTTCGCTAGGCACCTTGCGATAGGTATCGAGATTGCGCTCAAAGGGATCCGGCGAAAAGAAATGATGCGGGGTTTGCACTAACGCGCATTTGGGGTCCGCCAGCATGCTGCCCATGGTCATTTGCAGAAATGAACGGGTCGGAATGTGATCGCAATCGAAAATGGCGATATATTCGCCGCGCGTTACGCCAAGCGCATGGTTGATATTGCCGGCTTTCGCGTGCGTATGCTCCTTGCGTTCGATATACATAATGCCGGCGGCTTCGGCAAAGGCGCGAAATTCGGGGCGCCTGCCGTCGTCCAGCAAATAAATCCGCAGCCGATCGGCCGGCCAATCGATCCCTTGCGCCGCAAATACCGTCGGCCTTACCACATTGATCGATTCGTTATAGGTCGGTATGAAGATATCGACTGACGGCCACAGATCGACATTGTCCGGCAGGGCGGCTACTTTGCGTTTCAGCGGCCAGCAAGTTTGTATAAAGCCCAGCAGCAAAATCAGCCAGGTATACGCTTCGGCCGCATATAAGGAGAAGCCGACCATCGCCTCGGGGACGCTGCGAAATTCCAGCGTTTCGGTAGAGCGCCACCAGATATAGCGAAAGGTCGCCGTCATCGAGAGTGCGATCAACATGATGACGGGCAGGCGTCCGGGAAAATTGCGGACAAACAAGGCGGCCGCGACCGTGATGGCAAAAAAGACCATCTGTGAATTCGCTGTCAATGGGGCGGTGCCGACTAGTACCAGTATCGTCAGGCCCAATAAGGCCATGATGAGCGCGCTCCAGCGGAACCCGTCAAGCACATTGCTGGCGGCTTCGATCTTGGCGCCCCAGCGTTCCCAGGGGACGTCGGGTAATTTCTGATCCAGCCAGCCATAGACTCTGCCCACGGCCTGCAAAGGCGGATCCGTAAAATGGCTCACGCTGTCGGCGATCCGATCGCCCAGTTTGCGTTGCGCTCCGCTGCCCGGCGCGCGGATGAGGAAGCGCCACAGCCAGGCATCCAGCTGGTAGATTTTCACAACGCCCAGTTCTTGCGCCAGCCTGAAGATGAATTCAATCACCGCCGCGCGCAAGCGATCCGGCTGACCCGGCGGCGGGGCGCGAAAGAAAATCCGTAACGGCCAGTCGAACCATGCGTAATCGGCAGGCAGGCCCAAGACCTCCTTGACCCTTGGCCAAAGCATCGCCAGCCAGATGCCGATGACATCCGGCCGGCCGGCGGCGGGAGGCCGGAAAAACAGCCTGAGCAGCCATCGCCGAAACGGCGCCGGCCTGGAAGAAGGAAAGGTAGCCATTTCAGGCGCTCGTGCCGTCAGCGGTCCAGGCTTCGAGCCAGCCCGCCAGACCTTGTATGTCATGCGAGGTTTGCGAATGCGGCGCGTGATCGAAGAAATAACCGCCGCGGGCATAGGCTCGTGGGACTTCCTCGTCCAGATGGATGCGGATCGGCAGCAAGACGTCGCTACCGATACGGGCTTTGAGCATGGCGATGACATCATGATGCAATTGCCGTGCGGGATACACACAGTTGAGCACTACTTTGAGCGCCTTGCAGTGTTGCTGCAACAAGTTGATTTGCCATGCCAGCGCGGCAAACCCCGCAGGGTCGGGACGGGCCACGCAGATCACCAGATCGGCGCAACGCACGGCCTGCATGGCTTTTTCGCCAGGAAAGCGGGCCGCATCGATGAGCACGACGCCGTCTTGCGGCAGGCTGATTTCGTCGAGGCTATCGGCGAGCCAACGCTCGTTTGATTCAAGCAGCTTATCGAAGGAAGGCAATGCCTCGCATAGCACGGCGCCGAACGGCACAAAAAGTACGCCGTCGTTGTTGCGAAAGGTACTGGCGTGCCATGCGCCATCCCGATTGATCGCATGAGTCGCCAGTCCGCTGCCGGAAACCACCCCCAGGCCCAGCCACGTGCCAAGCATGTTTTGTTCGTCCATTTCGACGGCGACCACCGCGCGCCGTTGCCGGGCCAGCAGCACGGCCAATGACGCTGTCATCGTCGTCTTGCCGGCGCCGCCGGCGACCGAAATGATGGCGATGGTTTTCATGGCGCAGGTTGCAGGGCGAGGGCACCGGCAGCATCGGCTGCTTGCGGCGTTTCGATTTCGGGCGCATCGGTAGTGGCCGCAGCAGCCGGCGCGGTAGTCGGCGTAGTCGGCGCAACATCCAGCGCATAGGCGACACTGGCCACAAAGCGGCCATCCAACACGACTGGGTCGATATGGATGGCCTCCAGGCCGCCGCCGAATGACGGCAATCCCAGGAACCTGATGCGAGGGCGCAGATATTGCATCAGAATCCACACCGGAATGCCGCTGACCAGACCGATCACAAAGCAATTGAATAGGACGTCCATATCAGGGCCTCGTCGGGTTTTTGAGCGGCATGACGGATAATTCTGCGTGCGGCTTGATGCTCTTGACCCGGCTCGCCGCATTTACCAACTCTTCGACAACTGCCGGCGGCGCCGTTTTGACAGCCATTGCCGTTGCGATTGCCGCGGCGCTTGCATCGAGCGCCGATACCGGCCTGGTATCGCGTGCTTGCTCCATCAATTGCGGCATCAGTTGCTGCTGCGTAGACGGCGCTTGGTGCGAGGACAATGCGTCCGTGTAATCGGGTGCTGCATGCAGTACATTGTTGCCCTTGAGTATCGTCAATTGCTGCAGTAAATCGCCATTGTCGGTATAGCGCACATCCTTATCGAAAAAGCGTCCGGCGTCTTCGCCGAAGATACGCAGC
>JAQGNR010000242.1 GCA_028291765.1 Herbaspirillum sp.
GCACAACAGCCCGCCACATTCCACCTGACGGCGTCTTGACTGAACAGCATTAGGACGCGGCGGTGCCTGTCCAAAATAACGTTTCTTAAGACACATAGCAAAAAAATCCGCATAAAGATTGTATTAATTTTATAATTCAACGATTATTGAATTATTAAATTAATTGCGAGGCGTTTATGGAAACGAAAGACACGATTGCAGCACTCGCTGCGCTCGCCCAAGTATCGCGACTAGCGGTTTTTCGCTTGCTGGTACAGCGTGGCCCCGAAGGGATGGCCGCGACCAAAATTGCCGAGCAATTATCCATTTCCCCCTCCTCGCTGTCTTTTCACCTCAAAGAACTGTCGCACGCGCAATTGGTGACGCCCCGCCATGAGGGGCGTTTTGTCATCTATTCGGCCAATTTCGACACGATGAACGGCCTGATCGATTTTCTCACCGATAACTGCTGCGGCGGGAATGTCTGCACTCCCGTTACCGTTTGCTGCCCGACTGAAAAATTGACTACTTAAACCTTTGGAGAATCAAATGACGGCCAATCAGGACGAGCAAATCTATAACGTACTTTTTCTTTGCACAGGCAATTCGGCGCGCAGCATCATGGCTGAAGCATTGCTCAACACTATTGGCAAAGGCCGCTTTCATGCCTATAGCGCCGGCAGCCATCCTGGCGGCACGGTCCATCCCTTGGCCGTCGAGCAGATTAAATCCACTACTTACCCGCTAGACCAATTACGCAGCAAGAGCTGGGACGAGTTCGCCCTGCCGGGCGCGCCAAAAATGGATTTCATTATCACTGTCTGCGACAACGCCGCCGGCGAAGTGTGCCCGATCTGGCCAGGCCAGCCGATTTCCGCGCATTGGGGCTTTGAAGATCCGGCTGCCGCCATAGGCACCGAAGAACAAAAACGCGCCGTATTTTCTAAAGTCGCCCGTCAGATCACGATGCGGGTGAATATTTTCAACAGCCTGCCACTCCCTACCCTGGAGAAAGCGGCCATCAAACGGGAAATGGATGCCATCGGCACCAGCAAAGCTTGATGCAAGCCGCTTACCTTCTATTTCACATTTTTAGCTGAGAAATCTTATGTCCGTGCAATGCGAAGTCACCGGCAAGCGTGCTGCCGGCGCATCCATGAATTTTTTTGAGCGCTATCTAAGCTTATGGGTAGCGCTGTGCATCGTTGCCGGTATTTTGCTTGGACAAGGCTTCCCGCAGGCCGTCAAGGCGATCGGCACATTGGAAATTGCCAAAGTCAATCTGCCGGTCGGCGTCCTGATTTGGGTCATGATTATCCCGATGCTGCTCAAGATCGACTTCGCGGCCTGGAATCAGATCAGGGGGCATGCGCGCGGTATTGGCGTGACGCTATTCGTTAACTGGGCCGTCAAGCCGTTCTCGATGGCCTTTCTCGGCTGGCTGTTTATCCGGCACTGGTTCGCGCCCTATTTGCCGGCGGAACAGTTGGATTCATACGTGGCCGGTTTGGTCCTATTGGCTGCGGCGCCATGCACGGCGATGGTGTTTGTCTGGAGCCGTCTGACCGGCGGCGATCCGTACTTTACGTTGTCGCAAGTGGCCATGAATGACGTGATCATGGTGTTTGCATTTGCACCGCTGGTTGGCCTGCTGCTTGGCGTATCGAGCATTACCGTGCCGTGGGCTACGCTGCTGACTTCCGTGGTTCTGTATATCGTGATTCCCGTCATCATCGCGCAAATCTGGCGTAAAGCTTTGCTGCAACGCGGACAGGCCAGCTTCGATCACCTGATGGAACGTATTGCGCCGTGGTCGATTTCGGCGCTGCTGCTCACGCTAATCCTGTTATTCGCCTTTCAGGGCAACGCCATCATCAAGCAGCCGCTGGTGATCGGGTTGCTGGCCATTCCCATCTTGATTCAGGTGTTCTTCAATTCGGCGCTGGCGTACTGGCTAAATCGAATTGTCGGCGAAAAGCATTCCATCGCCTGTCCGTCGGCGTTGATCGGCGCTTCCAATTTCTTTGAGTTGGCAGTGGCGGCGGCCATTAGCCTGTTTGGCTTTGAGTCCGGCGCGGCGCTTGCCACCGTGGTCGGCGTATTGATCGAAGTGCCGGTCATGCTAGTCGTCGTCGGTATCGTGAACGGCACGCAAGGCTGGTATATGAAAGGAAAACAGCATGTCGCAAAATCTTCCTGAGCTACCCAATGTGGACCCTGCGCTGTTTCATGTGCCGATTAGCGCTGATCTCTCGCCTGCGGCAAGGCGTTCGCATGCGCCACGTTTTTTGCTGCTGTATGGTTCAGTGCGCGAAAAATCGTATAGTCGTCTGCTGACGATGGAAGCGGCTCGGCTGCTGGAGGCGATGGGCGGCGAAGTCAAAATTTTCGATCCGCACGGCCTGCCGTTGCCGGACGATGCGCCCGACACGCATCCCAAAGTCCAGGAACTGCGCGCATTGGCGCAATGGGCCGAAGGCATGGTGTGGACCTCGCCCGAACGCCATGGTGCGATGACCGGGATCATGAAGGCGCAGATCGACTGGATCCCGCTATCTATCGGCGCGGTACGCCCGACACAAGGCAAGACCTTGGCGGTGATGGAAGTCTCCGGCGGTTCGCAATCGTTCAACTCGGTCAATCAAATGCGGATACTGGGCCGCTGGATGCGGATGATCACCATCCCGAATCAATCTTCCGTTGCCAAAGCATTTCTGGAATTCGATGAGGCCGGCCGCATGAAACCTTCCGCCTATTACGACCGGGTGGTCGATGTGATGGAGGAACTGTTGAAATTCACTTTGTTGACGCGGGAAGTTTCGTCGTTCCTGGTAGACCGCTATAGTGAACGCAAGGAAACGGCGGCGGAATTATCCAGGCGCGTCAACCTGCGCTCGATTTGAGAGATCAAATAAATCTTGACCTTCCTACGGTGGGAAGCGTAATAATGCTCTACAAAATTACAAACAAAGACCGTTGATCAGCTAAAAAAATGAAACTGTCGCGCCCATCCCGCTTGATCGCAGCACTCATTGTGCTCATTAGCATGCTGTTTATGCAGCTTGCCATAGCGGGATATGCGTGTCCAAGTTTCAAAGTTGCGCCGTCAGACGAGTCGATGTCGATGGATGGCAGCAGCGATCAAGCAATGACAGGTTGTATGGGCAACGACCAGTTACAACCCGCTCTCTGCCATGCGCAAGATCAGAGCGGCAACCAGTCGCTCGATAAGCCTGCAACGCCGCATGTATCGTCATTTTTGGCCTCTGCGCTCACACTGGTATTCCGCAACATTATATTGACTGAAAATTCCACTGATCAGCAAGCCAATACGCATCTCCTGACACGCTCTACCGCGCCACCGCTGTCCATACGCAACTGCTGTTTCCGCATTTAACCCTCCAGATCGCCTAGTTCGTCATCGTCGTGCTTGTTGCATGCCTGATGTTGTCACTTGTCATCTGGAGGTTTCATGTCGTCCCCGTTTACCGCGCACCGTCCAGTGCGCAATGCGATTTTCCGGTTCGCCGTAAAAATCAGTCTCGCCGCACTGGCAAGCACATTCATATGCACTGCCAATGTCTATGCAAGCGAGGCCCCTCTGACGCTGGCCGAAGCACAGCGTCGTGCCGTGGCGCGTTCGACGCAGCTTGCCGCTCAGGATTTTTCGGTCGCGGCCTCGCGCGACATGGCAGTCGCCGCCAATCAATTACCGGATCCGGTATTAAAAGCGGGGATCGATAATCTGCCAATCAATGGCGCCGATCGCTTCAGCGTCGGCAACGATTTCATGACCCAGCGCCGGGTCGGCGTGATGCAGGAAATCACCCGTTCCGACAAACTTCGACTACGTTCTGATCGCTTCGAGCTTGACGCTCAAAAAACGCTCGCGGAGAAGACCGTCGCAATGGCGGCCATCGAGCGCGATACCGCCCTGGCCTGGCTTGACCGGTATTACGCTGACGCCATGGCCGCCGTGATTACAGAGCAAGGCGAGCAAGCCAAACTTGAAATGCAATCGGCCGAAGGCGCATACCGTGCGGGTCGCGGTAGTCAAGCCGACATTTTTGCTGCCCGCAGTGCGTTAGCAATGTTCGATGATCGCGCCAGCGATATTGCGCGCCGCGTTCGCAGTGCCAATACGATGCTGGCGCGCTGGATCGGTGACGTCGCCGATATACGTTTGGCCGGTAAACCTGCCACCGACACTATCCGCATGGATCCTGCGATGCTCGAGGCACAACTTGCGCATCACCCCGACATTGCCGTACTCAACAGACAGGTGGACGTCGCCGAGACGGACGCGAAACTGGCGAAGGCCAATGAAAAATCCGACTGGACCGTAGAGGTGGCGTACCAGCAACGCGGCCCGGCCTTTTCCAATATGGTGTCGATCGGCGTGTCGATTCCATGGCAGTGGGATCGCGCCAACCGCCAGGACCGTGAGCTCTCTTCCAAGCTGGCGATAGTTGAGCAAGCCAAGGGCGAACGCGAGGATATGTTGCGGGCACACATTGCCGAGACCCGCAACATGATCGATGAATGGAACAACGATCGTGAGCGTTCTGCCCGCTATGAACGTGAACTTATTCCCTTAGCCAATCAACGCACGCTGGCCACAATCACGGCTTACCGCGGCGGCAAAGCCAGCCTGGTTGATGTCCTCGCCGCGCGGCGCAACGATATCGACGTGCGAATCCAGGCGCTGCAACTGGCCACGGACACCGACCGCCTGTGGGCGCAACTCAATTTTCTCTTTCCCAGCGACGACGCAATGACGCGCGCCGGGATGCGTAAGGACCATCAATGAAGAACAATCAATCAATTTTCCGCGCCATTGCGGTTGCAGGCTTGCTTGCAGGCTTACTGGCTGCTGCAGGCTACGCTCTGTACTGGGCAGGAATGCGCCACGGCGAGAAGATCGCGGTATCCAAATCGAACGCGGCGGCGGCCTCGGCGTCTGATGCTGCCAATGCCGGCCAATCCGGTAAAAAAGTTCTGTATTGGCACGACCCGATGGTGCCGGGCCAAAAATTCGACAAACCAGGCAAATCGCCTTTCATGGATATGCAACTGGCGCCGGTCTATGCCGATGATTCAGGCGACGACGGCAAGGTCAATATAAGTCCACGCGTACAGCAAAATCTTGGCATCCGCACCGCTGAAGTCACCAAGGGCATCTTGACATCGGCAGTCGTCGCTGTGGGTAGCGTCGCTTACAACGAACGCGATGCGGCGCTGGTGCAGGCCCGCAGCAATGGCTTTGTCGAACGCTTGTATGTCCGCGCACCGCTTGATCCGGTTCGCAAAGGACAAGCTTTGGCCGACTTGTATGTCCCTGAGTGGGTGGCGGCGCAGGAAGAATATTTATCGGTCAGGCACATGCAAGGCAATGGCATGGATGACCTGGTTGGCGGCGCACGTCAACGCATGCGGCTGGTCGGTATGACAGATGAACAGATTCATTTGGTGGAATCCAGCGGCAAGGTTCAAGCGCGCCTGACCATTTTCGCGCCCATTGGCGGCGTGGTGTCGGAACTTGATGTGCGTGAAGGCATGACCGTGATGGCCGGCGCGCCGATGTTCAAAATTAATGGTTTGAGTACGATTTGGGTGAACGCCGACATACCGGAAAATTTATCGGCGCAGGTACGCCCGGGTAACGCGGTCGAAGCGCGCACGCCGGCGTTGCAGGGGGTCGTGTTCAAAGGCAAGGTCAGCGCGATTCTGCCTGATGTGAACCCCGCTACGCGCACGCTGAAGGCGCGTATTGAACTGGCCAATCCCAGCGGCCAACTGGTGCCGGGCATGTTTTCCACGATCAATTTTTCCTCTGCCACGCGCAAGGACATTTTGCTGATACCCACCGAAGCGGTGATTCAGACCGGGACACGCAGCGTCGTCATGGTGGCGCTTGGCGATGGAAAATTTAATCCCGTCGATGTTGAAATCGGCGCAGAGAGCAACGGACAGACTGAAATTCGCAAAGGACTGACCGAGGGACAAAAGGTCGTCGTCTCCGGCCAATTCCTGATCGATTCCGAAGCCAGCCTGAGCGAAACGGAAACACGGATGGATGGCATGGCTGCACCGGCTTCGGCTCCCGCCACAGCCGTCGGACCGACCCATCGCGGCGAAGGTAAAGTCGAAAGCATCAGTGCGGACGAGATCACGATTTCGCATGGCCCAATCCCGACCTTGCAATGGGGGCCGATGACGATGGGCTTCAAGCTGCCTGCGGGTGGCTTGCCGAAAAACATCGCAGTAGGCGATAACGTGGTATTCGAAATTCATCCGATCAAGGATGGTGCATTCGAGATATCAACGATTACCCCAACAGCCGTCGCCGCGAAAATGCCTGCCAGGCCGGCGGGAGCCGCACAATGATCGCCAAGCTGATCCGCTGGTCTATTGCCAACCGTTTTCTAGTGCTATTGGCGACGCTGATGATGACCTCCTGGGGCATCTGGTCGCTATCGCACACAGCGCTGGATGCGATTCCCGATCTGTCCGATGTGCAGGTCATTATCCGCACCAGCTATCCGGGACAGGCGCCGCAGATCGTCGAAAATCAGGTCACCTATCCGCTGACCACCACGATGTTGTCGGTGCCGGGCGCAAAGACGGTGCGCGGCTATTCGTTTTTTGGCGACTCCTTCGTCTACATTCTGTTTGACGACGGCACCGATCCGTATTGGGCGCGTTCACGGGTGCTGGAATATCTGAATCAGGTGCAATCCCGGCTGCCGCCGCAAGCCAAAACCGCGCTCGGACCGGATGCCACCGGCGTCGGCTGGGTCTACGAATATGCGTTAGTGGACCGTAGCGGCAAGATGGATCTGTCGCAATTGCGGGCCTTGCAGGACTGGTTTCTCAAGTATGAATTGAAAGCGGTGCCGAACGTATCGGAAGTGGCGAGTATCGGCGGCATGGTGCGGCAGTACCAGATCGTGCTCGATCCGGACAAGATGCGGGCTTATAACATTCCCCATGGCAAAATCGTCGATGCGGTGCAGAAAGCCAACCAGGAAACTGGCGGCTCCGTGTTGGAGATGGGCGAGGCCGAATACATGGTGCGGGCTTCCGGTTATCTGAAATCGCTCGATGACTTCCGCAAGATTCCGTTGACGACCACCGATGCCGGTGTATCGGTGCGGCTGGGAGACGTCGCGCGGATTCAGGTCGGGCCGGAAATGCGACGCGGGATCGCCGACTTGAATGGCGAAGGCGAAGTTGCCGGCGGCGTGATCATCATGCGCTCCGGCAAAAATGCATTGGAAACGATTGAGGCGGTGAAGGCCAAACTGAACATTCTGAAAGCCAGTTTGCCGCCGGGCGTCGAAATTGTCCCGACCTATGACCGGTCGAGCTTGATCAAACGGGCCGTGACGAATTTAAAAGAAAAACTCATTGAGGAGTTCATCGTCGTCGCGGTGGTTTGCGCCCTCTTCCTGTTTCACATGCGCTCGGCGCTGGTGGCCATCATCACGCTGCCGATCGGCATCCTGATCGCCTTCATCGTGATGTATTACCAGGGCGTCAACGCCAATATCATGTCGCTGGGCGGCATTGCGATCGCCGTCGGCGCCATGGTCGATGCCGCCGTGGTGATGATCGAGAATGCCCACAAGCATATTGAAGCCTGGAATCACGCGCACCCGGGCAGCCAATTAAAAGGCGAGGCGCACTGGCGCGTCATCGGCGATGCCGCGGCCGAGGTCGGACCGGCGCTGTTCTTCTCGCTGCTGATCATCGTACTGTCGTTCATTCCGGTGTTCACGCTGGAAGCGCAGGAGGGACGCCTGTTTTCTCCGCTGGCCTTTACCAAGACCTATTCGATGGCGGCGGCGGCCGGGCTGGCGGTGACGCTGATCCCGATATTGATGGGTTACCTGATCCGCGGCCGGATTCCCGACGAACGAAAAAATCCGCTTAATCGGTTCCTGATCGCGTTGTACCGGCCGTTGCTCGATATTGTGCTGCGGTTTCCAAAATTGACTTTGCTGGGGGCAGCGCTGGTAGCGGTGCTTACGATCTGGCCCATGACCCGGCTCGGCGGCGAATTCATGCCGCCGCTGGATGAAGGCGATGTGCTGTATATGCCGACGGCCTTGCCGGGTATTTCGGCCGGCAAGGCGGGGCAGTTGCTGCAGCAGACCGATCGCCTGATCAAAACCGTGCCTGAAGTGCAAAGCGTCTTCGGTAAAGCCGGCCGCGCCGAGAGCGCCACCGATCCGGCGCCGCTGGAAATGTTTGAAACCATGATCCAGTTCAAGCCGCGCGATCAGTGGCGCGCCGGCATGACGCCGGACAAGCTGGTGCAGGAACTGGATCGCATCGTCAAGGTGCCGGGTCTGTCCAATATCTGGGTGCCGCCGATCCGCAACCGGATCGATATGCTGGC
>JAQGNR010000257.1 GCA_028291765.1 Herbaspirillum sp.
ATTGCGCGGCATGCTGGTTGCCGTGGTGCTGCATCCCGCCCATTTCGGCGCCACCGTCAAATCCGTGGACGCCAGCAAAGCCAAGCGCATTCACGGCGTGGTGCAAGTGGTCCGTTTCAACGGCGACGCTTTCCGCTCCGCAGGTGTCGCCGTGCTGGCGACCAATACTTGGGCAGCCAAGCAAGGCCGCGATGCCTTGCACGTCGAATGGGATGAGAGCAAGGCTTACAAACAGGGCACGCCGCAACTGCTCGAGCAATATCGCGCGGCTGCTGGGCACCCCGGCAAAATCGCCACCAAAGTCGGCGATGTGGACGCGGCGCTGGCGGCCCCTGCCAAGCCGATCGAAGCCGATTATGAACTGCCCTATTTGGCGCATGCGGCGATGGAGCCGATGAATTGCGTGGTGAAACTCGACGCCACTACTTGCGAAATCTGGAACGGTGAACAATTTCAGACTGTCGACCAGCAACAGGTGGGGAAATTCCTCGGCATCGCGCCCGAGCAAGTCCGCATCCATCAATTATTTGCCGGCGGCAGCTTCGGGCGGCGCGCGAATCCGCACTCGGACTACGTACTGGAAGCCGTCGCCATCGCCCACGCCGCACGGGCCATGAACGTCAAGGCGCCGATCAAAATGGTCTGGACGCGTGAGGACGATATGCGCGGTGGCTATTACCGGCCGCTGAATCTGCATCGCGCCCGTATCGCGTTGGACGGCAACGGCAACATTAATGCCTGGCATGTGCGGCTGGTAGGTCAATCGGTGATGAGCGGGACCCTGTTCGAAGGCATGATGAAAAACGGGGTGGATCCGACTTCGGTTGAAGGCCAGGCCGACCTGCCCTACGACATCCCCAACCTGCAGATCGAAGCGACGATTCCGGACGGCGCTCGCGTGCCGATCCAATGGTTCCGCTCGGTCGGTCACAGCCATACGGCATTCTCGTCGGAAGGATTGATCGACGAAGCGGCGGTATTGGCGGGCCGCGATCCGGTCGCCTACCGGCTCGGCTTGCTCAGCAAACAACCGCGCTATCGCGGCGTGCTGCAACTGGCGGCCGACAAGGCGCAATGGTCGCAAGCGCTGGCCCCCGGCGCCAACGGTGAACGGCGCGGCCGCGGTGTGGCAGTGCATAACGCGTTCGATACTTATGTGGCGCAAATTGCGGAAATCACGGTGAAGAAGGACGGCAGCCTGAAAGTCGATCGCGTGATATGCGCTGTCGATTGCGGCAAGGTGGTCAATCCGGACATCATCAAAGCGCAGATGGAAGGCGGTATCGGCTTTGCGTTGGGCGCTGCATTGCATGGCGAGATCACGCTCAAGGATGGCGTTGTGGAGCAATCCAATTTCAACGATTATCAGGTATTGCGCATGGACGAAATGCCGCGCGTGGAAGTCTACATCGTGGCCTCTACCGAGAAGCCTACCGGTGTCGGCGAACCGGGCGTGCCGCCACTGGCGCCGGCTGTGGTCAATGCGATTTACAATGCCGTCGGCAAGCGCTTGCGCAAACTGCCGATTGCCGATCAGTTGACCGTCTGAAGTTAATACCAAAAACGTCGCGCCGGTGTTGTTCATACTCCGGTGCGACGGCAACGCTGATTAAGTGCGGGCTGGGGCGGATGTTTGTGCTCCGTTCGTGTCCTCCGGCGGCCTTCGGCCCCCTCCCCCTTTTACCTCACTGCGCACAAACATCCGCCCCAGCCCGCACTTAATCAGCGCTGCCTCTTTTATTGCGGCGCGCCTGTCATCTGCTGCTGCAATTGCGTCATGTCGCGTAGCGGCGGCGCACCGAACAAGCGGCTGTATTCGCGGCTGAATTGCGACGAACTTTCGTAACCCACCATCAAGGCCACAGTACTGACATCGCCGCTCTGGCGCATCAGCAAACGGCGCGCCTCGTGCAAGCGCAATTGCTTTTGATATTGCAATGGGCTTAATGCGGTGACTTCCTTGAAATGATGATGCAGCGACGACACGCTCATGTTGACGCGCTGCGCCAGTTCGGCCACGTGCAAGGGCTCGAAATAATGATTTTTGAGCCACTCTATCGCTTTGGCCACCCGGTTGGTCTGGCTGTCGCCGGCAGCGATATGGCGCAGGCTGGCGCTCTGTTCGCTGGTCAGCAGACGGTATAGCAACTCCCGTTCGACTAAGGGCGCGAGAATCGGAATATCGGCTGGCGTATCGAGCAATTGAACCAGCCTGGCGGCTGCATCGAATAAAGGATCGGACAGCGCACCGATCGCAATCCCTCGGCTGGAAGGCGCCGCATTGAATTTCGACAAACGCATTTCCGTCATTAAATCCGCAATACGCTGCTGATCCAGTTTCAGCACCATGCACAAATACGGCCGCTCGATCGATGCCTCGGTGATCTGCGAGAGCACCGGCAGATCGACCGAAGCAACGAGAAAACGCTGGCTGTCGAACTCGTAGGCTTCGTCGGCGACGACCATCCGCTTGGTGCCCTGCACCGCCAAGAGCAGCGCGGCATGATTGATACTGCATTGCAGATGAGTTTGACGCGAACAGCGATATAAGGACAAGGACGCAATCGCCGTCTTATGTTCGCCATCGATCGGCGCGAGGCGATTGATGGCGGCCGCCAAATCGGTTCGCGCCGGGCCGGCCTGCGCAGGCGCATCGGCTGCCGCTAGATATTTAACTTTCTGATCCATAAACCAATTTTTCGATAACGGAGAATGAGCACTTTATCCGAATCTCTGTTGGCGTGTCGGCGGCTTGCAGAAATGCACAAGAAATCTGGAGGATTGGGCAAATGGAATTTAAGTTTTAGCTGTGGCGGTGACCCTTCGATACGGGCTTTGCCCTACTCAGGGCGAACGGGGGTTTTTAAAATATCCACGAAAATCCCATTCAATCTGTGGCTTCAAGGCTAACGGTTTTTCTTTAAATTTTTCACCAAAACCCCGTTCGCCCTGAGTAGGGCAAAGCCCGTATCGAAGGGTCACCGCTGCAGCTAAAACTTAAAGAATTTAAAAGTTATCAGAAGAACCATTTAAAGCACACGACTAAAATTCAACCTGTATTGCTGCGGCGAAACCCCAAGCCGCCTCACGAAAGCTGCGCGCATCGAATGCGCATTCCCAAAGCCGCACTTGAATGCAATGGTCTTTAACGGCACCGCACTGCTTTCCAGTAAAACGCGGGACGCATCAACCCTGGCGCTTTCAACAAATTGCGCTGGCGTAATCTTTGCGTCCCGCATGAAAAGACGCGAAAAATTACGGCTGCTCATATTGGCCACATTCGACAAAACAGGCAGCGTCAGGTCTTCGGACAAATGGTCGAGAACATACTTCTGCACTTGCGCCACCAATGATGCCGCTTCCGCATATGGCGTCAGATAAGGGCTGAATTGCGATTGCCCGCCGGCACGCTGCGTGAAAACAACCAATCTTTTGGCGACGTTTAGCGCCACTTCCGCGCCATGATCCTGCGCCAGAAGGTACAGCGAAAGATCAATTCCAGCCGTCACCCCCGCAGAGGTATAAAGCGCGCCATCCTGAATGAAAATTCTATCCGCTTCTACTTGCGTCGCAGGAAACATGCCGGCAAGCGTTGCAGCATCGTTCCAATGCGTCGTGATGACTCTCCCGTTCAACAAGCCGGCACGCGCAAGCAGAAAAGCGCCATTACAGATCGATCCAAAGCGGCGCGCACGTTGGCTGGATACGCTCAACCAATCATAAACATCCTGATGCATCTCTTGCTGCGCCAACGCAGGCCCGCCAACGACGAGCAATAAATCATAAACGTCGTTGGCCTCGCTGAAGTGACGATGGGCTTGTATCAGCAAACCATTTGAACAAGAGAGCAAACCACGCTCTACGCCGATCACCTCCAATTGATATTGATTCTCCGGCAAGAGGAAGCGATTTGCTTCAGAAAAAACGTCCATCGGCCCAGTGATGTCGAGCGACTGTGCACCAGGAAAAATGAGGAGGGCAATCGTTTTTTTCATGGTGAGTTTGATTAATTGATCGTGGCCATAGATAGAGCGGTCATGCTAGCCGACTAAAAACAAAAGCGAAACGAATTTTCTCTTTTGGCGCGAAAACGTCCTAATTTGGCCGATTTCGATCTATCGCCACGCTATGGAAACGCCCCTCTCTTCTTCATAATCGCTTCCAAGATACGCCCCACTTCCGGCGGCGTAAAAATGGAGAAATTGAAGATGAATGCATCTGTTGGTGTACTTGCGCAACGCGTTGGCCCGGCGTTTTCTGTAGATGGCATGCTGCTCACACGTGAAAAAACGCTGCAGGCGGTGCAAGATATTGCGGCGCGTGTCGTGCCCGGTATGGTTGAAGAAGATGCCGTGGAAATAGGAAAAAAAGTCTTGATCGATTCCGGTCTGGCGTTGAGCTGGCATCCTACCCGGGTTCGCTTCGGCATCAACACGATCAAGCCCATGAAACAGGCATCGCGACCTGGCGTCGTTCTGCAAGAAAACGATATTTTCTTCATCGATATTGCCCCCCGCTTCCAGGCTTGGGAGGGCGATGCAGGTAAATCGTTCATGGTCGGACATCATCCTGAATATGAACGTTGCGTGCGTGATTCCGAAGCGCTCTTTCACGATGTTCGCAATGTTTGGAACAAAGAGAAACTGAGTGGACAAGCACTCTATGCTTACGCCGATAAAGTAGCCAAATCCATGGGGTGGGAATTGAACTTTGATCTGCCCGGCCACCGCCTGTCCGATTTTCCGCATGCTGCCATTCATACCGGCTCGCTGGCCAGCTTGGAGACTAGCCCGTTACCGCTGCGATGGATTTTGGAAATCCAGGTGCGTGATCCACAAATGCGATTTGGTGCGTTCTTCGAAGATATGTTGCTGGGCGATGAGTACTACGCCTAGGCGACAATTGCGCGTCTGTTTTATTAAGTTTCCACTTAAACAGACAGACACTGCATCTTTTCCGCCAATACTGCGGCAATGACAGACATTGCAAAAATAGCGCTGGAAACAAAAACTTTCCACTATCAGAATCGGTCCAATCGGGCCAATCACGCCATTTTCAACGTGGCCTTTTAAAGGAAAGAGAATGAACACGAAGAACATTCCCGTTACCGTGATTTCCGGGTTTCTCGGTGCCGGCAAGACGACGCTCGTCAATCACTTGCTGGCGCAGAACGCCGGGATGACGATTGGCGTGATCGTCAATGAATTTGGCGAAGTCGGCATCGATGGCGATCTGATTGTGGCCGACGACAATCCTCTGATCGAGATCCGCAACGGATGTATCTGCTGTACGGTACGAACCGATCTGGTTGCCGGCGTCAAGGCGCTGCTGGCGCGCACCGACATCAAGCTGGCGCGCCTGATTATCGAAACCTCCGGACTGGCCGATCCGGCGCCGGTGCTGCAGACCTTCCTCGCCGATGCCGATCTATTGCGGCAAGTCGAGCTTGAGTCTGTCGTCACGCTGGTCGATGCCGCCAATTTTCATCATCAGATACATGACGGTATTGCCAACGAACAAATCGCCTTTGCCGATTTGATCGTGCTCAACAAGGTCGATCTGATGGACGCCGGCCAGCTTTCGTCATTAGAAGACTATCTGCGCTCGATCAATCCGGTCGCCACGATTATTTGCACCAACGATGCCGAAGTCTCAAACGATATGCTGCTTGGCGTGCAACGTTTTTCATTGCCGAATCTGCTGGCAATCGAGCCCGGGATTCTGGAAGACGAACATGACCATGAACACGACAACTCGATCACCTCGTTTGCGATGGAAAGCACGCTGGCGATCGACGCCGAACGATTCAGCCGCTGGACCACGCAACTGACCTCGCAGCCCGCCCAGAACATCATGCGCATGAAAGGCGTGCTCAATTTCGACGGCGAAGCGCGCCAATTCTATTTTCACAGCGTACACATGCTGACCGAAGCCAAACCCGGTAAACGCTGGGCTAATGACGCGCCACGCGTGACCCGCCTGGTCGTCATCGGCCGCAACCTTGATATCGATGCGCTGCAAAACGGTTTCTTGTCGTGCACGCATTCCATTGCCAACCACACCTACGCGTAACATTTTTAACGGGAGAGCATCATGAAGCTGCAACACTATCTCGGCGGCCTTGAGAATCTGGGACCAGTCAGCCTTGAAACAAAAGTATTCGTATCCGAATGGGAAAAGCGCATCTTCGGCATCCACACCGCGATGATGGCCGAGAGCATCCATCTGGATCAGGCCTTACCTAAATACCCATTGAAAGACGTGCCGACGACCTTCAAGGAAAAATGGACCTGGGCCCATCTGCGTACCGGCGCCGAAGGCATGCAGCCATTCGAATATTTTAAATATCGCTATTACGAAAAATGGTTGATGGGCATCAGCCAGCTCTTCGTCGATCGCGGTTACATCACCGCCCAGGAATTGGCGACGCGGACCGCACATTATCGCGCGCAGCCCGATGCGCCCTTGCCGGATCAGGCGAATCCGGCATTGAAGGAACAGATCGTCCGTTATCTGAATCACGGCGATTCCGGTCTGCGCACGCCGCCGGCGCCTGCCCGCTTCAAAGTCGGCGATACGGTGTATGTCGCTGACCCCGAGGCCGCCGATCACAGCCGCCTGCCGGGATTTTTGCGCAACAAACGCGGCATCGTGACAGAGGTGTATCCGGATGCGTTTGAGTATTTCGTTTCGACCGGCCCCGATGGTCTGGAGGGGCCGCAGCATGTGTACTGCGTGTCGTTCGACGCTGCCGACATCTGGGGCGCGGAAAAGAGCGAACCGAACACGGTGATCTACGCCGATCTTTTTGACGTCTATTTGAAGGCCTAACTAATTCAAGGGAACAATCATGAGTGCATTATTTGAATACGATGATGATCGCGAAACCGCCAGTGCTGCCAAGGTGCGCGCACTGGAAGCGTTGCTGATTGAGAAAGGCGTACTCGGAAGCGATTCCGTCGATACGGTGTTGAGCCATTTTGAAACTGTGGCCGGTCCTTTCAACGGCGCACGCATCGTGGCGCGCGCGTGGGTCGATCCGGCCTTCAAGCAGCGTTTGCTGGACGACACCCCAAAGGCGATTGCCGAACTGAATTTCCCGCTCGGCATGGACGGCGCGGAGGGCGAACACATGAAAGCCGTCGCCAACACCCCCGAGACGCACAACCTGATCATCTGCACCCTGTGTTCTTGCTACCCGTGGCCCGTGCTCGGCTTGCCGCCGTATTGGTACAAGGACCCGGTGTTCCGCTCGCGCGGCGTGCGTGAACCGCGTGCGGTGCTGAAAGAATTCGGCGTACCGATCGCGCCGGAAAAAGAAGTCAAGGTATGGGACAGCAGCGCGCAGATCCGATGGTTCGTGGTGCCGGAACGTCCAGCCGATTCCGAACATCTGAGCCAGGAAGAACTGGCCGAGTTGATCACGCCGGAAGCGATGATGGGCGTGGCGCTGGTGCCTTCGCCCAAAGCCTGAGGCCGCCATGTTTACCAAATTCGAGGAATACGCCGCGAACCAGATGCTGGGCCAGCCGGATTCGCCGCCGCGCGCGTCGGGCAAGTTGTACTTTAGCGAAGAATGGCAGCGCAAAGTGTTCGGCATGGCGATGGCGTTGTCGAAAGAAGGTCATTTCGAATGGGAAGACTTTCGGCAAAAACTGATCCAATCGATCGCCGCATGGGAGAATGATGCCTGCGGCGGCAATACCACTTGGGACTACTACGATCGTTATACGATGGCGCTGATTGCGGTGCTGGAGCAATACGGCGTGATCGAAGCGGGTGATCTGGATCGGCTTGCCGCAATTTCTTAAGCCTTCGGCGCGTTGGACTGTTGGACTCATTCAGCGCGTTCGGATTCTTTAAATTTGTCTAAACAGGGATAGTCATGTTTTCAGCCAGGCACGCCGCGCACAACGATGCATCTTTGGTGAAGCGCAAGATCAAGACACTGTATCTGTTTCTTGGTCTTGCCAATCTTCTTGTGTGGAGTTGGGCGTTGATCGATCTGCACGGCAATTCCGCGATGATCGGCACCGCCTTGCTCGCTTACAGCTTCGGTTTGCGGCACGCCCTCGATGCGGATCACATTGCCGCGATCGACAATGTAACGCGCAAGCTGATGCAGGACGGCAGCCGCCCTGTGACGGTCGGTTTCTGCTTTGCGATGGGGCATTCGCTGGTGGTTATCGTCGCATCGATTGCCATCGCGGTGACGGCCAAATCGGTCACGCCGTATCTGCCGCAATTGCAGGAATATGGCGGCCTGATCAGTTCGGTAGTGTCGATCGTATTCTTGCTGGCCATCGGTTTTTTCAATGTGATACTGCTGATCGACATCTACCGCTCCTTCCAGCGCATGCAGTATGACAAGAACATATCGATGGCGGAAATACCGGCCAGCCAGGGGCATTTTTTTGCGCGCCTGTTTCGTCCGCTGTTCGGCAACATCCATGCCAGTTGGCAGATGATTCCTATCGGATTCTTGTTCGGGCTGGGGTTCGAGACGGCCACCGAAGTGGCTTTGCTCAGCACCTCTGCGATGCAGGGGATGCAAGGGCTTGGTGTTGGTACGATCCTATTGTTCCCCTTGTTGTTTGCAGTCGGCATGCTGACCGTGGACGCGACCGATGGCGTGTTGATGTTGCGCGTGTACGGTTGGGCCTTCGTCAAACCGTTCCGCAAGCTGTACTACAACATGATGCTGACGCTGACGTCGACCTTGCTTGCGCTGGTGATTGCTGCGATCGGCATCAGCAGCCTGCTGCAGGAACATTTTCATTTGGACGGCGTTTTCTGGGCGATTATTGCGCGCCTGCACGACAACTACACCTCGCTAGGCTACGTGATCATCGGCGTATTTGCGTTTAGCTGGATTGGCTCAGAGAGCTTCTATCGGATGAAAGGTTACGATACGATCGATGCGGAGCATTAAGGCAATTGCGGACTCCGCAGATTAAAGAATGTTGTGAAATTAAGGGCAAGGCGGACTGCTGTTGCGGGCTGTAGCGGATGTTTGTGCGCAGTGTGGTAAAGAAGGGAGTTGGCCGAAGGCCGCCGGAATGACACGAACGGAGCACAAACATTCGCTACAGCCCGCAACAGCAATCCGCCTTGCCCTTAATTTCGCAACAGTCTCAAAAGCAAGGAATATCGATGCGCAAGATCACCATAGGCATGCTGCTTTTCCCCGGCTTCCAAATGCTCGACATCGCCGGACCCGGCGATGCATTTGCCGAAGTAGACATCCTGAGCGGCGGCAATTTCAAATACGAACTGGTTTCGGTCGGCACGACGCGCAAACCCGTGCCATCGGCCAGCGGTTTCACGATCATGCCGGATCGGACCATCTTCGATCCCTGTCCGCATTTTGACACCTTGATCGTGCCGGGCGGTCTCGGCGTTTTCAATATCCTTGAAGACACGACAGTGATTGACTGGATCAAGCAACAGATCGGCGACTGCCGGCGCGTCGGCGCAATCTGCAATGGCGTGTTCGCCCTTGCCGCCACCACTTTGCTCAATGGCAAAACAGTGACCACGCACTGGATGGATGCGGCCAATCTTGCCAGCATGTTTCGGCGCGTGAATGTCGATCCGGACCGCATCTATATCAAAGAGGGATCGATCTACACCACCGCTGGCGTAACTGCCGGTATCGATCTTGCGCTGGCCTTGATTGAAGAGGACTGCGGCAAGAAAATGGCGCTCGACGTGGCGAAATATCTGGTGGTCTATCTACGCCGATCGGGCGGACAATCGCAGTTCAGTCCTCTGCTGGAAAAGCAGGCTGCGCAGGATTCCGTTATCGGCGCGGCGCAGAGCTACATCCTGGAACATCTCGACCTCGATCACACCTTGGCATCGATTGCCGAGTACATGCAGATGAGCACGCGCAATCTGTCGCGCGTCTTCCAGAAAGAATGCGGCATGACCGCGATGAACTTCGTCACCGATGCGCGCATCGATGCCGCGCGCCGTTGCCTGGAATCGACCGCGCTGGGCTTGAAGGACGTTGCGCAACACTGTGGCTTTGAAAATGAAGATGGCATGCGGCGCATTTTTGTCAGGCGTCTGAATATCAGTCCGGCGGATTACCGGCAGCGTTTTCGATTGTAGCTATCCGGTAATCCCGTTATTTCAAGCGGGACGGTAAAGCGTCGCCTCCACTTCGACGAAATCATCCTGGTTTAGCCCGGATACTTCGACGATCGTGCGCGGCGGATACGGCCCGTCACCCCAGAATTCCCGCTGCACCTGATTGACCAGCGGGCGATGCGCTTTCATATCGGTCACAAAGACCGTCAGCCGCATCACCGCATTCAAATCGAGGCCGACACTGCGCGCCGCCAATTGCATATTGATGAAGATTTGCCGCGTGCGTTCAAGCGGATCGTCGAGCAGGCGGCTCGTGGCGGGATCGAGACCCCGCAAACCGGCCAGAAACACCAGCGGTCCGGCTTCGGCCAGGATGCTCCAGGGGCCAGTGGGCTCGAACAGCTCGGCCGGGCTGTGATATTTAAGCTGCGGAGAGTGCATAAGAGGCTTGCCTTTTCATGAACAGCGCCACGATCAACGCAGCGAGGGACGAGATGATACCGCAGCCGATTGCGTAATAAGTTGGTGCGATCAGATTGCCGGTGGCCCGCACCAGCCAAGTGCCGATGAACGGCGCGAAACCGCCGAAGATCGCCGCGGCGAAGTTGTAGCCGATGGAGATCGCGGTGGTCCGTATCTCGATCGGAAAGAAGGCTGAGATCAGCGCCGGCAACGGACCGAAGCTGGCCGATACCAGCACCGCGCTGATGCCGACGACGCCGGCCAGAGTCGCCACGCCCGGGGCATGAATCAGCATGCCGAACAGCGGATAGATCAGCAATGTGTACGCCAACGCTGCGCCGCCGATAATGATCAGGCCGCCGATGCGGTCCGACAACCAGCCCCAGAACGGAATCAGGATCACTTGCAGCACCGAGGCGAGTGAAATCACCAATGACACCCGGCCCAGCGGCATGCCCAGCGACTTGACCGCAAACGAACTCATGAACTGACTGGAAATATAGCCGCCCGCGGTGCCGGCGGTGCCGATGCCGATCACCGCCAGGATTGCGCGCCAGTGATAGGCGAAGGCATCCCTGACCGGCGTTTTCGGACGATGTCCGGCGGCCTCGATTTTTTTGAACTCCGGCGATTCGTCGACATTTTTACGGATATACAACGCGACCGGCGCCACCAGTGCGCCGAGCAGGAACGGTATGCGCCACCCCCAGGATGAGCGCGCCGCATCGTCCAGCCCAAGATTGATCAGCGCCGCGCACAGCGTGCCGGCGAGGATACCGAGCCCGAAGCCGACTTGCTGGAAACTGCCGATAAAACCGCGTCGGCTCGGCGGTGCATGTTCGACCATCATGGTCACCGCGCCGCCCCATTCGCCGCCTGCCGCAAAGCCCTGCACCAGCCGGAACAGAACCAGCAGCAGCGGCGCGACGATGCCGATCTGCGCATAATTGGGCACCAGCGCGATACCCAGCGAAGCGCAGCCCATCAGCGACATGGTGATGGTAAGCAGCGTTTTTCTGCCGTGGCGGTCACCGATCGAGGCCAGGATCAATGCGCCGGCGGGACGCATCAGGAAACCGATGGCGAAGGTGGCGAAG
Source organism: Herbaspirillum sp. (assembly GCA_028291765.1). GTDB lineage: Bacteria > Pseudomonadota > Gammaproteobacteria > Burkholderiales > Burkholderiaceae_D > Herbaspirillum. The sequence continues at coordinate 11,655 of JAQGNR010000257.1, forward strand.
CTGCCCAGGATCGAGGTCAAAGGATCGGCGCTGGGAAAGAATTGGTTGCCGATGACCATGGCGAAGAAACCGAAAACGGTCAGGTCGAAAAGCTCGAGGCAGTTGCCGATCCCTGCGGCGACGATCGCTCTGCGGTCGGGAATGGCGATGCTCTCGATGACGGGGCGGGGGCGGGAATGAGTAGACATGATGAAGATGCGATGTGAGTTGAAACGAAACAGTGCATGACGCACCATGTTGGATGCCGGGATTCCGATCCCGGCTTCACGATGGTCACGCCATGGGGCTAAAGGGCGGTATTGGCCGCCAGGGATTGGCTTATAAGCAACATTTGTGCCAATGAATGCCTGTAGTTCTGCACTGGCATACGCACAGTTCTGCGCGACAATGATTTCCTCACATTGACACTTACTTTGGAGGTCACTTCATGGGAACCATGCGTAAAACCATCACTTTGACCAACAAACAAAACGGTTGGATTACAGCGCAGATTGACGCTGGACACTATGCCAACGACAGCGAATACATCCGCGATCTCGTCTTCCGCAAACAGGAATGCAGCGCCGAAATTGAGGCCATCCGCGCGGCGCTGATTGAAGGTGAGTCGAGCGGGAAGCCAAGACCCTTCGATGCTGAAGCTTTCAAGCAGCGAATGCTGGCCGCGCATGGCTGAATATCGTCTTACCCCTGCGCTGAGCGCGACCTTGAAATGATCTGCACTCATAAATATTAAGAAATGCGTTCCAAGATATGCTATTTTCCACCTTGTCTGTCTTGTAATAGATTTGACCTATTCACCCATTACAGCCCACTAGCTCCGAAATCTCGCCATGTACACTCTTTCTTCCCCCCCGCCTGCAGAGGACCGGTCGCTTTGGCTTAAAGCGATTCTGTTTGTATTGATCGCCGCTATTGGCCTTTACTACGTCAAATGGTCGCCCTACTACCTCAAATCCTTTACCGCCGCCGCCCATCACAATATCGGCGCTTCGATTCTTGACGATAACCCAGCCGATCCGCTCGCCGCAGCGCTGACCTACGCCAAAGCGTATTTCCTGGCGATCTGGAAAGCCGCGGTATTGGGCGTGATCCTGGGATCGCTGGTTCAGGTGTTGATCCCGCAAGACTGGCTGCTGCGTCTGTTCGGCCGGGCCGGCATGGCCTCGACCTTGCGCGGCGGGCTGTTCGCGCTGCCCGGAATGATGTGCACCTGCTGTGCGGCGCCCATCGTCGTGGGCATGCGCCGCCAGCAGGTTTCGGCCGGTGCGGCGCTGGCTTTCTGGATCGCCAATCCGGTGCTTAACCCGGCGACGCTGGTGTTCATGGGTTTCGTGCTGGGCTGGGGTTTCACGGCCCTGCGCTTGGCCGCAGGTGTGGCGCTGGTGTTGGGCGTTTCGCTGATCGCGCAACGCATCGCCGGCCCGGAGGAAATACCCGAAGCAGCGCTGGCGGCGGCAGCCGCCGCCAGCGCACCCGATCAGGAAAATATCCTGATCCGCTGGGCCCGTAAATTATGGCAGTTGTCCCTGAGCACGCTCCCGGTGTATATCCTGGCGGTTTTGGCGCTGGGCGCAGCGCGGGTCTGGCTGTTCCCGCATATCGATGGCGCAATGGGAAATAGCCTGCTTTGGCTGGTAGGGCTAGCCGTCGTCGGAACCCTGTTCATGATTCCTACCGCCGCCGAAATTCCTATCGTGCAGTCCATGCTCGCGGCGGGATTGGCGATGGCCCCGGCGGTGGCGCTGCTGATGACATTGCCGAGCATCAGCCTGCCTTCGCTGCTGATGCTGCGCAAATCCTTCAATGCCAAAGTATTGGTGACTGTGGCTTTGCTGACCATGCTGATCGGCGCGGTTACCGGCGTGGTTGGCGCCCTGGTGCTTTAGAAAATTCCCCCAAGCTTTAAAGTGGCCCCAAGAAGTTGGACATAGTCCCAACTTCTTGGGGCCACTTCACTTTTAGGGAATTTATTATTTGTCAGCAGGTCATTGCTATGCTGGCTACCTTATAAGAGTCGATACCTCACATAGTCTTCAGATGATCATGGGGTAATGAGATCGGTCGCCCCTGCGGATATTTATCAGCCACATAGGATGCGAACATCATGGATCCCCTCAGCGATATCAAAATGACCAGCCAGTCTCCGGTCACGTCCAAAGTGTCGTTGCACGTTAATGGCAACAGCCATCAGCTCGATCTCGATACCCGGACCACTCTGCTGGATGCCTTGCGCGAGAACTTGCACATGACCGGCACCAAGAAAGGTTGCGATCACGGCCAGTGCGGCGCCTGTACCGTCATCGTAGACGGGCGACGCATCAATTCCTGCCTCAGTCTCGCGATCATGCACGAGGGCGCGAACATCACCACGATCGAAGGCCTGGGCGCCAAGGACACGCCGCATCCGATGCAGGCAGCTTTCGTCAAACATGACGGATACCAGTGCGGTTACTGCACCCCGGGTCAAATCTGTTCTGCCGTCGCGATGCTGGAAGAGATCAGGCAGGGTATTCCGAGCCACGTCACTGCCGATCTGAACGTCCCCCCGCAGACAAGCGCCGTGGAAATCCGCGAGCGCATGAGCGGCAATATCTGCCGCTGCGGCGCGTACTCGAATATCCTCGATGCGATCACCGAAGTCGCAGGGAGGCCGGCATGAAGGCCTTTACCTATCAGCGCGCGCGGTCGCCTGCTGAAGCCGCCGCCGCCGCATTGCAGACACCCGGCGCCAAGTTCATTGCCGGCGGCACCAACCTGCTCGATCTGATGAAGCTTGAGATCGAGACGCCGGCACATCTGATTGACGTCAATAGTCTGGCGCTCGACAAAATCGAGACCATGGCTGACGGCGGACTGCGGATCGGCGCGCTGGTGCGCAACACCGATCTTGCGGCCGACCCGCGCGTGCGGCGCGACTATGGCGTGCTCGCGCGTGCCTTGCTTGCAGGGGCATCCACGCAACTTCGCAATCAGGCCAGCACCTCGGGCAATCTGCTCCAGCGCACTCGCTGTCCTTATTTCTACGATACCAACCTGCCGTGCAACAAGCGCGTCCCTGGCAGCGGCTGCTCAGCCATCGGCGGATTCAGCCGCCAACTTGCCGTTGTGGGCGTCAGCGATGCCTGCATCGCGACCCATCCCAGCGATATGGCGGTGGCCATGCGCGTGCTCGATGCACAAGTTGAGACCGTGCGGCCGGATGGCTCGGTACGGACGATTCCGATTGCCGACTTCCATCGGCTCCCGGACAACACACCGCATATTGAACACGCCTTGCAGCCAGGTGAACTGATCACCGGTGTGAGCCTGCCCAAACCGATCGGCGGCAGACATATTTATCGCAAGGTTCGCGATCGCTCTTCCTATGCATTTGCACTGATCTCGGTCGCAGCAATCATCCAGCCCGACGGCAGCGGAAAAGTGGCGCTGGGCGGGGTCGCGCATAAGCCATGGCGGATGGAAGCCGCTGAGCAAAAGATGCCCAATGGCGCCAAGGCCGTTGCGGATCAGCTGCTGGCCGGCGCCAAACCGACCCACGATAACGCATTCAAAATTCCCCTGGTCGAGCGTACGCTCGCCGCCGTACTGGCGGAAGCGAAGAAAGGCTGACGCCATGAAATTCACCACCCCTGCCACCACCAATCCGATTGACCAGCTCAAGGTTGTCGGCTTGCCGCTGGACCGTATCGACGGGCCGCTTAAAACCAGCGGGACCGCGCCTTACGCCTATGAGCAGCATGCGGCCGTACCGAATGCCGCTTATGGCTATGTGGTGGGGTCCGCGATCGCCAAAGGCCGGATTACGTCCATTAACTTGAGCGAGGCCAGGCGCGCCCCAGGCGTGATTGCGATCGTCACTGCCGAGACTGCGGGCAAGCTCGGCAAGGGCAAATTCAATACCGCCAAGTTGCTCGGCGGGCCGGACATCGAGCATTATCATCAGGCTATAGCAGTGGTCGTTGCAGAGGGCTTTGAACAGGCGCGGGCCGCGGCAAATCTGGTCCGGGTGGAATACGTCGCTGAAAAAGGGACCTTCGATCTGGCGCAGGCAAAAAATTCGGCGACGATGCCCAAAAAGGAAGAAAAACCGGATACGAAGACCGGCGATTTTGCCGGCGCATTCGCGACCGCGCCGGTGCGGCTGGACGCCACCTACACCACGCCCGATCAGGCGCACGCCATGATGGAACCGCACGCTTCGATCGCATCCTGGGAAGGCGACAAGCTGACGGTATGGACATCGAACCAAATGATCGACTGGGGCCGCACCGATCTGGCGAAGACGCTCGGCATGCCGAAGGATAATATCCGCCTGATTTCGCCGTTCATCGGCGGCGGCTTTGGCGGCAAACTGTTCCTGCGCGCCGAAGCCGTGCTTGCCGCCCTCGGCGCGCGGGCGGCGCAGCGGCCAGTGAAGGTCGCGCTCGCACGCCCGTTCATATTCAATAACACCCCGCACCGCCCGGCGACCATCCAGCGTATCCGGATCGGCGCCACGGGCGATGGCAAGATTACTGCGATCGGTCACGAATCCTGGTCCGGCGACCTGCCTGGCGGTCAACCTGAAACTGCCGTGATGCAGACCCGCCTGCTATACGCCGGCGCCAACCGCATGACGGCGATGCGACTGGCCGTGCTCGACCTGCCCGAGGGAAATGCGATGCGCGCGCCGGGCGAAGCACCGGGCCTGATGGCGCTGGAAATCGCTATGGACGAGATGGCGGAAAAACTCAAGATCGACCCCGTTGCCTTTCGGATCCTCAACGACACTCAGGTCGATCCGGAACAACCGGCCCGCCGCTTTTCTCAACGGAGCCTGATTGAATGCCTGCGTACAGGGGCAGATCACTTTGGCTGGAATGCGCGCAATGCAGAGCCGGGCCAAACCCGCGATGGCCAATGGTTGGTCGGCATGGGTGTAGCTGCTGCGTTCCGCAACAACATCGTCATGAAATCGGCAGCGCGTATCCGGCTCGATGGCGACGGCGTGGTGACAGTCGAAACCGATATGACCGACATCGGGACCGGCAGCTACACCATCATCGCCCAGACCGCGGCCGAAATGATGGGCGTGCCGCTCGAAAAGGTGGTGGTGCGCTTGGGCGACTCGAGCTTCCCGATCTCTTCCGGTTCTGGAGGGCAAATGGGGGGCAACAGTTCAACCGCGGGGGTGTACGCCGCTTGCGTCAAGCTGCGCGAGACGATCGCGCAGAAACTGGGATTGAACCCTGCCGAGACCGAATTTGTGGACGGGCTGGTGCGCTCGGGGGGGCGTTCCGTGCCCTTGGGCCAGGCAGCCGAAGGCGGCGAAATCGTTGCTGAAGATGTGATGGAATATGGCGACCTGGACAAGAAGTTCCAGCAATCGACTTTCGGCGCGCATTTTGTCGAAGTAGGTGTCGACATCGCCACCGGGGAAATACGGATGCGTCGCATGCTCGCGGTATGCGCCGCGGGGCGCATCCTCAATCCAAAAACGGCGCGCAGCCAGGTGATCGGTGCGATGACGATGGGCGTCGGCGCGGCCTTGATGGAAGAACTGGTGGTCGACACCCGATCCGGTTTCTTCGTCAATCATGACCTGGCCGGGTATGAAGTTCCGGTTCACGCCGATATCCCACACCAGGAGGTCATCTTTCTGGAGGAGACCGATCCGATATCATCGCCGATGAAGGCGAAAGGCGTGGGCGAACTCGGCATCTGCGGGGTGGCGGCGGCGATCGCCAATGCGGTGTACAACGCTACTGGCGTGCGTGTGCGCGACTATCCTGTGACGCTGGATAAGCTGATTGGCAAAATGCCTGATTTCGTCTAGACAGAATGTATTGATCTGCAATGGCATTTTGCGCGGCCAAAGCTGGCACAGGCATTTATTCAATCCGATTATTTATCTCGGCGACGGCCATTGCTGCGCCGTGTGTTTCACTCTCAGAATTTCAATAGTTTCTTTCTTCACCCTGTAAATCACGACGTAATGCCGATGTGCCACCATCTCCCTGGTGCCGCGCTTGCGTCCAACTCGGTACAGATCCGGCCGCTCGCGCCTGCGCTTTACTTTCGATCTCATCAGCCAACTTATCAGCAGCGTCCGGATTGTCTTCGGCGATGTGCTCCACAATTTTGATCAGGTCCAGCCGTGCCAGTTTTTTCCATTCAAGTCGATGCACGTTTCGCCCTTGCGCGCTTGATTACGGCGCGCACATCGCGCATCACTTTATCGTGCGGAATCGTCGGGCTGTCGTCGTCGATCGCTTCCTGGATCTCGGATTTCAGCCACTTGTCATAGGCGGCGGCTTCGTGGGCATTCTTCATCGCCTCGGCCCGATCGGGGCGTTTGTACCTTGTTAAACCTTCTGGGTCGTAATTCACTGCGTCCACGTCGAAGCGCGGGATACCGATGCTCTTCAGATATTCGACCAATGTTTCGAGTCGGCGAAAAAGCCGCACTTGCTGGCTGCGCTGCGCGGCCAAAGCACGTTCCGTCATGCCGTACTTGACCAGAATGCCCCAGCCGCCAGCCTGGCCGACGACATGTGCGCTACGCACGACGCCGGCTTCGGCCAGCTTGGTAAGTGTGGTGTGATCGATGGTTTCGGTGGTCATGGTCTTTTATCTCTATGTATTGCCGTCTGCTTCGTCGCGCAGGATGCGCACCGCTGCGGGAATGTTATCCAGCCTGCTTTTCCTATCGGTATTGCTTGCAATAGATTCATAGCATGATACGCAAACTACTATAGCTTGCAAGAGGCAGTTTTATTGGTCGAGCCTGAACATAACGTTCATTCTCGATAATTCGTGCCAGACTATCGATTCGGCTCAATCGCCATAGAATACCCATAATCCCGACGAAAGTGATCTGAGGACTATCAGGGTGCGATGGGTCGAAGATCTGTGTGTGGTAGGAGCAACTTAGTCAAATAGGATTGGCGAGTGGCGCCCTATTATCTGTCCCAATTTAGGAGAACCGAGATGGTCAGCAAAAATACGATTTGTCTTTGGTACGACGGCACCGCGTTGGACGCCGCAAAGTTCTATGCCGGGACGTTCCCGGACAGCATTGTGGGCGCGGTCCATCGCGCGCCAGGCGACTATCCTGCGGGCAAGGAGGGCGATGTCCTGACGGTCGAGTTCACGGTGATGGGCATTCCTTGTCTCGGCCTGAACGGGGGCCCGGCGTTCAAACACAACGAGGCTTTCTCGTTCCAGGTCGCGACCGACAACCAAGCCGAAACGGACCGCTTGTGGAACGCGATTGTCGGAAACGGCGGCCAGGAAAGCGCATGCGGCTGGTGCAAGGATAAATGGGGACTGTCGTGGCAGATCACGCCACGCGCCCTGACGGCCGCGATCGCCGACCCCGATCGAGCTGCGGCCAAGCGCACATTCGAGGCCATGATGGGGATGAGAAAGATCGACATCGCTGCAATCGAAGCGGCTCGGCGCGGCTGACACTCCTGATTCTGGCAAGCCCCACGTTTCGTTCGATTCTGGAGGCAGCGACCATATCGACGAAGTATGGACCGATAAGCCCATGTTTTTTGAGCAAGCTCTCACCGCCGTTGCCGCTGAAGCAATTGCACGGGGCGTGGAGAGTTATCAAAGTTCAGAGATAAATGAATAAAGTTCAGAGATAAAAGAATTCCGACAACAATCCGGCAACACCCATCAATCACCCCTTGAAAAATCGATACCTCGCCCCTATACTTAGCACTCGTTGCGTCAGAGTGCTAACAAGCCAAACCCACTGGCCGCCAGCCCTGCCCGACGTTCATTTTCCGGTGTAATGCCTTTCCGGGCTTACCGTCGCGAATACCTTGCAGTTAATTTATTCATAACCTATTGAATTTAAGGAGTTTTTTATGGGTCTTCGTCCACTACACGACCGCGTTATCGTTAAACGTCTCGATCAGGAAACCAAAACCGCATCGGGTATCGTGCTGCCGGAAGCCGCTGCTGAAAAGCCGGATCAAGGCGAAATATTGGCCGTCGGCAATGGCAAAATCCTGGAAGACGGCAAAGTTCGCCCGCTGGCTGTTAAAGTCGGCGACCGCGTTCTGTTCGGCAAATATGCCGGCCAAACAGTCAAGATCGATGGCGCAGAGCTGTTGGTCATGCGCGAAGAAGATCTGTTCGCCGTCGTCGAAAAATAATTACGCCTGATCGGCCCGTTTTGCGCTCTGCGCAGCGGGCCGATTCCGTATCACCCTTACATTGTATTCAGGAGAATAAACATGGCAGCAAAACAAGTAATTTTCGGCGATGAAGCACGCGCCAAGATCGTCAATGGCGTCAATATTCTGGCTAACGCAGTTAAAGTAACGCTGGGCCCTAAGGGTCGTAACGTGATTCTGGAACGCAGCTTCGGCGCGCCAACCGTGACCAAGGACGGCGTTTCCGTCGCCAAAGAAATCGAACTGAAAGATCGCCTGGAAAACATGGGCGCGCAATTGGTCAAGGAAGTCGCTTCCCGCACTTCCGACAACGCTGGTGACGGCACCACTACAGCAACCGTGCTGGCGCAAGCCATCGTGCGCGAAGGCTTCAAATACGTGGCAGCCGGTTTCAACCCGACTGACCTCAAGCGCGGCATCGACAAAGCAGTCGTGGCGATCGTTGCTGAAATCAAGAGCCTGTCCAAGCCAACAACGACCAGCAAGGAAATCGCGCAAGTCGGTTCGATCTCGGCCAACTCCGATACCGATATCGGCGACATCATTGCCAAGGCAATGGATAAAGTCGGCAAAGAAGGCGTGATCACCGTTGAAGACGGCAAGTCGCTGGAAAACGAACTGGACATCGTCGAAGGTATGCAATTCGACCGCGGCTATCTGTCGCCGTACTTCATCAACAATCAGGAAAAACAGGTCGTTGCGCTGGAACAGCCTTACATCCTGTTGTTCGACAAAAAAATCTCGAACATCCGTGAACTGTTGCCAATCCTGGAACAAGTCGCCAAGTCCGGCCGTCCTCTGCTGATCATTGCAGAAGATGTCGAAGGCGAAGCACTGGCTACTCTGGTGGTCAATAACATCCGCGGCATTCTGAAGACTGCGGCCGTCAAGGCGCCAGGTTTCGGCGATCGCCGCAAAGCGATGCTGGAAGATATCGCTATCCTGACCGGCGGCAATGTGATTGCTGAAGAAGTCGGCCTGACATTGGAAAAAGCGACTCTGGAAGATCTGGGCCAGGCAGCACGCATCGAAATCGGCAAGGAAAACACCACCATCATCGACGGTACCGGCCACGCTACCAAGATCGAAGCACGTGTTGCACAAATCCGCGCTCAAATCGAAGAAGCGACTTCGGACTATGATCGCGAAAAACTGCAAGAACGCGTTGCCAAGCTGGCAGGCGGTGTTGCACTGATCAAGGTCGGCGCTGCAACTGAAGTTGAAATGAAAGAAAAGAAAGCACGCGTTGAAGATGCATTGCACGCAACACGCGCAGCCGTTGAAGAAGGCGTTGTACCTGGCGGCGGCGTTGCCCTGCTGCGTGCACGCGCTGCCATCAAAAACCTGAAAGGCGACAATGCCGATCAAGAAGCCGGCATCAAGATCGTGCTGCGCGCTGTCGAAGAGCCATTGCGTCAAATCGTATTCAACGCAGGCGGCGAACCATCGGTTGTGATTGCAGCAGTGTTGGCCGGTTCGGGCAACTACGGTTACAACGCAGCTGACGGCACTTACGGCGACCTGGTTGCACTGGGTGTTCTGGATCCAGCCAAGGTTACTCGCTCGGCATTGCAAAATGCTGCGTCGGTTGCCAGCCTGATTCTGACTACCGATGCGCTGGTCGCGGAAGTCCCAGAAGACAAGTCGGCTGGCGGCGGTATGCCAGGCGGCATGGATGGCATGGGCGGTATGGGTGGCATGGGCGGCATGATGTAATTGCCGGCCACGGTTCTTGTCTGAACCGATGCTCAATAAAAAACCTCGCATCGTTATCGATGCGAGGTTTTTTTACGTCTGCAACTTCAGCTCGTCAGATCCAAACTAGATTCAATCTAGATTCAATCGTCGTCGCGATGATCCAGATAATCTTGATTAGCCTGATCGGATTCGTCTGCTTTTTCTTCACGCGTCTGCTGATCCAGCGCACGCTGGGCTTCGTAGTCGGCCACCAATACGGCACGGCTTTGCGGGGTTTCCAGGCTGATCCGGCCCAATGCGCCGGTACGGTAATCCTGCAGTAGTGTGTGCGCCGCTTTTTCCAGATCGACCATGCCGCCGCGCAGCAGAAAGCCGCGCCGTATCGCCACGCCTTCGACGACGCTGACGCCATCGAAACCGGCCGCGCCTACGTCAAGGCCGTAACGTGCTTTCAGCAATTCGGGGTAACGCAGCAGCAATTGCCCGGCCAGATAGGTCGCGACTTCTTCTTCGATCAACGCATTGGTGCCGATCGCATGGCTGGCGGCCAGCATCAGGCCATCGCTCGGCAAGGCGATCTTCGGCCACAACATGCCGGGCGTATCAATCAACACCATATTGTTATTCAGATAGAGACGCTGCTGCACTTTGGTCACCGCAGGTTCGTCGCCGACGGCCGCCACGCGTTTTTTCAGCAAGGCATTCATCAGCGTGGACTTGCCGACGTTCGGAATGCCCATAATCATCATGCGCAAAGGCTTCAGCGCCGTACCGCGATGCGGCGCCAGCGCCAGGCATAATTTGGGAATTTTTGCGACGTCGGATGGCTTCTTGCAACTGAGCGCCACGGCATTGACGTTTTTCTGCGCGTTGTAATAGGCCAGCCACGCCGCCGTGGCTGCGGGATCGGCCAGATCGCTTTTATTCAGGATTTTGAGACAGGGCCGCTGCCGGAAGACCCGCAACTGCTCGATCATTGGGTTGCAACTGGCTTGCGGCAGACGTCCGTCAAGTACTTCGATGACGAGATCGACCTTCTCCATTGCTTCCGCCGCTTTCTTGCGCGCGGCGTTCATGTGACCCGGGAACCATTGTATGGACATGCGATTTTTCTGATTTGCAAATATAAGCCGCTATTTTACGGCCTGCAGCCTGTCTGTAATCAAAAAGAACCGGCTTGTTGCTAATGCTGTTCAGTTAAGGCGCCTCTACGTCCACTCGGCATCGCTTACGCCGCCGCCTTGGCCGACGCCGCCACCCCGATATAACGCATCACCAGCAACGTGGCGCCGACATAAACGGCACAGATGGACCCGAACGCCAGCACGTTGCGCGTATCCCAGCCGGGAACCATATGCAGAATCACGCCCATGATGGCCACGCCGACCAAGGCGCCGATCTGTCGATTGGCATTAAGCACCGCAGCCGCGCTATTGCCATGTTTGCGTCCCGCCACCTGCATCGCCACGGTCGTCATGGCCGGAATCGCAATACTGATGCCGAAATTGGCGGCGGCGATCATCAGCGCAAACAGCCAGTACGGCGTCTGCGGCGTCAGTCCGGTCAGCAAGCAGGAAAACAATGCGCCGCTGCTCAATCCCAGCAACAATGGAAACCGCGGCCCGTGGCGGGCGGTGATACGTCCCGACAATAAATTG
>JAQGNR010000300.1 GCA_028291765.1 Herbaspirillum sp.
GCCGCATCGAGCAGCATTCTTAAAAGATCGTTTTCTGTGTGTGCCAGCAGCGTTACGACTTTCTTGATGAGTTGACCGCTCAGGTCTTGGAAATCCTGCGCCATCATGATTTCCGAGAGCGCTGTGCGCGTGGTTTCGCAGCCTATCTGGGTCGCGGACATGAAGAGGGATGTTTGATCTGCGAGAAGCTGTAGCTGATCAGGCACCAGCGCGTCCCTGGCGGCATGCGTCCATTCGTCATGCAAGTGCTTTGCCATGCGCCCCAGCCGATGTTGAATCGGAACGACTTGGTCCACTTTTGTCAGCACGGTATTGTCCGCATTTTCGGTCAGATCGGCAATATGCAGCAGGCGTTGCCGGGCGGACGGGAATTCGCTCGCCACTTCGGCCAGCATCTTCTCCGCGCCAAGTTCGCACAAGGCATCGTGCAGGGAGCGGATGATCGTGCCCAGTCGTTCAAATACGGGCGCATCGGCAGATTGCTCTGCAGCAGATCGAGGTAATTCATTCATGCGGCCAACCCTCTTTTCTTTAAAATTTTTCTGGTTTTTTGTCGAGCGTGTCTACAGGTAAAAGTTCAGAAAAAACGCCCATTTTTTACGGTAGAAAATGGGCGTTATCGTGTGGCCGGAATCAGTCGGATCAGAACTGGTAGCGCAGTCGCACGTCGGCCGTCTGGCTGGTGTAGCCGGAGGCCGCCTCCACCGAATACCGTGCCGTCAGGCTGACGTTCTCGCTGCGCGTGAGGGTCACGCCCAATACGAGTACACCGGTATCGGCCACCGGTGTCGGTCCCAGCGTGGTAAAGCTGGTGACCCCGGTGGTGTCGGCGGCAAAGCTGGACACCGATTGCAGGCGATTGTTGTTGTACTCATGCCGCCAGCTCAGTTGCGCCGAGGGCGCCAGCGCACCGTATGCGGTGGCGAAGGAGCGCTCCAGCTTGGCGCCGATGTCGCTCTTGACCGAGTTGCTGTTGGTCGCGCCCACGCTCAGCGCCGCACCGTTGCCGCCGCTTTCGGTATAGGCATCCTGATGCTGGCGGCTGTAGGTCAGCCCGGCCAGCGGCGTCAGCGTGGCGTTCGATGCCAGCTTGATCGGATAGCCACCTTGCACCGAGGCCACGTACTGCATGCCGTTGAACTGACCGTTGGCTGTGCCGGAGAAACCGTTAAAGCCGATGGCGCGCACGCTGTTGTACTGTTGCTGCACCGCGCCGGCCGACATATTCAGATACCACTTATCGGCGGCATAAGCGGCGTAGCCGATCAGTCCGTAAGACGTCACATGGGTAGAGCTGCCGCTGTTGTCGCCGTCGTTGGCCACCGAGGTATTGGCATAGCTGCCCAGGCCGCCAACCCGCCAGTTGTCGCCGAGCATGGTATCGGCGCCGATCAGCAGACCGTTGTAACCGGCATGATAACCACTGATGCCGTCGCGCTGATCCTGCGTGGCATTGCCGCCGAAGGCCTGGCCCCAGAGCGCTACATTAGTAGGGCTTTCACCAGCGGCGACACCGCTTTGGCCGTCGGCCTGCGCCACCCGCAGACCATCAACGTGCGCCCCTACCACGCCGAGCACGGCCTGGGTCGGCGCGGCCGCTGCCTGGCTGCTCGCCGCCACGGTCGCGGTCGGGCTTAATTGCGCGCCGGCGCGGTTGGCCGCTGCCGGCGAGCCGAGGGCGGCGACGGCATTCGACAGATTCATCAGCGCGGCGTTAGTCCCAGTCGTATTGGCGTAGTTGAACAAGCCGGACAGCGACGACACCGCATTGGATGTGGTGGCCGAGTTGACCGGACCGGACGACCCCAGGGTCAGCAGCAGATCGAGATTGCTGCCATCCGTGACGCTCGTTCCGATCACGCTGCCATTGAAGCCGGTGGCCGTGTAGATCAGGCTGCCGGCGTTGTAATTGGTGCCGCTGCTCGCTGCCTGCACCACCACGTAGCGCTGACCTTGGGCGAAGGCGTAGCTGTTCAGCTTCGTCAGGCTCACCGCCGAACCTGAGGCAATCGTCGCGCTGCCCGATACCACCAGACGGCCGTAGCCGCTGTCGGTGCTGATGGCGCCCGTCGCGATGGCGCTGTTGGCCACGCCGATGTTCAAGGTGGCCGCCGCGCTCTGGCTGTAATTGCCGGTGATGCTGATCTGGTTGTTGATCTGCAGCGTGCCGGTGTTTGTCACCGTATGGCTGCCGACGTTGATGTTGTCGTTGAGCAGTTGATTGCCGGTGCCGAATGCGACGTTCGAAGCGGTGTTGGTGATGGTGCCGATGCTGCCGGTGCTAAAGCCGGTCAGGGTGCCGAATACTGCGCCCGCACCGCCGTTGATGCTCAGAGCGTTGCTGGAAGTGTTCACGATGTTGCCGGCGATCACGCCAGCGTTCGTGATCGTGCCGAGCGAGCCGCCGTTGTTGATGGCATAGGCGGAGCCGCTGATGGTGCCGGTGCTGCTGTTGGTCAGTGTGGTGATGGTGCCGGTGTTGAAGATGCCGGTATTGCCGCCGCTGATGGCGCCGGTGTTGTAGAGGCCACTGCTATTGACGCCGATGATGCCGATGGTGCCGGTGTTGAAGATGCCGTTGCCACTACTATCGTTGGCGCTGATGGTGCCGTTATTGGTCAGCGTACTGATCGTGCCGCCGTTGCGGATGCCGCCGATGCCGCTGAAGATGCCGGTGGAGCCGGTGCTGATGGTGCCGGTGCCGCTGATGGTGCCGTTGTTGATTAGCGTGTCGATCGTGCTGCCGCTGTCGTTGGAGATGCCATTGTTGAGGCCGCTGATGACGCCACCAATGTTGTTGTTCAGCGTGGTGATCGTACCGATGTTGCCGATGCCGATGGCCGTTCTGCCGTTGATGGTGCCGCTGTTGTTCAGCGTGGTGATCGTGCCGCCGCTGTCGTTGTAGATGCCAAATTCGCTGCCGAGGGTGCCGCTGTTGATTAGCGTATCGATCGTGCCTATGTTGTAGATGCCGGCGCTGCCGCCGCTGATGGTGCCGCTGTTGTTCAGCGTGACGATGCTGCCGGTGATGGTGTTGTTGAGGCCGAGATAGCCGCCGATGATGGTGCCGCTGTTAATCAGCGTGCCGTTCGCCGCGCCCGTGGCGAGCAACGCTGTGGCGCCTACGCCTACGGTGATGGTTCCTGTGACCGTGCAGTCACCCGTGCTCCAAGTGACCTGAGTGGTGATATTGCCGCTTATGGGGGTGGCACTGTTACACGTTTGTGCTTGGGCAGCTACGGGCGCCATCGCGGCCAGTGCGGCCGTCAAGGCCAAAGTTAATACCGTCAGGCGTCCTGCCGTCAATGGCGGCTGATGTTTGTATTTTTTCATGATTGTTATTCAGGTTGAAGTACAGGTTGAAGTACGGGATTGCAATAACGCATGCTACAAAGCGACCGTTATGTGATCGTTAGTAACAAGGGCGGCGCCGATCCCGCATAGCCCTGACCGCCCGTATCGAGTTAAAAAATTTGCGGTGGATCAGAACAACTGCCGCAGTCGCACGGTGCCGGTCTGCGAGACGAAGCCGCGCGCGGCCTGCAGTTCGTAGCGCACCGACAGGCTTAGGTTGTTGGCCTTCAGCAGCGTCACGCCCAGCGACAGCTCCGCCAGATTCGATACCGGCACTGCCCCCACGGTGGTGAACGCCGTCTGGCCGGTCGGGTCTGCCGCGAAGCTCGCTCCCGTCACCTGCGCCGTATGGTCGTACTCATGGATCCACTGCAGCTGCAGCTCAGGCACGATCTCGCCGTAGTGCGTCGAGAAGCTCTTTTCCAGCTTCGCGCCCAAGCCACTCTTCACCGAATCCGCGTGCGCGGCGTCGACCGCCAGGGCCGCGCCGTTGCCGCCGCTTTCCGTATAGCTGCCCTGGTTCTGGTAGCTATACGTGAGGCTCGCCAGCGGCGTGAGCGTGACGCCATTCAGCGCCAGCGGATAGCCCGCCTCGGCCCGCGCTATGTACTGCCGGCCGTTGAACTGGCCATTGGCCGTGCCCGAGAAGCCCTGGAAGTTGACCTGACGCGTCGTGTCGTACTGCTGATCCATCACCGCGCCCGACAGGTTCACGTACCACGGACTGCCCGTATAGCTCGCGTAGCCGATCAGCCCGTAGCTGTTGATACGGGCCGTGTCGCCCGTGGTGTCGCCGGTGCTGTTGACCGCCGTATTGCTATAGGTGAATGCGCCGCCGGCACGCCAGTTGTCATTGATCGCCTTGTCGGCGCCGATCAGCAGGCCGCCATAGTTCGCGTTGTAGCCATCCACCTGGCCGATCTGGCTCTGGCCCGCATGGCCGCCGTAGACCTGGCTCCATACGCCCCATTGCGGCGCACCTTCGCCGGTGGCCACACCGCTGCCGCCTGCCGCCTGCGCGAGGCGCAGACTGTCGACGTGCACGCCGATCACGTTGAGCACATCGGTGGTCGGCGCGGCTGCGGCCGCGGTGGGCTGCGTCGGCGCCAGTTGCTTGCCGATCTGATTCGCGGTTGCCGCCGAGCCCTGGCTCAAGGAACCCAGCGCGGCGTTGCGCAGGTTATTCAGCGCGAGATCGCTGGTGACGTTGTAATTCTGCAGGCCATTGAGCGACGCGACGGCGTTCGGCGCACTCGCGATGGCGGCAGAGCTTGGCGTCGGATCTGGTGTCGGTGTCGGAGTCGGTGTCGGAGTCGGAGTCGGTGTCGGTGTTGGTGTTGGTGTTGGTGTCGGAATCGGAATCGGAATCGGTGTTGCGCTCACCACGTTCAGCACCAGATCGTGATTGCTGCCGTTCCCCGCGACCGTGCCGGTCACAGTCGACGTATAGCCGTTAATCGAATAGTGCAGGTTGCCCTCGTTGTAGACTGCGGTGCCCGTCGTATCGACCACCACGTAACGCTGCCCGGCGGCGAAGGCGTAACCGTTGGACTGCAGGGTCACGGACGAACCCACGGCGATCGTCGCGTTGCCGGTCACCACCAGCCGACCGTAGCCGGTATCCGTGATCGCGCCTAGCGTGGTGGTGGCGTTGCTCGCCACGCCGATTTGCAGCGTCGCGCCGGCACCCTGGTTGTAATTGCCCGTGATCGTGATCGGCTGGTTGAGCTGCAACACTGCCGTGCCGGTGTTGTTCACCGCGTTGATGGTGCCGGTGCCGACGTTGATGTTGTCGTTCAACAGCAGGTTGCCGGACCCGAATCCGACGTTCGAGGTGGTGTTGGTGATGGTGCCGATCGTGCCGGCGCTAAAACCGGTCAGGGTGCCGAACACCGCGCCCGAACCGCCGTTGATGTTCAGATTGGTGGTCGCAAAGTTCACGATGTTGCCCGCGATCACGCCCGAGTTCGTGATCGGGCCGATGGTGCTGGACACAGAATTGCGGATGGCATAGGCGCCCGTGATCAGGTCGCTATTAATCAGCGTGCCGATCACGCCGGTTGAGTTGATGATGCCCGCGGTGCCGCCGCTGATGGTGCCGCTATTGGTCAGCGTGTTGATTATGCCGCTGGAGTTGATGATGCCCTCGCCGCCGCTGTGAATAGTGCCGCTGTTGGTCAGCGTGCTTATCGTGCCGATGCTGCCGCCGTTGGCGAGGTTCCAGATGCCCACGCCGCTGTTGATGGTGCCGCTGTTGCTCAGTACGCTGATTTTGCCGGTGTTGGCGATGCCGTTGTTGCCGCTGATGACGCCGCTGTTGGTCAGCGTGCCGTTCGCCGCGCCCGTGGAGAACAACGCTTGGGTGCCGGTGGGGTTGATGGTTCCTGTGACCGTGCAGTCACCCGCGGTCCAAGTGACCAGGGTTGTGATAGAGCTGCCTATGGTGGTGTTGTTACACGGGGTTGCTTGTGCAGCCACGGGCGCCATCGCGGCCAGTGCGGCCGTCAAGGCCAGGCTTAATACCGTCAGGCGTCCTGCCGTCAATTGCGGCTGATGTTTGCGTTTTTTCATGACTGCTATTCAGGTTGAAGTACCGGTTGGAGTACGGGATTGCAATGACGTATGCTAAAACGCGACCGTTATGTGATCGTTAGTAACAAGGATTGCGCCCCCTGGATAAACCTGACTACCCGTATCGTGATATCTTTGAGAAATTATCAAAAAAAATTACGCCATTCGCGCGAATGCCGTAAACACTACAATTAAGGGATTTTGTGGCGGCCCCCGTATTATCTTTGTCGACCCTCGGATCGCTACGCATCACCTGGGATAGCAAACCCGTTGCCGGACTCGGCGGCGGCAAGTTGGCCGCACTATTGGTTTACCTCGCGCTGGAGCCTGGCCGGCACCGCCGTGAAACCCTTGCCGAGCTGTTTTGGCCCGGGATGCCGGCCGAGTCGGCACGCTTGAACCTGCGGCAGACCGTCTTCCAGTTACGCAATACGTTGGTAGAGTGCACCGGACATCCGTTCCTGCTCTCCGATCGTGATCATCTCGGCTTCAATGCGGATAGCCCCCATCGCGTGGATGCCGTTGAATTCATTTCACGGCAGGCCGGCTGTGGCGGGGAAGCGCCTTCGGAATGCGACGCCTGTCTTGCGCGGATGAGCGAATCGGCCGGACTTTACCGGGGTGCTTTCCTTGCCGATTTCACGCTGCCCGATTGTCCGAATTTTGAGGATTGGCTCCGGTTCAGGCGCGAATCCCTGCATCGCAGCGTGCTTGAATTGCTGGCGAAATTGTCGGATTGTCATGAACGGCAAGGCAATTACCGCGCCGCGCTGCCGGTTGCGCGGCGCTACACGGAATTGGAACCCTGGAATGAAACCGGTTATATGCGCACCATGCGCCTCTACGCCCGGGATGGGCAGCGCGATGCGGCGCTCGGCCAGTACGATGCCTGCCGCCGCATACTGAAGAGCGAACTGGGCGTGTTTCCTCACGCGGAAATGCAAGCGTTGATGGAGCGCGTGCGCCGCGGCGAATTCGCGCCGGTCGATCAGTCCGCCATATCGGTGCTTCAGCCTTCGGAAGAACGGCGCATGGTGAGCGTGCTGTATTGCGAACTGAATGTGCCCGCAGCCGAGGATCCCGAAGATGCGATGGCGCTGCTGCGCGCGCCGCAACTGCGCTGCGAGGAGATCGTGCGAGGGCATTTCGGGCACATTGTGCAGGTTCACGGCGGCGGGCTGCTGGTCTACTTCGGGTATCCGCAGGCGCTCGAAAATGCAGCCTTGTCCGCCGTGCGCACGGCGCGGGAGCTGGCCGCAGTAGACATGCCCGGACTGGAGATGCGCGTCTGCGTCCATAGCGGGCCTATCGTCACCGCCAGCAACGCGCGGATTCCAGACCCCATCGGCATGACATCCGATGCCGCCATCCGCCTGCGCCAGCATGCCGACAGCGGCGACGTCGTCGTCAGCGAAGAAACGCAACGGCGGGTGATCGGCTATTTCCGGTTCGCGCGCATCGAAGAACGCGGACGACAACATCTGCCGCAGGCACTGAAAGTTTTCAAAGTCGTCGGAGCATCCGGCGCTGCCCATCGTCTTGCCGCCGCCGCAAAACTCACACCGTTCTCAGGACGCCGGGACGAACTGGCAAGAATGACAAAAGCGTTGGCGCGGGCGCAACGCGGCCAGTTTCAGGTATTGCTGGTGTCCGGTGAGGCTGGTATAGGCAAATCCCGGCTGGTTAGCATGTTAATCAAGCGGTTCAATGACCGCTCGGGGATTGTGCGCGAACTGCGCGGCTTTCCCGAGACGATGCAATCGCCGTTGCACCCGGTAATCGCACTCTACGAATCGCTATGCGGTTTTGAAGCCGCGGATACGCCCCGGGTAAAGCTTGCCAAACTGCGCGACCTGCTGGAAACGCGCACGCCGACGCTTGGCCGGCAAGGCTTGCCGCTTCTGGCGCGGATGCTCGGATTGACCGGCGAATCGGCCCCATCTTTGCCGGAATTAACGCCCGAGAAATTAAGGGCGGCAACCCACGCGCTATTGATCGATATGCTTTACATCATGGCGGCCCGTCAACCGGTACTGATGGTGGTGGAAGATTTGCACTGGATTGACATCTCGACGCTGGAGCTGCTCTCGATGCTTGTCGCCAATAGCCGGCAGGCACGCATATTTCTGCTGATGACGGCGCGACCGGCATTGACGCCGGATTGGCCGGGAATCGAGATCATGCCGGTCGCGCCGTTGCCCGATGCGGCCATAGCGGACATGGTCGATGCCTTGTGCGCGGACATGCCGCCAGAACGG
This sequence comes from Herbaspirillum sp., assembly GCA_028291765.1. GTDB lineage: Bacteria > Pseudomonadota > Gammaproteobacteria > Burkholderiales > Burkholderiaceae_D > Herbaspirillum. The sequence continues at coordinate 8,184 of JAQGNR010000300.1, forward strand.
CAGGCGCGCATCGTCGCCCGTGCCGACGGCGTCCCGCTGTTCGCCGAAGAACTTGCGGCGATGGCGCAGGAGCGGGAGCTTCCGGCAAATCTGCACGATTTGCTGATGGTGCGCCTGGACAGTCTTGGCCCGGCACGGACGATAGCGCAACTGGCGGCGACCGTCGGCCGCGAATTCGACATGGATTTTCTGGGCCGGATTGTCGATCTCTCTCCTAATTCGCTGCAGAAGGCAATCGGCCAGTTGCAAGACTCCGGACTGGTGCAGCAATTGGCGGACGAGCGCTTGCAGTTCAAGCACGCCTTGGTGCAGGAAGCGGCTTACCAGTCGCAGACCCGGGCAGCGCGGCGGACGACGCATCGGCGTATCGCCCAACTGCTGGAAACCGGATATCGGGAAGTAGCCGCACATCAGCCGGAACTGCTGGCGCAACATTGGAGCGCGGCAGGCGAGGCATCCAAGGCGATCCATTATTGGCTGGCGGCGGGCGGGCATGCTGCCGATCAATTCGCGCATAGCGAGGCGGTATCGCACTATGACGCGGGTCTTGAGCTGCTGGCGAAACTGACGGACGACGTGGAAAGGAATCGGCTGGAAGTCGTGCTGCTGTTCAATCTGGGCAAGTCGGAACAGAAGGTGGCGGGTCATGGGCAGAGGCGTTCCGGCGCGTTGTTGGTCCGTGCCGTCGCACTGCTGGAACGGGGCGCCGGCGATAGTGTCGACCTGTTTAATGCCTTGTGGGGTTTGTGGGAAAGCTCAGGCTCCCAGGCCGGCTATGAGGAAACGGTCCGGTTGGCGCGGCGTCTGCTGGATATCGCCGAAAAGGAAGGCAGTCGCGTCCTCTTGCAGCAGGGCCACTATGCCATGGGCAACGGTTTCTTCTGGACAGGGAAGTTGGACGCGGCGCGCCGGCACCTGGAGCAGTCCATAGCGCTGGAAGATAAGAACGCGGAGTCTCCTACCCGCGATAGCTACGGCCGGCTGGTCATGGTCAACGCCAAGGCCTTTCTGAGCTGGGTGTTGTGGCTGCAGGGATTGAGCGATCAGGCCCTGGTGCAAAGCGAAGCGGCGGTCATGCTCGCGCGACGTTTTGACAATCGCAACAACCTCGCGTATGCCTTGACCTTTGCTGCAATATTGCAGCGTTGGCTTGGCAATACAGACGAAACCTTGCGTCTGGCGGAAGAAGGGCGCGCCGTTGCGGTGAGTTGCCAGTCCGTGATCTTCGCACCTGTGAACATCATAGGTATTGGATGGGCGTCGGTCATGCGCGGCGACGCCTCGGCCATTGCGTCCATTGAGCAGGGAGTCAACGCCATCCGTGCCGTGATGAACGGTGCGGCGGCATCGATGTTGGCCCCGTTTGCCGAAGCGCTGCTACACCTCGGCGAGACTGGAAAAGCCATCGCCATTACCAACGAGGCGCTGCAACTGATCGAAGAAAAACATGATCGCTATTATCTGGCGGAACTCCATCGCATCAAGGGCATGTGTCTATTGAAGCAGCAGAACAAAAGCGCGGCCCGAGCCTGCTTTGAAACGGCGATCGAAGTCAGTCAGGCCCAGGGCGCCGTCGCCTTCGAGTTGCGGGCCAGGGAATGCTTGGCGATGCATTGGCAATAGAATCGGTCTGTGTTTCCTGATATTTGAAATCAGAGAAAGCGCATGCCAACCGTACCTGTCTTTTTCTGTCTTTTTCATAAGCAGAAAAGAAAAAAGGGCCCATCTAACGAACTCCGTGGCCGCAAAGATAAGGGGGCCGAAGTGAGCCGCAGTTTTAAAAAAGATGTATTCCCCAAAATTGGGGCTTTGGCCATTGAAGCGGTTACCCGGGAAATGGTCGCCGAGATACGGTAGTAGAGCGGGGCGCTCCTATCGTTGCCAGAAATCTGCTTGCGGATATGCGTCAGATGTTTGTTTTCGCGATTAAGCGCGAGCTTGTCGTCACTGACCCCACTGCCATTCTTAAGCGCGACGATTACGGAAAGAAAAATGAGCGATCCCGAGTGTTTAGCGATGCTGAGATCAAAGAGTTGAAAGCTAAAATTCCACTCGCCAATCTGCAAGAGTCAACGGTGTTAGCCATATGGCTGATGCTTTCAACATGCTGCCGGGTCGGAGAAATATCACGAGCGCGGTGGGCTGATATTGATTTTTCCGCGAAAATTTGGCTTATTCCACCAGATAATTCCAAAAATGGGAAGGAACATACCGTGCTGTTATCCCAGTACAGTCTAAATATGTTTAAACAGCTCAAAAAGATCAGTGGCCACAGCTCCTGGTGTTTTCCAGCAGCGAACAAGGAAGACGCGCATGTCGACTTGAAGTCGATCAGCAAGCAAATCCATGATCGCCACCGTGTTACCCCTTTGAAGAATCGTTCTAAGGCGACAGGCGCGCTTATCTTGAAGGGCGGTACTTGGACTCCTCATGACTTGAGGCGGACCGGTGCTACCATGATGGGACGGCTGGGTGTCCGGCCTGATGTTATAGAAAAATGTCTAAATCACGTTGAGCAGAACAAATTAATCCGAATCTATCAAAGACAGCAGCTCTTAACGGAAAAACGCCATGCTTGGCATGCGCTAGGCAATAGCCTTCAAGTGCTAACTACCATGGCTGGCAAATGAAAAAGTGCTTAAGCCAGCATTTTTCGATCAGAAATAACTAAAATAAAGAAATGAAGATCATGCACCATGGCGAAACCGATAAGCTTAAATGCCAAACTGACGTGGAAAACACGCAAAGCCGCAAAAGAAAATTTTCAAATAATGCTGGCTAAATATAAAAATGGAGACACCGTCGATGCGGAAGATCGTCAAGATTTAGCAGCGCTGTTGGTTCATTACGACGCATCTGTTCACCCTGGCGAAAAAACCAAAGCAGGTGTAGGTATTGCTTATTTTATGCGGAAGAGTAACGCGGATATAGGATGGCCAAGCGATAGTTTTCATGTTTTTAGAACAGATGGTTCCTCTACTGACTTTAGTTACATCCATGCCGTCAACTCGTCTCCCATAGTCGAGTCCTGAACTAATAAAGCGCGTCGAGCCGCAGTGGCTTCAAAAGGCGTGCCTAAAATTTTAGGTCATTCCCTGCCAATCGGCTTATTAAGGATGTCGATAGCGTTACCAACTTTTGCACAAGCCTCATCTACATCTGCATAGGAGAATACTTTGAAGACACTTGGTATTCCTAATGCCATGAGGGATATGTAGCCTTCTCCTAACTGGAGAGTGTGAATCTCCTGATCGGATATTTTGTACTGCACAGGAGGAGCCTTATGGCCTTCGTCTAGCTTGAACATCATAAGAATCGGGGTTTCTTTCGCAGAAGCAATTTGCAACTCGATCCCAAGACCCGTAGAGGGATAGCTTGCTTCGGCAATGACGACATCTGAACTCTCCACCATTTCTTTGTCCCACACGTAGCAGAGGCGTGTGCGATCTGCAAATGGCTTTTGGGAAAGTTGTGGGTCACTGTCTTTTAATGCGTATTTGACCTCCGCACCAAGTGAATCGGTTAAGTACCGAGCCATCTTCTCGATCAAGCCAACGTAGGCAGCGAACTCGCTCCTTGGAACATGAGTCAAGCCGCACGCAATGTAAATTTTCATTCTAAGGTCTCGCGGGTTAGTTTGCCGGTCGTACATTCGGAATCATGAACTGCTGCCCTGTCAATTCCGCAGCAAGCTCATCCAGAAATTGGGATGGTGACATTCGAATAAATTCAGTCAAAAGCCAGTTTTTCTGCCCAGCCAAGAACGACGCAAGTTCGATTGGACGATAGCGGCATATTTCGCTCAGGCGGTGCATCGCCAAAAGTGTGCACGTCAGTGGAGACCTTTTTAGCCGCGTTGGTCCAGGAACAATTGCCTTGGCATACCAAAGTGTTTGAGATCCGGCAATGTAAGATATGTCTGGTCGAAGTCCCTGAAGAAGACCAGTTACGGCTGAGATATCGGCGGGTGTATTGGCGATAGGACGGGTGACGATTGCATGGGCGACTGACCTGATCGTCCTCCCATCATTTATTGCCGGATCAGCTACAAGCGATGGTGGCAGACGACGCAAATAGGTTGGTTCTGCAAAATCTTTGGACAACTGCGCAGAGAAATACGTATGATAAGTCGCTTGATCAAATCGGATCTCGCAATTCACTAGTGGAACAAAAAGGTCTTTTTGGTTCTTGTACGTCAAACAGAAAGTCCTGTGTATGCAGGGTAGATTGAAGAGAAGTTGCTCAAGGGTGTGGGTAGTACTTGTCTCCGCTTCCATAAGATATTGAGACAACGCAGGTGCGATGCCCCTATGCAAGATTCGCACGCCTTCATTAGAAAGGGCAATCTTGCCGGAAGGTGGCCGCATATTGTGAGCGCGAATGCCATGGTGTTCGTCAAAAGGTACTGATTTGGCGGAAAGCAGCGCTTTTGTTGCATTCATGTAGGAGTAGTACAGAAGTAGCGGCGCAGACGACACAGGCATTCCCTCGGCAGCCTGAGAAAACGTTTGTGCTTGCTGCCAGTAGAATAGAGCAGAAGCCTTTCGTTCTCGACGAAGCCAAAGCGAAACGTACTCCCAATGACTGTTAGTTAGCACGGTTCGCGCACCAAGGTTTGGACTCTTCGTTGCCTTATGAGGCCCGACATTTCGGTCATTAATTCGAAGCACTGGCATTTTTTTGGTCAGGGGTTATCTAAAGAAGATGGTATTACTTGAAGGAAAAATTGGTCTCCGTCTCAGGAAGAAATTGCCAACATCTCGTTCTTTACTGAAAACCAATAGACTTTTCCTTCGCCGTTTGAGTCGCGTCATTTGATGCTCATGTCTGTAGTGACGACATCTTTGAACTCCTTTGGAATGCGCGTCGCTGCGATCAAATATGAGGAAGATGCCATAATAAATTGGCGCACACGCTCGTTAGCATTTAGACGCAGTGCAAGCCGGCGATCTAAATCCGCAACTGGATTACAAACTTCGCGAAAAGCCAAGTCCTTCAGTGGCAAGCAAACGCTACCCAATAACAAAGGAGCATCCAAAAATGAGCGAAACAATGTGACAAATTTCTCCCATGCTGGAAATTCAAAGGGTTCAACACCATCAATCCCCCTCGCATTTTTTAGAGCTATGTTTAGCCTTTGGCGAAGATCGTAATTGTCTTTCCCACCCCAGATATAGTATCGAATGATTTTCTCGAATTCTGGCTTATCCATAGCTGGATTAAAAATATTGTGGAAATCTCGGACCATCTCGCTCATATAAAGGCACATTTGGACAAGAATAAGCTTAAACAAAGCGCGATGAGTCGCTTTCTGTGGGTCCAACTCACCTTCAATTTTTTTGCAATGGGACATCAAAGTGCGAAGCCCTTGGGTTCCTTGAGTTTCAAGCAGCGCAGAGCTATTTAAATAATCCCAGAACTTATCTAATTGAGGATTTTTTGTCGGTATTGTCGCGAGTGAATGCCAAGCATCAAGTTGTTCAATGTAAGAGTTGATAACATCAAAATCTTTAGATACAGAACGAGAAAATCCCTCAAACAAAGTTTCTGTAAATAACCGAACTCCTAAGGTGTTACCAGCTAGTCGATGCCCCTCAGAGGCCGCCTTGATGAGAATAACGAAGGCTTCATTACTAGCGGTGAGAGACATGAGCCCCTTCGCCCACAAAGCCCGATTAATTGGACTCATCTTGCTCAATGTTTTACAGTCAAAGATTATGCGATTCGACGCACTATCATCACAAGGCCGAATACCAAGTACATCAACGTCCGTTATATCCGACGAAGTTTCGCTTACCTCTGAAGAGTGGCGGACAACAACTTCCATGTTTGGAATGATTCCCAACGCCACGCAATAACGTACTGCTTTAAGCTTCTGATGTATGTCTTTCATCTTAGGTCCAGTAAAAGTTGTTCGACCTCATTTTTTTCATCATCAAGCAAAGCTAATTTTGCGACCTTTCGGAAGTTGGTCGAAGACGTGACTGAGTTCAAATAAGTCTCGTCTTGAGACAATGTTATACGGGCGTCTTCATCTATTGCAGACAAATTTGTCTGGCCCGTCTGCAACAGAGCAATAGCTTCATCGATCGCTTTGATATTCTCAGGGGTGTCAATCAACTGTAGCTGATGCATAGTTCCAGAAGTATGGACCAGTCTTCCCACGTGGAGCTCGACCAAGTTCCGGTATTGGATCGCGGCCTCACTATTCGCTCGTATCCATTTTTGGTCTCTGAGTTTTCTAAGAAGCGCGACCGGATATTTGATCCGGTACGTTTCTTCCATGAGCTGGCCTTTTCTCATTGATGACACTAGCGCCATCGCCCGCTCATAAATGTTACGGTTACTGGCATTTAATCGAATGCTGCCGGGCCTAGGAGTAAAGATGAACAACTCAGATGTGTCATTTGGACGAAGAATACTGGGAGGCTTTAAAATTCCATCGCTAACCAATGCCTTCAATATGTTGAGCTCGCCAGCGCCCAGTTTGGTTCCCGCTACTTCTTCTTGCTTTTCGATAAGTGAGAGCGGCCAACCCTGTGACTTTGCTATCAGTCGAAGAACTCGTTCTACGCGACCAGAGCCACCTGCAGCAGCGATATCAGCAAGACTGTCTAAATTATCCGCAAAGTAGGTTGGACTTACCAATATATCTTGGCCGCGCGCACGCTTTGCGATCACCAGGCCACTTTCCGAAACGATATTCTCACAGCGATTAAAAAGCCTAATTTCAGCGCCAAGGCGCCCAATAAGTGCGTCGCGTTTCTCGGGTTTTCTAGTCAGTTCGCTCAGTATTGCTAGACTCAATTGCTCTTTCTCGTTGAGCGGCTGGATCGAGAGGTATTCACCGATGCCAGCATAAACAGAGTCAAAATGAGGTATTTTTGGAATTACATCGGTGATCGTGCTTCCTGTTGTAATCAAGTCAACATACTCAATCTCAGCAAGTACATTTAGAACCTGATTTAGATCTCGTGAGGTGATATCCCAATAGTGATATGCGACTTGCCGAAGCATGTCATATTTGAGTTGACCAAGCCCTTTTATATGTAGCGCCAAGATGCTGGCCATTCCAATGATCTGAATGTTATCAAAGTCGTTGACATTGGTAAGACCTAGTCCAGCTTGCAAATCGTGAGCGAGTTCCGCATTGGATTGGCCCGTGGCTGAAATCATGCGGCCTCCTGAATGGCTGGCGATTTATTGTTTTTAATATTGTTAATAGCTTCCATCAGCCTAATCGTGGCATTACCGTCGAGCGTTTCTCCAACGTATCTCACCTGATATAGTCCCTGAAGGTTTGACGGTAAAACAATCCCATCTCTAACCAAGAGAATAAAGCGATAGCCATACAGTGCCATAGCCGCACCGATCTCAATTAGCACATTCGAATTGATAACCACTTGCGCTTTCTGATCCTTTTCCGCTAACAGCAATTCGCCATCAACATGAATTATCGCGGCACCACACGTGCGCATGTCATTCATCACTTTGTCTGGAACTGGTTGAGATACCGATTGGTTTTCAACTGATACTACCGGTATCAACTCTCCAAATCCTAAAAGCTTTTTTATGGGGTCGATGAAAGCGGTATTTTTCCCATGAGTAATAAACACCCGACGACGTTTGAGGTCGATGTTATGGTCTTTTAATTCAGGTGCTGCTGGTGCTGGTAATGCTATTTCACTAGGGCGCGGCTGTACGCTGCCTGTGGAAAGAGCTGAAGCGTCGGTTTCGTTTTCCAAAGATGCCGGCGCAACAAAATCGCTGTCCTGGCTACTAAGATCAACGTATTTTTTGTCTTTTACAATTCTCAAAAAACCCACTTCGTCAGCACTATCAGTAACGAGTTTGAGGACAGCTTCCGCGCGGTCTGCGGGTACGCCCATTGATTTGAGCACATTCACCGCAATGTCTGTTCGAGGCAGTGGGGATCGGTCGTATTTATTTAGAAATTCGCGAAATATACGTGGACGCATAAGTGCTTCCTTTCTCCCGAGTAGATCTCCGCCTTCTTCGAGGGGCGTCAAAATACGTTTACCAAGATCAGTCACTGAGATTTCCTTGGCGTTATACCCTCCAGCCGTAATTCCGTAAGCAATAGCGGCTCCGCAAAGCATCCGAAAACCGCTGGATTGTGGTGACAAATTTAAGGCAACTGCTACGTCGAGCGGAGATACGGTTTTTCCACCGTACTGCTCGATAATCGCAGTACCGACCGCTAGTGCCGCACTGAGGTGGTAGGAAGGAACATCTTCTTGGGATAGCCGACTTGATCTTAACGGGGGTACTTTAGTAATAGTTTTTTTATTTGTAGCTGGCTTTTTGCTTGTTTTCGCAACCATTTTATTCCCTCTCTTGTAGGAGGTTTCAAGCTTACCAGCAACAGGGATTATGAGTTTAGGAATAGTTACAATTGGGTTTACCCCTGTGCAATATCATGTAAAGCGTTGCATTGCAAAATATGTTGCATAATTAGAATTAATGTTGCAAGGAATAACAGTGGCTTAGTTCTGTCCGGACGAGTTTGATCCTGGTCTGGTGCGTATTTACGCATGACGTACTCCTAGATTGAAGTCTGAAATAAATTTAAGGAAATTTGAAGAAATCCACTGGTGAGGCCAGCGGTGAGAAAACGAAACTTGTGAATCGAGCTGGGTTGCCCATTTGCGCTATATTTGTGTATGTTGCCATGCCGGTGAGGGCGATTAATGCCAAAATTGTGCCAATGAAGAGTAGTTCGCCTAGCCGGCGTCGCATGCTTACTAGCTAGCATCATCCCAATAGTGGCCAATCGGTTTAGCATTTGGCTAAATCTTTCTGGCGACGCTGGTTGTTTGTTTTCGACGTTGTTGTTGGTCACGGTTTCCTCTCTTTATCTTATTTTTAAGCGAAGCATTCGATTTCATATTGCATTTGTATTTTCTTGAAATCTGAGCCTTCGCGGGAGAGATGAATTCAGTTATTTGTTAAAGCCCCGTCTTATTACGATGTAAGTCCAACGCTTCATTATTTGGTTGATCGGCAGGCATAGCCGGCAGCGTTAGTATTTTGCCATGCCACTGACCGTAATCCGTTGCGAGCAATGACGGTGCTACCAAAACCGTTTTCAAATTCGTGTCGATTGCAATTAACCCAAGATCAAAAAGTGTATGAAGATCACCGCGAAGCAAAAGACCATTGCTGAGGTGATTCGTCTGTGGGCCTCGATAAGGCATGATGTGAGCTGCTTCAAGCACTTCTGTGACGTTGCAGCCGGTAACCGCACAACATCCGTGATAAGCGCGTAATAACTCGCGCCGAAAAACTGGCTGCCCTTGTCGGCGTACTATCGCTGCGAATATTTTCTTTCGAGCATCTTCGGCATTGGACGGATCGAACGCCATTGCCTCTTCAGCCTCTATCGTAGCTAAACCGAGTACATTAGATGACCGCTTTAAGACAAAATTAGATGGTTCTTTTCCAGAATGCGATACATAGTCAAAACGTCCTTCATATCTGAAGCCGGCACCTTCAAATTCATATTTTTTAACACGATGGAACACCAGTAATTCTAGCCCACGTGCTTGGTGTTGAATGATTATAGGGTCGGTTCTACCTTTACTTTGCCCTTGCCATTGAAGTAAATCGCCATCCAAATGGTCATCATATTGGGTGCGATCATTCGTTTTGTCTTTGGTAATAAAAAGGAGTAGCGAAGAAAAGCCCATGGGCCGAAAAACGCCGGTATTTATCGTCGCGTCTTGGGTTGAAAGCAACTGCATAAGATCAGCACGAGTATAAATTGAGCCTTGAAAAAGTAAATTTGACACTAAACGGTTGCCGGCAACTTCGTCGCCATCGATAGGTTTGGTCTCAACTACACTTTCTGTGAGCGAGTGTGCCCAATCCCTCACTCGATTTTCAGACTTCGCAAATGCATCTTTCCAAAGTAAATGCGCCTGCCCTGAAAGACCACCGCTCTGATGAAGTACTTTTGTAAAATCGTCATCCGACCAAACATGAGATAGGGTTGCGGCACGCATATTTTCAACTGGAAATACCCAATTTCTCTCTTTTTGACTCCAGGATTTTTCAAAGGGTAGTTTTGCTGCCAATCCAATTGGAGGCATGTTGTTTAGGTAGCAGGCATAGTCGATACGTGATTGGATATTGCCGAGAACTCTGCCAAATTTTTGAGTATCGTCTATGCCCATTGCCTTGGCGCTACCGATGTTGTCGTATGCTGGGATGCGCCCGAAATTTGTTATTGCAGTTGATCTTACCCAACTCATAAATGCGACGGTTCTTGTGTGTACGATGCTTTTTTCTGAAACTGGTGCTATTTCGGTAGCAACCGGCAAACCAAGTGTACGTTTGGAGAACCAGACCGCTCGTTGAGTAAATTCTATTTCGTGATCTACGACAATTTGTTCATACGATAGATTTTCTAGATCAGCTTCTTCTAAGGCCGCAAAGCCTTTAGTTGGCTTTGCTTTGGTGACGGATTCTTCTACTGCGCCTATTAATCCCCGGTTTTTAATTTGTCCAAATGCACGAGTAGGATATTTTCCCTGCAGCTTTGAAATCGAGGTGTATTCGGAAATTGCGGTAATAATTTTTTCTTGGGCGGGAGTTAGGTCGGAAATATCGATTGCGGTACGTTCCGCGACGAGTTCACGGCCTAGCTGAATAGATTGATTTGATAGAGCTTGACCAATCTCACTAGTTAATTTGTTGTGAGCTTTGGCATTTGCTTCAAACGTTTTGATTTCGTCCCAGGTTTTTAAGTTACTTATGGTTCGAGCGATGTTCTCTTCCAATTTATACCTTTCAGCAATGCGTTCGAATCAGCCGTCAGCGATCATAGTCTAAATGCTGTGACTAAAAAATCGCTATTTCGTACGCAGTACGGTGGGGAAGCCTAGAAATGAGGAGGTGATGAAGTTAAAACGGAGGGAATTTTGACTTTGGCAAAAGTGTCACCAATCCAAAAAGACAAAAGGGCCCATCTTGCGATGGACCCTTTATACGTCTGGTGCGGCTGGCAGGAATCGAACCCACGACCCCTTGGTTCGTAGCCAAGTACTCTATCCAGCTGAGCTACAGCCGCGAAAAACGAGATTATAGCAGCGCTATTTTATAAAGGGAAGTATTTAAATCATGCTTTTGTTGAATCCAAAGCATTGCCGCGCAGATCAACGAAATCTCGCCATTCCCTTTGCGGATGAAGATATATTCGATATGTAACGTTGTGTAATGGCCGTCAACGATACGGTCTCCGCTTTCGTTTTTAGTCCTGTAGCACAGGGGCGTAATGCCCGTCAATGACAACAACGTAAAGGAAACAAAATGAACAAGTTAATCGCTGCTTTGATCGCTGGCCTGTTTGCTGTATCTGCTTACGCCCAAACGCCTGCTGCGCCAGCTAAATCGGCTGCAACACCTGCTGCTGCCACTGCAAAAACAGATGCCAAGTCGGATGCTGCTGCGACTGCTGCAAAGACCAAAACCATGGCCAAGAAAAGCAAGGCCAAGGTCAAGAAAGAAAAAGCTGGAAAACCTGCCATCAAGACCGAAAACAGCGCATCTGTCGGAACAACTACAACAACCAAGTAATTGATTACTACCCTGCGTGGCGCTCGTCGTCGCGTGTTTTGACGGGCCTCCGGCATTCGTGCCGGAGGCCTTTTTGTGTGCCTGCTTTAAACTTAAACGCTTAAACGCTTAAACGCTTAAACGCTTAAACGCGGGAGCCCAGCGCGGCCAGTAAAGCCTGACGCGTTTTGGCTTCGTGCGGCGCCACGCCGAAGCCGGCCAGCTTGCCGTCGCTGTCGATAAAGTGTGCAATCGTGCGTTCGTCATCGAGTTGCGTTTCCCAGCGGCCGTTGGCGATCGCGTGCCGGGGCGGCGGCACCAATGCCAATGGATAACTAGGCGTTTTGACGATCACCGGCGCATCTTTCATGTCGATCGGCGTGGCTTCGCCCAACAGCGTTTTTGCAATCGCGCGTGCGGCGCTCATCAGCGGTGCAATATAGGGCAGGGGGCTGCTGCTGCCTGCGCTGTCGAGGCTGTATTCGGCGCAATCGCCCAAGGCATAAATATCCTCGGCGCTGGTCTTGCCGTAAGCATCGATCATGATGCCGCGCTCCGTTTTCAATTGCGCTGCCTGCGCCAGACGCAAGTCGGGACGCAAGCCCACCGCCGACAAGACCACATCCGCAGCAAGCGATTCGCCATTGGCCAGGGTGATGCGCAATGCTGCACCGTCGCGATCGATGCTGGCCGCCGTTGTGCCGAGCCGCAGATCGATGCCGCGCTCGCTCAAGGCGGCATGCAAACCTTGCGATAAAACCGGTGCGGCCAGCGCCGCCAACGGTAATGGATTCGGATCGATCAGCGTCACGGCATGACCGTGCGCCGACAGATCGTCGGCAAATTCGCAGCCGATCAGCCCGGCGCCGAGAATGGCGACACGGGCGGCGTCGCGCTGCTCCGGCAATAGGCTGGCGCGGAAGGTTGCATAGTCCTCAATGTGATTGACGGACAAAACTTCTTGCGCAGCATCGCCGGCGATTTGCAGGCGAATTGCTTGTGCGCCGACTGCCAGCACCAGCTTTTCATACTCGAATATGCCGGCGCCGGTCACCACTTTTTTGGCGGCGATATCGATGTTCTCGACGCGCACGCCGGTCATGATGTTTGCGCCCAGTTGCTCGGCCATTTGAACTGCGCTTTGCGTGATCAATTGCGCGGCAAGTTTTTTCTGCGCAAAGGCGTTCGACAGCATGGGCTTCGAATAAAAGCCGCCGTTGTCGGCAGTGATGATCAGCAGCGGGATGGCTTTATCCAGTTTGCGCAATTCGCGTGCAATGGTATAGGCGGCCATCCCGGCGCCGACGATGATGATGGGTTTCATGAAAGCCTGAGGATCAAATTTATAAGCAAATTTAGAGTTGCACCATTTCGAAATCGGCTTTGGCGACGCCGCAGTCAGGGCATTCCCAGTCTTGCGGAATGTCTGCCCAGCGGGTGCCGGCCGGGATGCCGTCTTCCGGCATGCCGATTGCTTCGTCATAGATGAAACCGCAAACGATACATTGATATTGATTCATGATTTTGCCTTCTGTAGGGGGTATTAAAGTTTAAAAGTTAAGCAGTGCGTTAAGCCACGAATTAAGCAGCGTTCAGTGCATCCAATGCAGCCTGGTAGTGGTTGGCGTGACGCTCTTCCACCTTGGCCAGCGCGGCAAAACGTTTCGCTGCTTTTTCCAGTGTCAGCTTGAAGGCGGCTGCATGTTCTTTCGATTCGGCGATCTGTTCGTCGTATTCGGCGACGGCGGCGTGATTGCCTTCTTCAACCGCCAGGTGACGGAACTTCGGATACATCTCGGTGTATTCGTAGGTTTCGCCTTCGATCGCGATTTCCAGCGATTTGGCTGGCGTCAATTTGGTTTTTGGATACAACAGATCCAGATGGCCGAACGCATGCATGACTTCCTGGTCGGCGGTTTCTTCAAAGATCTTGGCGACGTCGAGTGCGCCTGCTTCACGCGCCAGCTTGGCGAAATAGCGATATTTGATATGCGCCATCGATTCACCGGCGAAGGCTGCTTCCAGGTTTTCGATCGTGACCGATTTGATGCCGTTGTTTTGGGTTGTCATGGTATTTCTCCTCAGAAATTTGGGTAAAGAAAAAAGAAAAATTAAGAAAGATTCAGAAGACCAAAGATGCTTCATCCCTTGCTTCATTTATTAAATCAATTGCGATGGAATGAATGATAGGGATTGGCAATTAATTTGGGAAATTGATTGTTTGCATTGCAGCGATAGTTAATTACTTATCTGAAAGTAATTTTTAATTATCTTTAGCTATTGACGTATTTGCGGATGTATTTGCGAATTTCTATGCGCTATGCGGATTTAGCAGCGATTTCAAATGCCTGTTGCAAGTCATCGATCAGATCCTGGGCCGATTCCAGCCCGACATGCAAGCGCACGGCCGGATTGCTGCCGCTCCAGTAGGATTGCTCGGCCAGGCGCGGAGGATCGATGATTTGCACCAGGCTTTCATAACCGCCCCATGAAGCGCCGATACTAAAAAACTGGAGTGCGTCAACAAAGGCGCGTGCGGCGCTCACATCGGGCCGCTTGAATTCAAATGAGACCAAACCGTTGGCGCCGGAAAAATCGCGCTGCCAGATCGCATGCCCGGCATCCGACGGCAATGCCGGATGAAACACTTTGCGCACAGCGGCGTGCTGCTCCAGGAATTGTGCGACCTGCAATGCATTGCGCTGATGTTGCGCCAGCCGCACCGGCATGGTTCGCACGCCGCGCAAGGCCAGATAAGCATCATCGGCGCTAATGGCAAAACCGATACTTTCATGCGTCGCATCGATTTTTTTGGCCAGCACCGGATCGTTGACAATCACCGCGCCCTGCATCACATCCGAATGGCCCGATATATATTTGGTCGATGCGATGATGGAGATATCGGCGCCCAGCGCCAGCGGGCGGTACAGATAACCGGAGCCCCAGGTATTGTCGGTGGCCACGATCAAATTGTGGCGTTTTGCAATGGCCGCGATGTGCGGCATATCCAGTATTTCGTAGAGCAGCGAGCCGGGTGTTTCGGCATAAATCATCTTCGTATTGGCTTGAATCAAGGCTTCGAGATCGTCCTTGCCAGCCGAAAAATAGGTGAAGCCGATGCCCATGCGCTGCAGCAGATTTTTGTACAGGCGGCGTACCGGGGCGTAGACATTGTCGGCCACCAATACATGATCGCCCGGCGCCAGCAGCGCCAGGAAGGTCAATGAAATTGCAGAGAGTCCCGATGGGGTCAACAGCGTATGACGACCGCCTTCGAGCAAGCCGATCGCTTCTTCCAGCGCGCGATGCGTCTCCATGCCTTGCCGGCCATAAGTAGGAATCGATTCGCCTTTGGCGCGGCGCCGATAGATTTCTTCATAGGCCTCAGTGCTTTCAAATCGCACGGTGCTGGTGCGCACTACTGGCGTATTGACGGGCGCGATCTTTTCATGAAAGCGCGGTGTGCCTGCGTGCAGCAGTCGGGTATCAATATGCTTGGGCATTGGTTCCTGAAGCGGTGAAGAGTAAAAAGACGGTGACATTTTTGACGCCAGAATGCATTTCGGGATTATGCCGGAATCTGCCGATGTGCACCTGCATCACAAAACAAGGTGCTTTTCCGGCATGGCGGATTGCAAATAGCCCATCGCCAACAACAATGCGCGCTGCATGCTATATTTCGCGCTGCGGTCGTCAAGGACCGCAACGTTCTCAGGGCGGGGCGAAATTCCCCACCGGCGGTAATGGCGCAAATGTAAGTGTGCCTAGCCCGCGAGCGCTTGCCCCAGGGCAAGGTCAGCAGACCCGGTGTGATTCCGGGGCCGACGGTCATAGTCCGGATGAAAGAGAGCGGGATATTTGCATGACGGCATTCCGGTTTTACCGGGGTGCGCTATCGCAGTCCCGTGCGCCCTATTTATTGTTTATAAATAGGAGTCTTCAAGAATGATTCAGCACCAAATTACTTCCCCGCATCGGCGCATCGCCTTTGTTCAATCCTGCTGGCATCGCGAGATCGTCGATCAATGCCGCGATTCTTTTTTAGCCGAAATGAAGCGTTCGGGTTATGCCGACGCCGATATTGCCTGCTTTGAAGTCGCCGGCGCATTTGAAATTCCATTGCACGCCAAATTGCTGGCCCAGAGCGGACAATACGATGCCGTCGTGGCGGCCGGTCTGGTGGTCGATGGCGGTCTCTATCGTCATGAATTCGTGGCGCAAGCTGTCATCAGCGGTTTGATGCAAGTGCAGCTTGAAACGGGCGTGCCAGTCATTTCTTCCGTGCTGACGCCGCATCATTTTCATTCGCATGACGAGCATCAGCAATTCTTTCATCAGCACTTTGTGGTCAAAGGCGTCGAAGCCGCCCGCGCCTGCGCCGATACGGTCAAGAAGTTGAAGGGATTGTCGGCGCTATCGCAATCGCACGTTGCAGCTGTGCCCGCAACAGGGCGCATTGCTGATCAGGCTGCGTAGAGAGGACGAAATTAAGGGTGTCAGCCGGGCTGTGGCGGATGTTTGTGCGCAGTGAGGTAAAGAAGGGAGGTGGCCAAAGGCCGCCGGAATGACACGAACGGAGCACAAACCTCCGCCACAGCCCGCCTTACACCCTTAATTTCACAACCACCTCTATGTGGATTGCGCCGGATCGACCTCGACGGCGACCGATATGGAGCTCAATCTTTCCTGCGCCGCCGGATAGCTTTCATGGCTATGCCAGGCGCTGCTGTTGGGCGCCAGATTGCGTAATTCCTCAATGATAAACATGCGCCAGCAGCGTTCCGGCGGCAATCCGCCAGTAGGCCGGCCGCCGGACATACCGCCGTACTGATAAACCAGCACCACATCTTCGCCATAACGGCCTTTACCGATGGCGTGCGGGCTGAACTCGCGCGGCTCGGATTTATAAATGGCCGTCAACGAAGTGCGGTTGCGGATGGCATCGGCAAGGGGGGCAAGTTTATTATCAAACATGGTCTCGATTCTGTTTTATCCGGGAAAGCAGGCGGTTACCGGGCCGGTAACGCACATGCGGGTGTTGACCGCGATTCTGCGGATGGGTTCAACCGGGCAGCATCGCGGCAAAAGAATATTGCCGCAACGCTGCTGTTTCGCTAGAATCGACGCGCTGTCACTCATTGACGGCAACGTCGCTCGGACGGTTCCGGGCGCTTACGTGAAAGAAATCCATGTCGCAAATCAAGCCTGCGCGCGTCTTTTCGCGCATCAATCGTCTCCCTCCTTACGTTTTTAATATCACCGCTGAACTGAAAATGGCCGCCCGCCGTCGTGGCGAGGACATTATCGACATGTCCATGGGCAACCCCGATGGCGCCACCCCGCAGCATATTGTCGACAAACTGGTCGAAACCGTGCAACGCCCGGATACCCATGGTTATTCGGCGTCCAAAGGCATTCCCCGCTTGCGGCGGGCGATTTCGCATTGGTACAAGCAGCGCTACGAGGTGGATATCGACCCCGATAGCGAAGCGATTGTCACCATCGGCTCGAAGGAAGGACTGGCGCATCTGATGCTGGCCACGCTCGATCGAGGCGATACGGTATTGGTGCCTAATCCGAGCTATCCGATTCACATCTGGGGCGCGGTGATTGCCGGCGCGGATATCCGCTCGGTGCGGATGAGTCCCGGCGTCGATTTCTTCGAGGAACTGGAACGCGCGATCCGTGAAAGTTATCCGAAGCCGAAGATGATGGTGCTGGGTTTTCCGTCGAACCCGACGGCGCAATGCGTCGAACTGGAATTTTTCGAGCGTGTGGTCAAGCTGGCGCAAGAGCATGACATTCTGATCGTGCACGATCTGGCGTATGCCGATATCGTCTACGACGGCTGGAAAGCGCCATCGATCATGCAGGTGCCGGGCGCGCGCGAGGTCGCCGTTGAATTCTTTACGCTTTCGAAGAGTTACAACATGGCGGGCTGGCGCATCGGCTTCATGGTCGGCAATCGGGAGTTGGTTGCCGCGCTGGCGCGCATCAAGAGTTATCACGACTACGGCAGTTTTACGCCGGTGCAGGTGGCGGCGATTGCGGCGCTGGAAGGCGACCAGACTTGCGTTACGGAAATTTGTGCGCAATATCAGCGTCGGCGCGATGTCTTGGTCAAAGGCTTGAACGAAGCCGGCTGGCCGGTCGAAAAACCGAAGGCATCCATGTATATCTGGGCCAAAATTCCAGCAGCCTATTCACATCTGGGTTCGCTGGAATTCTCCAAACAATTGCTGGAAAAGGCCAAGGTGTGCGTATCGCCGGGCGTCGGTTTCGGCGAATATGGCGATGATTACGTCCGGTTTGCGCTGATTGAAAACGAAGCGCGGATCCGGCAGGGCCTGCGTGGGATCAGAACGATGCTGCGCGCGGATTCATCAGGCAGTTAATAAGTCATCAAGCCGGTATTGCCGGCTGGCATTAGAGCAGCAACAAAAAAGGGTGCATACACGCAGCAGCGCGTGTGCACCCTTTTTTCATTAGCGCCATTAATGATGGATCTGACTGTAGGCGAAATGCCGGCGGCGGCCGCGCACTACAGGTTGTGCTGCGAAGAGCGAGCCGACGATATCGGCAATGATTTGTGCAAAATTCATGCTGTTCTCCTAAATCGGTAATTTAACGTTCGTCACTTTCAAGCTATTTGTTGCGGTCATCGTTTGATTGATGGCAAAACGATGAAGAAACTATAGGCGTCTGGACGCGATAGATAAATAAGGCGATTTTGGAAAGACTGTATTAGTTTTGATGACAATAAAGGCGTCAATCAGCTGTTTACAAGCTGTTTACAAGCCGTCTACAAGCCGGATGCAGCGCCCTGCGGCGTCCGATCCAGCAATGTCGATAACAGCACCGTCCCCAAGCCGAGTACCGCTGTTGCCGCTCCCACCCATGGCAGATCGGTCAGCGGCAATCCGGCGCCGATGACCAGGCCGCCCAACCAGGCGCCGGTGGCGTTGCCCAGATTGAACGCGCCCTGATTGAGCGTGGAAGCCAGATTTGGCGCTTCTCTGGCCTTGTCGAGTACGCGGATTTGCGCCGCCGGCACGATGGCGAATGCAAACGCACCCCAGATGAATATGACGATCAAGGTCGGGATGCGGAAGTGAATTGCCTGGGAGAACAGCGCGAGGATCAGCGCGACTGCGACAAATAATACGGCCATGACCGGCATCAATTTCCAGTCGGCCAGACGGCCGCCAAGCAAGCCGCCGACCGTAATGCCGGCGCCGAATAGCAGCAGTACCCAGCTTTCCTGTGCGGCGCTAAAGCCGGTGACGTCCAGCAAAATATAGGCGATATAAGTCAGCACGCTGAACATGCTGATCGATGCCAATGTGCTCACCAGCAGCGCCAATTGCACCTGCGTTTGTGCGATGGCGCGGAATTCCATAAAAATATTGCCGCCTTGCATGGCGATTTTTGCAGGCAGGCAGCGCCATAGCAAAACCACGGCGGCCAGGCCGATCAGCGTGATCGATGCGAAGGTGGCGCGCCATCCTGCGACATGGCCGAGCGCCGTGCCGAACGGCACGCCCAGCACATTGGCTACGGTCAGACCGGTAAACATCAGCGCGACCGCCTGGGCGCGCTTGTCGCGCGGCACCAGCGTTGCGGCGACCACCGAGCCGATGCCGAAGAAAGCCGCATGGCAAAACGCGGTGACCACGCGCGCGATCATCAGCATGGTGTAATTCGGCGCCAGCGCGCACAGTACATTGCCGATGATGAATAGCGTCATCAAGCCGATCAGTGCCTGCTTGCGCGGCCATTTGGCGGTGACGATGGCGAGGATCGGTGCGCCGGCCGCCACCCCCAGTGCGTAACCGGATACCAGCATGCCGGCCGCCGGCGCGCTCACGCCCAGATCGCGCGCGACATCGGGCAGCAAACCCATGATGACAAATTCCGTGGTGCCGATGCCGAATGCGGCGATTGCCAGAGCGAAGAGGGGCCAATACACGATGATGCGTTCCTAAAGATAAAGAGTGCGCAGTTTAATCTGTCGTGGGTAAATTTGCTGGGGGTGGTGATTGGTTTTAGACAAAATTCTTTAAGTTTTACCGGTGGTGGTGACCCTCCCTTCGACAGGCTCAGGGCTATCGGCAACCCACGGGCTTCGCCCTGCTCAGGGCGAACGGGGTTTTGTGAAAATTTTAAAGAAAAACCATTTAAGTTTTACCTGCAGCGGTGATCCTTCGATACGGGCTTCGCCCTACTCAGGACGAACGGGTTTTTGTGAAAATTTAAAAAAAACCGTTCGCCCTGAGTAGGGCAAAGCCCGTATCGAAGGGTCACCCCTTTAAACGCAGAGGGTGTTATCTTCTTTAAACTAAAAATCGATCAATCATTTTGCGGAGCCAATTTGGCAATGACTCAACCGCCGATACAAAAGCGGACATGCGATTTACTGATTGTCGGCGGGGGCATCAACGGCGTCGGTATTGCGCGCGATGCAGTGGGCCGCGGGCTGGAAGTTATTTTGTGCGAACAACATGATCTGGCGCAGCACACGTCCTCGGCCAGCACCAAATTGATCCATGGCGGTTTGCGCTATCTGGAGTATTACGAATTCGCTCTGGTGCGCAAGGCCTTGCTGGAACGCGAAGTATTGCTACGCGCCGCGCCGCATATCATTAGTCCTCTGCGTTTCGTCATGCCGCACGACGCCAGCCAGCGCCCGGCCTGGATGATTCGCGCCGGATTGTTCTTGTACGACTATCTGGCCAAACGCCGCTTTCTGCCGGGTTCGGCCTCGATTGCGTTAAAGCGCCATGTCGCCGGTGCGCCGTTAAAAGACGATTATCAACGCGCTTTCGTCTATTCCGACGGCTGGGTCGACGATGCCCGCCTGGTGGTGCTCAATGCGCTCGATGCCAGCGAACTCGGCGCGCGCATCATGACCCGCACCAAATGCCTGTCGGCGCAAGCCAGCGGCGCAGGCTGGCGCGCGCAGTTGCAGGACGAGCAGGGCGCGCGCTATGAAATCAGTGCGCGCGCCATTGTCAACGCTGCCGGTCCTTGGACGGCGCATTTTGCCGACGCGATCAATGGCGGCCAGCATCGCTACGGTTTGCGCCTGATCAAAGGCAGCCATATCGTTGTCCCGCGGCTGTTCGATCATCCATTTGCCTATATTTTTCAGAACCCGGATAAGCGCATTATTTTTGCGATTCCCTATCAAAATGATTTCACCCTGATCGGCACCACCGATCTGGAATATAAGGGCAACCCCGATCACGTCACGATCGATGCCGATGAGATCGCTTATCTGTGCGCGATGGCAAATCGTTATTTCACGCGGCAGATTACGGCGCAGGATGTGGTCTGGACTTATTCCGGCGTGCGGCCCTTGCTCGATGACAGTGCGAAAAACGCCTCGGCAGTCACGCGCGATTATCACTTGGAGTGCAATCACAAGGGGCCGCCGCTGCTCAACGTCTGGGGCGGAAAAATCACCACTTACCGCAAGCTGGCGGAAGAGGCGATGGCGATCCTGGCAGAGCGGCTCGACGTGCGCGCATTGTCCTGGACTGCCACCGTGCCGTTGCCGGGCGGCGATCTGGAATATGCCGGAAAACTGGTCGAGCGTTACGATTTCGATGCTTTTTTGCAGCGCTTTTGCGCGGCATTGCCATGGCTGCCGCAACCATTGGCGGCACGCTATGCGCATTGCTACGGCACCCGCGCCGGCCGCATGCTGGGCGGCGCCACGCAGATGTCGGATCTGGGCGAGGAATTGGCGCCGGGCCTGTTTGCCGTGGAAGCCTGCTATCTGGTCGATGTGGAATGGGCGCGCAGCGCCGAGGATATTCTCTGGCGCAGGACCAAGCTGGGCCTGCGCTGCCAGCCGCAGCATGTTGCGCGCTTGACCGAGTGGCTGGCAGCGCGGAATGGGCTGCAGCCGCAGCCGACTGTGTAATTTATTCCGGAAGGAAAAATATATGACATATCTGCTGGCACTGGATCAAGGCACCTCAAGTTCGCGCAGCATCGTCTTCGATGAGAGCGGCGCAATTGTCGCTACTGCCCAACAAGAATTTCGCCAGATTTTCCCGCAGCCGGGCTGGGTCGAACACGATCCGATCGATATCTGGCAAAGCCAACTGCAAACCTGCCGCGAGGTATTGATCCGCGCCGGCATCAAGGCCGGCGACGTGCGCGCGCTGGGCATCGCCAATCAACGCGAGACCACGCTGGTATGGGAGCGCAGCAGCGGCCGGCCGGTGTATAACGCGATTGTCTGGCAGGATCGCCGCAGCGAGGAGGTGTGCCGGCGTTTGCGCGAGCAGGGCCTGGCCGATGCGATTGCCCGCAAGACCGGGCTGGTGCTGGATCCTTATTTTTCCGGGACCAAACTGCGCTGGATACTCGATAACGCACCCGGTCTGCGTGAACGGGCCGAACGCGGCGAATTGGCTTTCGGTACGGTCGATGCGTGGCTGGTCTGGAACCTGACCGGCGGCCGTTTGCATGTGAGCGATGTGTCGAATGCATCGCGCACCATGCTATGGAATATTCACGACGGTTGCTGGGATGCGGAATTGTTGCAATGGCTGGATATTCCTGCGGCGCTATTGCCCGAGGTGCATCCGTCCAGTCATCTGTACGGTGAATGCGATGCGGCGCATCTGGGCGCGCCGGTGGTCATCGGCGGCATCGGCGGCGATCAGCAAGCGGCCTTATTCGGCCAGGCCTGCTTTGTACCCGGCATGGCTAAAAATACCTACGGCACCGGTTGTTTCGCGTTGATGCATACCGGCGATCTGTGCGCCGAATCGCATAACGGTTTGATCAGCACTGCGGCTTGTCAGATCGGCGAGCGCAAACAATATGCGCTGGAAGGCAGCGTGTTTATCGGCGGGGCGGTGGTGCAATGGTTGCGCGATGGGCTCAAAGCGATCCGGCACGCCACCGATGTCGAAGCGCTGGCCAGCTCGGTGACGAGTGCGGAGGGGGTGATTTTCGTGCCGTCTTTTACCGGACTGGGCGCGCCGTATTGGAGCCCTTCGGCCAAAGGCGCCATCGTCGGTCTGAGCCGCGGCAGTACCGTGGCGCATATTGCCCGCGCCGCGCTGGAGTCGATTGCGTTTCAGAGTACCGCCTTGCTTAACGCGATGGGGCGCGATGCCGTTTCGCCGATTACCGAATTGCGTGTCGATGGCGGGGCGGCGGCCAATAATATGCTGCTGCAGTTTCAGGCGGATTTGCTCGGCATCCCGGTGATCCGCCCGCAAATTACCGAAACTACTGCGCTTGGCGCGGCGTATCTGGCGGGACTGGCTACGGGTGTATTTCGGGATACGGCGGAATTGGCATCGCAGTGGCGCATCGAGCGGGTATTTGAGCCGGCGATGCAACGCGCGGAAGCGCTGGAGTTAATGGCGCAATGGGAATTGGCTGTGCAGCGAGTGCGGTCGGATTGAGTGTTTTAGGTTTTACCTGGGGCGGTGATCCTTCGATACGCTTCGCTACTCAGGACGAACGGGGTTTTTTTAAGTTTTAAAGAAAAACCGTTTAAGTTTTACCTGTTGAGGTGATCCTTCGATACGGGCTTCGCCCTACTCAGGACGAACGGGGTTTGGTGAAAATTTTAAAGAAAGCCCGTTCGCCCTGAGCAGGCCGCAGGCCGTGGGTTTCCGATAGCCCTGAGCCTGTCGAAGGGAGGGTCACCACCGCAGGTAAAACTTAAAGGAGCACCCACAGAAACCGTGATCAATTACCGTATTGATCAATCATATGATCCGGTTTCGGCGGCGGCGGAGGCGTCGACGATGACGGCGGCGATGCCTCTTTCGATTTGCCAAAGCCAAAGAATTCCGCAACACCCGACAGCGCATCCGAAACACTGCTATCCACCCCCAGCGATGCGACAAAGCCGTTGCCCGGTGTGAAATTATCGTAATACGGATCAGCGCCGATGACCTGCACGCCGTCCGGCATCGGCATGGTGTAATTGGGCACGCCCTTGAGCGCAGTGCCCATATATTCGATCCAGATCGGCAGTGCCAGCTGCGCACCGAATTCCTTGGTGCCGAGGCTCTTCGGCTGGTCGTAACCCATCCAGACTACGGTTGTCAGATTATGTTGATAGCCGGCAAACCAGCCGTCCATGGCATCGTTGGTGGTACCGGTTTTGCCGGCCAGATCGGTGCGCTTCAGAATATTGGTGCGGGCGCCGGTGCCGCCTTGCGCTACCGATTGCAGCATGCTGGTCATCACATAACTGTTGCGGGCATCGATGGCGCGCGGCGCGTTCTGTTCGGCGATCAGCGGCTGCGCCTGGGATATCACCTTGCCGTGCGCATCCGTGACCTGCTCGATCAGATACGGGGCTATCGTATAACCGCCATTGGCGAATACAGAATAGGCCGCGGCCAATTGCAGCGGGGTGGTTTGCCCGGCGCCCAGCGCCAGCGGCAGATACAGCGGCGTCTTGTCGCTATCGAAACCGAAATGCTGCGTGACGAATTGCTGCGCATACGGCACGCCGATGGCGTCGAGCAAACGGATCGAAACCAGGTTGACCGATTTTTGCAGCGCTACGCGCAACGGCGTCGGACCGGCCGGCGGATCGTCGTCTTTCGGCTCCCAGTTATCCTGGCCCGGACCCGCCGGATAAGACACCGGCGCATCGTTGACGATGGTGGCCGGGCCGTAGCCTTTTTCCAGCGCCGCCGAATAGATGAAGGGCTTGAACGTGGAGCCGGGCTGACGCCAGGCCTGGGTCACGTGATTGTATTTGTTCTGGATGAAATCGAAACCGCCGACCAGCGAACGGATCGCGCCGTCCTGCGGTGTCAGCGCCACCAGCGTTGCTTCGACCTGCGGTAATTGAACGATCTGCCAGTTTTGTTTGGGATCGAGGCGCAGCCGGATCACAGCGCCTGCGCCGATGCGTAGCGGCGCATTGGCTTTCGGATTTAATGCCGCCGCCACAAAACGCAGCGCGTCGCCTTTGAGCGTGACCTCGCTGTCGTCGCGCATGACGGCGCGGATATGCTTGGGATCGGCTTCGATCACGATGGCGGCGACCAGATCGTCGTTATCGGGATGGGCATCGAGTGCGTTGTCGATGGCGTCGGTACGGTCGTCTTCGTTCTTCGGCAATTCAATGGTTTGTTCCGGCCCGCGATAGCCATGGCGGCGATCGTAATCCATGACCCCATTGCGTACCGCCAGATAGGCCGCGCGCTGATCGGCGGCGTCGATGGTGGTGGTGACGTTGATGCCGCGGGTGTAAATATCGTCCTTATATTGCGCGTACATCATCAGGCGCACCATTTCATTGACGTATTCGGCATGCACACCGTATTGATTGCCGGGCTGTTTGACGTGAATATCTTCTTTGATCGCCTCATCGTATTGGGACTGGGTGATGAATTCCAGCTCCAGCATGCGCTTGAGAATATATTGCTGGCGAATTTGCGCGCGTTTCGGATTGCTCACCGGGTTATAGGCCGAGGGCGCTTTCGGCAAGCCGGCCAGCATGGCGGCCTGCGCCAGTGTGATGTCTTTGAGGTCGCGGCCGAAATACACGCGTGCGGCTGCGGCAAAACCGAAGGCGCGCTGTCCCAGATAAATCTGGTTCATATAGACTTCGAGAATCTGGTCCTTGGTCAGCGCCGATTCGATTTCGCCGGCCAGCAGCATTTCATAAATTTTGCGCGAAAAGGTCTTTTCGCTGGACAGGAAAACATTGCGCGCGACTTGCATCGTGATCGTGCTGGCGCCCTGTTTGGCGCCGCCGTGCACCAGATCGGACAACATGGCCCGCGCAATACCTAAATAATCGACCCCGCCATGCTGATAAAAGCGCGCATCCTCGATGGCCAGTACCGCGTTTTTCATATCGGCCGGAATTTCGTTCAATTTCACCAGACTGCGCTTTTCCTCGCC
>JAQGNR010000301.1 GCA_028291765.1 Herbaspirillum sp.
AGAGTAGCGACCCACCGGCTTTGAGAACGGTACGCCGGTTCTGGGAGTTTAAATATTTGGTGCGAATTTCAGTCGAGCGAGGCATTCAAGACCCTTATCCGATAATGCGCGTAATTCTACCTCACGGCCGTATCCTTGCACACTGAGCGTGATTTCGATGTCGGGGCGGGGCAACACAGCGCCGCCCTTTTCCGGCCATTCGACAATGCAGATCGTATTTGGGCTGAAATGCTCCCTGAATCCGGCATCCAGGAATTCTTCTGCGCTGAGCATGCGGTACAGATCGAAATGAATTAGCGTTACCATGCATTTATCGAGCATGATCGAGTAGGGTTCGGCCAGTGTGTAAGTGGGGCTTTTGACGTGGCCGGTATGGCCGGCGGCATGCAGCATGGCGCGAGTCAGGGCGGTTTTTCCGGCGCCCAGATCGCCATGCAAATAGATTGCCAGGCCCGGTTGCAGGACTTGCGCCAGCGCATGGCCTAGCGCATCGGTGCCGGCTTCGTCGTGCAGGCGGTATGTTTGGGTTGCTGGCATGGCTGAACGGAACCTCAAGTGACTTTTATCGAATGGTAATGGATGCATCTTTTTTTGAGCCGCGGCTTATGAGCGACGCCGATCGAATGTTCGCGCTGGCGCAGACCATCAAGGCCTGGGGGCGGGAACTCGGCTTTGCCGACATTCGCATTACCGATGTCGATTTGTCGCATCGCGAAGCCGGTTTTGCCGCGTGGCTGGCCAAAGGTTATCACGGCGAGATGGATTATATGGCGGCGCACGGCATGAAGCGCGCCCGGCCGGCCGAGCTGGTGCCGGGAACCGTCAGTGTGATCGCGGCGCGCATGTCTTATTTGCCGCAGGCGGGGTTGCCGGATTGGCGCGAACGCGAAACGGCGCGCATGCAGGATGCCGATGCGGCGGTGGTGTCGGTGTATGCGCGGGGGCGCGATTATCACAAAGTGATCCGGGCGCGCCTGCAGCAATTGGCCAGCCGTATCGAAGCGCAGACCGGGCCGTTCGGTTACCGCGTGTTTACCGATTCGGCGCCGGTCATGGAAGTGGCGCTGGCCGAGAAGGCCGGGCTGGGCTGGCGCGGCAAGCATACGCTGCTGCTCAATCGCGAAGCCGGTTCGATGTTTTTTCTGGGCGAGATTTTGACCGATTTGCCGTTGCCGGCGGATGCGCCAGCGAGCGCGCATTGCGGGCAGTGCAGCGCCTGCATCGATGTTTGTCCGACGCAGGCGATTGTCGGGCCCTACGAGCTGGATGCAAGGCGTTGTATTTCGTATTTGACGATCGAGTTGAAAGGCAGCATTCCGGTGGAATTACGCTCTCTGATCGGCAATCGGGTCTACGGTTGCGACGATTGTCAGTTATTTTGTCCGTGGAATAAATTTGCCCAAGCGACGACATTGAGCGATTTCGATGAGCGCCATGGTTTGGGGGATGCGTCGCTGATTGAACTGTTCGGCTGGAACGAGGAAGAATTCAATCGCAAGATGGAAGGCAGCGCGATTCGCCGCATCGGGTATGAACGCTGGCTGCGCAATATTGCGGTCGGTTTGGGTAATGCGGCTGCCGCCAATAAAGACGGCGCGGCGATCGTTGCAGCCTTGCGCGCGCGGGCCGATGATGCATCGGCCATTGTGCGCGAGCATGTGGCGTGGGCGTTAGGGCGGCACGGTGTTTAATAGATTGTCTTCAGTCCGCTTAAGCTTGCACCATCCATAACCAGAACGATAGCGTCAATACCGACAAGATCGTGCCGGCCGAAATCTGAAACGCCACCAACGGTCCATTGCCGCCCATGCGGGCCGCCAGAATATAAGCGCTGGAAGCTGTCGGCAGCGCGCAAAACAGGACCAGTATCTGCAACTGCAAATGCGGCAGCCCGGCATGGCGCGCCATCGCATAAGCGATCGCCGGCAGGATCAATAATTTAATCGAAATGAAATAGGCGGAAATCGCTTTGCCCTGGTGCATGCCGGCCAGACGCAAGCCGGCGCCGACCAGTATCAGCCCTATCGCCACGGCGGCATTGCCCATGCGCGTAAAAATCGCGCCGGCAACTTCGGGTATGGTCAGGCCGAGCAGATTGAACAGGAGGCCGCCGGCGGTGGCGAGCAGCAGCGGATTGCGGGCCAGTTCTCTGAGCAGATGGCCGTCTTTTTTCACCATCGAATGCACGGAAGCGATATTGCAGAGCGGCACGCCAAAGCCGATCAGCAGTGCCGCCAGCCCGGCGCCTTCCTCGCCGGCCAGACGTGACATCAGCGCTAGTGCGATATAGGAATTGAAGCGATAGGCAGTTTGCATGCCGCATTCGTATTGCAGCGGTTGTTCCGGTACTTTTCTGGCTTGGCTGCGTAGCAGCGGCTTGCCGATCCAGGTCAGCGCAATCGCCCCCAGCGACGACAGCGTACCGATCAGAACCATGGCGCCGGTGGTTTCTAAATGCAGCGGGGTGTGGGCGGTGGAGTAAAACAGCAGCGATGGGAACAGGACGAAATAGACCAGTTTTTCGGCGCCGGCCCAGAACTCGCCACCCCAATTGGTAACGCGGAACAAGATCAGACCGATCACAATCAATGCGAAGTCTGGAAATAGTAGTGAAACGGTATTCATCGATGGCTGGTGGTGGTATGGGGTGGTGAATGTAGGACAGCGTACTAGTGTCGCATAGTCGATGCGCTGTTTCGATGCTGTTTCCAATTTATGCGTAGCCGGCTTTCTCGCCCGCTTGCATTTTTGAGTACACTAGCGCGATGCTTGCCGCCAATTCCTCCCCTTTGTTTGCCGCCATCGTTGCCGCGCCCTTCGGTGCGGTCGGCATTCGCACCGCTCAAGGATATGTGTCCGAAGTGGTGTATCTGCCGCCCCGCTTCGATGCGCAGGCGCCTACCGATCCGGTGGCGCAACGGGCTGCGGATCAGGTCGCGCGTTATCTGGCGCAGCCCGATGCTATGTTCGATTTGCCGTTGGCAGCGGTCGGCACGGCGTTTCAGCGCCGCGTCTGGCAGGCCATTAGCGCGATACCGATGGGGCAGGTTCTAACCTATGGACAGGTGGCGCGGCTGGTGCAATCGGCGCCGCGTGCGGTCGGACAGGCCTGCGGCGCGAACTGGTTTCCATTGATTATTCCCTGTCATCGGGTGACGGCGGCCGGTGGTCTGGGCGGTTTCTCCAACGATGGCGATGTGCAGGGCTTTCATATCGGCGTGAAGCGCTGGCTGCTGGCGCGTGAGGGCGTTTCGTTTGCGTAGCGAGACCGATCCGGCCGCAGCGGCGCTCGTTCTGCCGCCGCAGAGCGCGGCCGCAATCGATGAATTTTGCGATGCCTTGTGGCTGGAAGATGGCCTGGCCAAGAACTCGCTGGAAGCCTATCGGCGCGATATGCGCTTGTTCGCGCAGTGGCTGCATGCGATGCATGGGAAAGTTTTGCTGGAAGCGCAGGCCGAACATTTGCTCGGCTATTTTTCGGCGCGCCATGCCGATACCAAGGCCACTTCGGCCAACCGGCGCTTGGCGGTGCTCAAGCGCTTTTATCTGCTCGCATTGAGACAAAACCGCATCAGCGTCGATCCCTGCCTGCGCATGAAATCGGCCAAACAGCCGCCGCGTTTTCCGAAGACGCTGACCGAAGCGCAAGTCGAGGCGCTGCTGGCGGCGCCGGATGTGGCCACGCCGCTCGGCCTGCGCGATCGCACCATGCTCGAACTGATGTATGCCAGCGGTTTGCGGGTGTCCGAACTGGTGCTGTTGAAGTCGCTGGAAGTCGGGATGACGGAGGGCGTGTTGCGCATTACCGGTAAGGGCAATAAAACGCGGCTGGTGCCGTTCGGCGAAGAGGCGCGCGGCTGGATCGTTCGTTATTTGCAAGAGGCGCGCGGGCAAATTCTGGATGGGCAGATGAACGATGCCCTGTTTGTGACGGCGCGCGGCGGCCCGATGACGCGCCAGATGTTTTGGACGCTGATCAAAAAGCATGCAAAGCAGGCCGATATCAATGCGCCGCTATCGCCGCATACGCTGCGCCATGCATTTGCCACGCATTTACTCAATCACGGGGCCGATCTGCGGGTGGTGCAATTGCTGCTGGGACATGCCGATATATCGACCACGCAGATTTATACCCATATCGCGCGGGAACGCTTGAAATTGCTGCATACAACGCATCATCCGCGCGGCTAATAGTACAATTATAATTATTGTTTTTTTGATAATTACGACTGCGATACTATGGTTTCGCGCGTGGTTTCATGCGTGGTTTCGTGCGGCCCGGGCTTAATCCCTGTATCCTGCTAGAGCTTGGCTCTTGCCATATTCCAATCGAACAATTTACGAGGTGCACACTTGGCAAAAACTAATTTTCAGTATGAAAAACGGCAAAAAGAGTTAGAAAAGAAAAAGAAAAAAGAAGAAAAACTGAAGCGCAAGGCCGAGAAGGGCAGCGAGCCGGCTGTTGAGGAGACCAGCGATCCTGCAGCTGAAAATGATGGCGCGGACGAAACGCCTGCGCCCAGCCAGCCGGTAGCGTAAAACGCTCTGCGTGTTTCGGCCGGTATTGAACCCGGTATTTGAACCGCGTATTTGAAACGTTTGCAATGAGTTCCAAACATATTTCGGAAACCCCGGCGACGCAGTTCTTGCGTCGCCATCGGATCGTTTTTTCCGAGCATCCCTACGCTTACGAAGAGCATGGCGGCACTGCCGTGTCGGCGCGCGCCTTGGGCGTATCCGAACATCATGTGGTTAAAACGCTGGTCATGCAGGATGAAGCCGCCAAACCGTTGCTGGTGCTCATGCATGGCGATTGCAAGGTATCGACCAAAAATCTGGCGCGCCAAATCGCCCGCAAATCGATCGAACCCTGTCAGCCCGATGTGGCCAATCGCCATTCCGGTTACCTGATCGGCGGCACTTCGCCGTTCGGCACGCGCCGGGCGATGCCGGTGTATATCGAACAAACCATTCTCGATCTCGATAAAATTTATATCAACGGCGGTCGCCGCGGTTATCTGGTCGGCATCGCGCCACAATCGTTGCTTGCTGTGTTACCTTGCACCGCCGTCAGCTGTGCGCTGACCGATTAATTCCGGGGAAATCATGAATACTCTTTTGTTTACGGTGGCTGCTTATCTGATCGGTTCCATTTCGTTTGCGGTAGTCGTCAGCAAATTGTTTCGGCTATCCGATCCGCGTACGTATGGCTCCAAAAATCCCGGGGCGACCAATGTGTTGCGCAGCGGAAATAGAAAGGCCGCCATCTTGACCTTGATCGGCGATGGTTTCAAAGGCTGGCTGGCAGTGTGGCTGACTTACCATTTCGGACCGCGTTTCGGCGTCGAAGATACCGGTATTGCGCTGGTGGTGCTGGCCGTGTTTCTGGGGCATTTATGGCCGGTGTTTTTCCGTTTTGTCGGCGGCAAGGGCGTGGCCACTGCGCTTGGCGTTTTGCTGGCGTTGAATATCTGGCTGGGCCTGGCCACGATGGCGACCTGGCTGATCATCGCATTTGCGTTTCGCTATTCGTCGCTGGCTGCACTGGTTGCGGCCATTTTTGCGCCGTTTTATTACGGACTGCTGTTCGGCAGTGAAAGCGGCATTCTCTTGTCGGTGCTGGCAATGAGTTTGCTGCTGGTGTACCGCCATCAAAAAAATATCGCCAATCTGATGGCCGGCAAGGAAAGCAAGATCGGCGCAAAGAAAAAACAAGCCGAAAAATAGATCGGATCAATCGATCGAATCAATAGATCGAATCAAGATCGATCCTCAAGTCTGCCGCGGCTATATCTTCAATTGATCCAGCGGCCAGCGCGGCCGCACGCTGAAGGCGTAATCGCGCGATGCAGCGGCTGGATTGGCCTGCAGCCGCATGGCGCCGGCAAAGGCGATCATTGCGCCGTTGTCGGTGCAAAATTCCATTTCTGGATAAAACACCTTATAACGCCGCGCTCCGGCTGCCGCATTGAGCGCCTCGCGCAATTGATGATTGGCACCGACGCCGCCGGCAATGACCAGCCGTTTCAGGCCGGTATGTTTCAGCGCCGTCATGCATTTGGCTACCAGTACTTCCACAATCGCATCGACAAAGCCGCGCGCGATGTCGGCTTTGTCTTGTTCGCAAATATTGGCCGGATGATTTTTGATCACCGTCAGCACCGCGGTTTTCAGACCAGAAAAACTGAAATTGAGATTTTTTGCATGCAGCATCGGGCGCGGCAATTGATAGGCTGCAGGATTGCCGAACTCCGCCAGCCGCGAAATGGCCGCGCCGCCGGGATAAGGCAGGCCGAGCAATTTGGCGGATTTATCGAACGCTTCACCGGCAGCGTCGTCCAGTGTTTCTCCCAGCAGGATGTATTGGCCGACGCCATCGACACGCATCAATTGCGTATGGCCACCCGACACCAGCAGCGCAATAAAGGGGAATTCAGGCGGATTGGCCGACAGCAGCGGCGACAGCAAATGGCCTTCCAGGTGATGGACGCCGAGCACCGGCTTATCGAGCGCCAAGGCCAGTCCGCAAGCCACCGATGCGCCGACCAGTAATGCGCCGGCCAGGCCCGGCCCTTGGGTATACGCCACGACATCGATCTCCTGGCGCGGCAGCGCAGCGTCTTGCAGAACCTGGCGCAGCAGCGGAATGGCGCGGCGGATATGATCGCGCGACGCCAACTCCGGCACTACGCCGCCGTATTCTTGGTGCATCGCAATCTGAGAATGCAGCGCGTGCGCCAGCAGGCCCTTATTTGTATCGTATAAGGCCACGCCGGTTTCGTCGCAGGAAGATTCAACGCCAAGGACAATCATAGAGTTTTAGCAAGACCGATGGATAACCTGCCATTGTAATGGAATACAGTTTTGGCGATGTTGGTGTAACCTTCCGGCATGGAAAATATCGAAACTAATATCGACCCGGCTGCGGCTTCAAATGGGTCGCATACCCCGCTGGCAGCCGCGCGATTTATCAAGGAAATCGGACGCGGCAAGAATGGCGCCCGCAGTCTGTCGCGCGAGGATGCGCAATTGCTGTACACGGCCATGCTGGAGCAGCGCGTGTCGGATCTGGAGCTGGGGGCAATTTTGCTGGCCATGCGGGTTAAAGGCGAATCGGTCGATGAGGTCAGCGGTTTTCTGAAGGCTGCCGAGGCCTCGTTTACCGCATTGACCGCGCCGGCCGGCGACTATGCGCCGGTGGTCATCCCGAGTTACAACGGTTCGCGCCGCGTCGCCAATCTGACGCCGTTGCTGGCGTTGTTGCTGGCGCGCGAGGGAGTGCCGGTGCTGGTGCATGGCGTCACGCATGACCCGGGCCGGGTGGCCAGCGCCGAAATTTTCCAGGCGCTGGGATACGCGCCGGCGCGCAGTGCAGCCGAGGCCTCGGCGCACTTTGCAGCGCGTCAGCCGGTATTTATGGCAATCGATGTGCTGGCGCCGAAAATGGCGCGCTTGCTGGCGATGCGCCGCATTCTCGGTGTGCGCAACTCAACGCATACATTGGTCAAGATCATCCAGCCGTTCGCGCTGCCGGCATTGCGTTTGACGTCCTACACGCATCCTGAATATTTTGCCATGCTGAGCGCCTATTTCCGCGGCGAGCCGTCGCGTGGCGATGCGTTTCTGATGCGCGGCACCGAAGGCGAAACGGTCGCCAATGCGCGCCGCGCGCAGCAGATCGACTGGTTCCATCAGGGTGCGCATACCCAACTGGTGGAAAAGCAGGCGGCCGTCGATGCGTTGCCGGCCTTGCCGGCGCAAAACGATGCGATCAGTACCGCGTCGTGGATAGAAGCGGTGTTGCGAAATGAGATTGCGGTGCCGGCGCCGATTGCCGATCAGGTGCGTCATTGCGTGACGGTGGCGCGTGCTTTGCGGGCGCTCGACTGATTATTGCGCCGTGCCAGTGCTGTTACGCCATGTCGCCGGCTCGGCGTTGCACCGCGCGCAGATACAGCACCAAGCCGATAGCCAGCAAGCCCAGGCTGATGCTGTTGCCGAACCAGAACCCCGCCGCGCCGTGCAACGCCGCCGGTGCAATCCCGAATGGGTCCAGTCCCAGCAGATAACCGGTACTGATCCCGATTCCCCATAGCGACAGCGCATACATCACCGTCGGTATGAGCGTGACTTTGTAGGCGCGCAGCACATAGCCAGTGGTCACCTGCAGCGAGTCGCCCAACTGATAAAACGCAATGAACAGGAACAGCGGCATCGCCGCGGCAATTGTCACCGGGTCCGGTGTATAGGCGCGGATGATCCAGGCGCGGCTGAACCAGACCGCGATGCCGATTAAGCCCGCCGACATCGCTGCCAGACGAATGCCGGCGTAGGCGGTGCTGCGCGCAGCATCCATCCGGCGCGCACCGATGGCTTGCGCTACCAGCGTGCCGGTGGCGTTGGCGATGGATTGCGGCAGCATGTACAAGACCACGCCGACGTTGGCCGTGATTTGGTGGCTGGCCACGGCAGTGGCGCCCAAACGCGCGATAAACACCGCCATGCAGGTAAACGCCGTGACTTCGATAAAGTAACTCAGCCCGATCGGCAGCCCCAGCTTGAGCAGATTGCGCTGCGCTTCCCAGCGGGGCAGAGGGAAGCCGTTCTCGAATAAATTCAGTTGCCGGTAAAACGGCAGCCCGCGCATGATCGCGATACCGCTCAGCAACATCAGCCAGGAAAGAATCGTGGTTGCAATGGCGCATCCGGGGCCGCCGAATGCATGCACACCGAAGCCGCCGAAAATGAATAGCGCATTCAACGGCAATTTGCCGCACAGCGCCAGAACCTGGATCAGCATCACCATTTTGGGCCGGCCGATGGCGATGTTGAGCGAGGCATAGACGCGAAAGCCGAGCGTCGCCGGCAACGCCAGCGCCTGTATGCGCAAATACAGCGTGGCCTTGTCCAGCAGCTCGGGAGAAGCATGCGCCATGGCCAGAAACAGCGGCGAGAAAAAGAGCGCAATGCAGCCGACGATGCTCAGGAAAATGGTCAGCCAGATCCCTTGTTTGACTTCAGCGCCGATGGCCTCCATCTTGCGCGCGCCGTACAACTGCCCGACGATGGGCAGCAATGCCTGCAGGACGCCCGACAAGCCGACCGAAATACTGACATAGACCGATACGCCGAGCGCCATCGCCGCCAGATCCAGCGTGGAAAAACGCGACGTCATGACGGTGTCGATCACGCCGTTGGCGGTGATGGCGAGCTGGCCTATCAGAATCGGCCATGCCAGACGCGCGATGTGTAATGTGGTAGCGGCGGTGGTCCCGTCGGCGGTACCGGCGGTCACGCCGGATGCACTGTTTGATGCCATTTATCTATGAAATGCGTTCTCGGTCAATTGATGCGCCGGTACAAACGGAAGCGTTCATCGCGATCCGATGGGCGGCGTCCTTCCCATAACATGCGCCAGCGTCCGGGATATTGCTGCAATTGCTGCCTTTGCGTATCGTCGTCGGCGATGCTGTCCTGCAGCAGCAGGAAGTCGCAACGCATGCCTTCCGTTTCGGCGAATTTGACGTGTCCGAAATAGGCGAACGAGGCACGTTGCGCAGGGCCGACATTACTGTCGACGCATTGTTTGACTGGCGGTAGATGGGTCTCGATTTGTTGGGCCACACCGGCGTAGCTCTTGCCGTAATTGATCCACGGCAGCCATAAGGTCATCAGCAGCAGCCAGCACAAAATAACCCCGCCCGAGGACAACACGACCGCGCGCCATAGTACCGAAGGACGGCGTGAAATACGCCAGTGCACCAGCACGATCCAGGACAGCGAAGCGAGCAAGGCGATGACAAAGGCGATCCGGCTGAAGCCGGGCTGGAAGCCGGGTGCGAGCTTGTAGGCATTTTTGGCGATTTGCGCCGGCCAGCCGGTTTCCTTGGCGATCCAGCCGACCCAGATGAAGGCGGCGCAGGTGGTCAGCGTCATCACGGAGAACCAGTCGACGGCATTGATGGCGCCGCGTTTCATGGTCGGCAAACCGAACGCCGCCAGAATCGCCAGCGGCGGCAGCAGCGGCAGCAGCATGCCGTCATCGGTATGTTGATTCATCAGCGTCAGAACGACCAGGGGCAGGAAAAAGGCGACCGGCAGACCGATATGCAAGGCCGCGCGTTGTTCGCGCCATGCGTAGACGGCCCAGATTGCAAAAGGCCATGCCGGCCAGGCAAACCAGACGCCGTATTTCAAGAAGTAACCGAGTGAAGCCAGCGTGGGCCAATTTATTTGATAGAGATTCCAGCTCATCCAGGTATCGAGCTGGGCCGGACCGCCCGCCACGACAAGCTTGGTGGCGAAGACCCAGGCGCCGGTGATGATCAGCGCGAGCGGCAATGTAATGCCGCATAGCCGCGTGATGATCCGGCGCTCGCGCATAGCGGCCAGAACGATCAGGCCGAGCCAGATCGCCAGCGGCAGCAACCAGCCGCGCGTGAGCACCAGCGCGCCCATCGCAGCGCCCAGAGCGGCGGCATGGCGCAGCTTCAGTTGCGGGGCGCCGAACAGGCGGGTCGCGAGGTACATCGCAAAGGAAAGCAGGGCGATTTGCAGGGTTCTGGGGCCGGATTCATGGCTATGCACCAGCAGGCCCAGAAAGCCCAGATAGATCAGGAAGGCGCCGTCGGCTAGCGTGCGGCCGAAGTCGCGCGGTTCGGGCTGACCGCCGAAGGCCAGTTGCAGCGGCTGGGCTTCCTGACGGCGGCCCAGTAGGTAAGTGGTGTACCAGATCGACAATGAGCCGATCAGGAAAAAGCCGACCGTCGATACCTGGGAAGCCACCGCATCGCCCAGCGCACCACCGAACAATTTGATCGATATTGCGCCCAGCCAGTAAGTCAGTGGGCTTTCCGTGGGCAGCATCAGACCGACCACATTCGGGGCGAACCAATCCCGCAGCGTTCCGTGCGCCATGGTCCACATGATGCCGAAGCTGGTGGCGTCAGTGTTTTTCCAGGGGTCGCGTCCGATCAGGCCGGGCAGGATGTACAGCAAGCCCAGCGCCAGTAAAGCCCAGCGGGGCAGCGCTCTGGTTGCGGAGGCGGGAAGACGGACTGGCTTCATCAGGTTATGGTTATGGGTATGGTTTGGTCAGCCGGTATTGTGCAGCAAAAGTAAGGCAAGTACGGCTGCTCGAATAAGCTTGAATAATAAAAAAGGCAGCCGTAGCTGCCTTTGGGTACAAAGTTGCGATTTTATTCTGCGACTTGGGTCTTGGAACCGACTGTACCGAATTTCTTGCGGAATTTGTCGACGCGGCCTGCTGTATCGACGATTTTATGTTTGCCGGTATAGAAAGGATGCGATTCGGAAGAAACTTCAATCTTCACGAGCGGGTATGTCTTACCTTCGAATTCCATGGTTTCGCGCGTTTTGATGGTCGAGCGAGTGATGAATTTGAAGTCGTTCGAGACGTCGTGGAACAATACTTCGACGTAATCGGGATGAATGCCTTGTTTCATGATATTGCCTTTAAAAGTGTAGGTAGCCAATCGTCACTTCGTCGGTCGCTGCTGCTTCTTGACCCGATTGTCGATCACTTGCCAGTGGTGGAACAGTAAAACGGTAGCCGCGCAGTTTATCAGAAAAAAGCCAAAACCAGCTAAAAACAGCCCGCTTAGACACGCAAACGGCTCAACACCGGTTTTTTCGTTAATTGCCGCGCTTCATCATATCGAAGAATTCTGCGTTGTTTTTTGTCGCCTTCATCTTATCCAGAATGAATTCCATCGCTTCGATTTCATCCATGCTGTAGAGCAACTTCCGCAATACCCAGATTTTTTGCAGTTGATCCGGTTTGATCAGCAGTTCTTCGCGGCGGGTGCCGGATTTGTTCAAATTGATCGCCGGATAGACCCGTTTTTCGGCCAGGCGGCGCTCCAGATGGACTTCCATATTGCCGGTGCCCTTGAATTCTTCATAGATCACATCATCCATGCGGCTGCCGGTTTCGATCAGCGCGGTGGCGATAATGGTCAGCGAACCGCCTTCTTCGATATTGCGGGCGGCGCCGAAGAAGCGTTTTGGACGTTGCAGCGCATTCGCGTCGACACCGCCGGTGAGCACCTTGCCGGAGGCCGGGATGACGGTGTTGTAGGCGCGCGCCAGACGGGTGATCGAATCGAGCAGAATCACCACATCTTTTTTCATTTCGACCAGGCGTTTGGCCTTTTCCAGCACCATTTCGGCTACTTGCACGTGGCGGGTGGCCGGTTCGTCGAAGGTCGATGCGACGACTTCGCCTCGTACCGAGCGTTGCATTTCGGTCACTTCTTCCGGCCGTTCGTCGATCAGCAGGACGATCATGACCGCTTCGGGGTGATTGGTGGTGATGGCGTGCGCAATGTGCTGCAGCATCACCGATTTACCCGATTTCGGCGAGGCCACCAGCAGGCCGCGCTGGCCTTTGCCGATCGGCGCGATCAGATCGATGACGCGGCCGGTAATGTTTTCTTCGCCGCGCATGTCGCGCTCAAGCGGCAGCGGCTTGTTCGGATGCAGCGGCGTCAGATTTTCAAACAGAATGCGGTGTTTCGAGGCTTCCGGCGGTTCGCCGTTGACCTTGTCGACTTTCACCAGGGCGAAATAGCGTTCGCCGTCTTTGGGTGTGCGGACTTCGCCCTCGATCGAATCCCCGGTGTGCAGATTGAAGCGGCGGATTTGAGAAGGCGAGATATAGATGTCGTCGGTGGACGCCATGTAACTGGCGTCGGGCGAGCGCAGGAAACCGAAGCCGTCGGGCAACACTTCCAGGGCGCCATCGCCAAAAATTTGTTCGCCGGATTTCGCGCGTTTTTTCAGGATCGCGAACATCAGCTCTTGTTTGCGCAAGCGCGCTGCGTTATCGATGTCGAGGCCAATTGCCATTTCTAGCAGGGCAGAGACGTGTAACGCCTTTAGTTCAGATAAATGCATAGTTTTTGTATTGAGTATCCCGGGATGGGAGATAAATGGTGGGGGAGGGAAGAACGTGGTGTGGATCGGTTGGTGTAATTCGAAAAGTGAACCGAATAAAAAATGCGGCGATACGAGCGTATCACCGCAG
The DNA here is from genome assembly GCA_028291765.1 of Herbaspirillum sp. Classification (GTDB taxonomy): domain Bacteria; phylum Pseudomonadota; class Gammaproteobacteria; order Burkholderiales; family Burkholderiaceae_D; genus Herbaspirillum. The sequence goes on from JAQGNR010000301.1 coordinate 13,049, forward strand.
ATATTACCTTAAATATTGCCGTCGATGAAAGCGGTTAATTGACCTTTTGCTAACGAACCGACTTTTTGTGCAACCATTTCGCCGTTTTTGAACAGGATCAGGGTTGGAATGCCGCGAATGCCGAATTTGGCGGGAATCGCCTGATTGGCATCGACATCGATCTTGGCAATGCGTAATTTGCCCGAATATTCCTTGCCGACTTCTTCCAGGATCGGAGCGATCGCCTTACAGGGGCCGCACCATTCAGCCCAAAAATCGACCAGCACGGGCTGATCCGATTTCAGGACATCTGCGTCGAAAGATGCATCGGTAATATGTTTGATATGTTCGCTCATTATGGTTTCCTAGCACTGAGGGTATGGTTCAGTGAATCAGGTTTAGTCAGGGTTTGGTCTGGTAGCTCAAAAAAATGGGTTCTAAGCCGAAAGGTTAAGCTGAAAGTGAAGCTGAAGTACAGTAAGCAATTGGAGACACAGGACGCGAATTCAAGAATTATTTTGGTGGTGATTGTATCAAGAACGTATTAGTGCCGTATCAATGCTCTTGCCAGGCTTCCCTCGGCCTGTCGGCTTGAGATTTGGCAAATCATAACCCATTTTTAAATGCTGTGCGATTTGCCGCTTGCTTGGCCGCCGCCTCGCATAAAATACGGGCAGATTCATGTGGCTGGGTGGATATTTCGACCCTGTTTTATGCCGAGGGTCGCTTTTTTTATTGTTTTTTGTTTTTTATTTATTATTTACATCTATTTTCCGACTGGCGAGCCTGCATGCTGCATCCCGCATTATCGATTTCCCCATCCGCATCGTTTTGGCCGGAAACCGTCGGAATTCTGATCCGTCGCTGTGAAGACTTGCGCCTGATCGAGCCTGCAACGCGCGATTTCTCGGCATTACGGATTGTGGTGCCGGCTTTTGCCCACGCGCAGTATTTGCAACAGGCCTTGAGCGAGGCGCTGGCGGGGGCTGCCTACATCGCGCCGGCGATCTGCACACTTGATAATTGGCTGGCGCTGCAAGCGCCGGCGGCAACCGCGCCGGCCCATGAAAGCGAACGGCTGATGCGGCTGTATGCAGAATTGCGGCAGCACGGTTGGCTGAAAAAAATGTTCGGGGCGCGCCGCAATGCCGATTTGCTGCCGTTGGCGCAGACCCTGCTGGCATTGTCCGATGAATTGACCCAGGCCATGCTGCCGGCAATGCAGCAGGCGCCGGAGGGGGCCGAAGCGCGCTGGGACGCTGCGCTGGCGCAATTGCCGCCCTCGGCGCGGGCCTTGTTATCGGACGAAGCGCAACTGGTCTGGTCGATCTGGCGCAGCCAACTCGATGCCAGCGATGCATTCGCACAGCGTTTCTCGCAGATGCTGCAGCTGGCGGCAAATGCGACGGCGCCGCTGATCTGGTTTGCGCCGGCGCAGACGACGCCGGCCGAGGCTGACTTTCTACGCAGATATGGCGCGCGTTGCCCGGTGCTGCCGGTGACCCTGGATTGGCGCGATGTGCCGCCTTTGTACGCGACGGCATGGCATGAGCTGGGAGAGCCGGCGGCGGCATCGACTGAATCTACCGGATCTACCGGATCGGCCAATGAATCGGCCAACGAATTGGCCAATACTAGTGCGCCCATCGCCGCACCACCCGGTTTGGCGATCTGCCAGGCCGACAGTCTGGAAGATATCGCAGTGCAGGGCGCGCAAACTATCGTCGATTGGTTGCAGGCCGGCAAGCGCCGTATCGCCATTGTCGCGCAGGATCGGATGGTGGCGCGCCGGATGCGGGCTTTGCTGGAACGGGCCGATATTTATATCGCCGACGAGACCGGCTGGAAATTATCGACCACGCGCGCTGCGTCGGCGCTGGCGGCTTGTTTCGATGCGATTACGTCGAATGGCGATACTAAGATTTTGCTGGATTTACTGAAGTCGCCTTATGTCTTTGCCGATGCGGCGGACAAAGCCGATCATTTGATGACGATCGAACTCGCGTGGCGGCGCGCCAATGTGCTGGGCGGCTGGCATGCGGTGAGCAATGCCCTGCAGCGTTATCCCGAAGCGCAGCAACTGGTGCGGCGTCTGGCGGATCAGACGCAGCAATTGGGCGGACGCAATAGATCCTTGCCGCAATGGAGCGCGCTGACGCTGGGCATGCTGGAGGCGCTGGGCGTGCAGCAAGCGTTAAGCGGGGATACCGCGGGTCAGTTGTTGCTGCAAATGCTGCAAGACATCGAGCACGGCGCGGCAGCGTTGGGCGCATCGTTTTCCTTTCCCGAATGGCGCGCTTTCGTCGGCCTGCAAATGGATGCGGTGACCTTCATGCCGCCGATCCGCGACCGCCGCGTGGTGATGCTGCCGCTCAACGGTTCGCGTTTGCGCCGGTTCGATGCGGTATTGGTGGTGGGCGCCGATGCCGGTCATTTACCGTCGCAGGCGCAGGAAACCCTGTTTTTTTCCAATGCGCTCAGGCATGAACTGGGATTGGCGACCCGCGCCTCGCGCCAGCAGCAGCAATTGCGCGATCTGGCGGAATTATTGTTGAGCCACACGCAGGTCGTGCTGTGCTGGCAAACGCATCAGGATGGCGAACCGAGCCCGCTCAGCCCGTGGATCGAACGATTGCAATTGACGCTGGCGCTGGCGGGACAGCCGCCGCTGCCTTTGCATCGTGCCGCATTGCCGCTGCGCAGTTTGCGGCCGCTTGCCGCAGCGATGCCGGCGCCGGCGGCCGGCGTATTGCTGCCGCAGAAATTATCGGCCAGCGGCTACAACAGTTTTGTGGCGTGCCCGTATCAATTTTTTGCCAAGCGCATGTTGGGATTGAACGTGCTCGATGAATTCAGCGACATGCCGGAAAAACGCGATTATGGCGATTGGCTGCACCGGATTCTCACCGATTATCACGGCGCATTGCGCGATGCGCCGACGCCGATTGCGCTCGATGAGCGCGCTGCTTTATTGAGCACCTTATCGGAGCGCGTATTCGCGGAAGAATTGAAAACGCATCCGGCCGCGCTGGGGTATTACATGCGCTGGCAAAAAGTGATGGCGCCGTATCTGGATTGGGCCAATGCGCACGAAGCCGACGGCTGGCAATTTGTATTCGGCGAACAATCCTTTGAAAAGCCGTTGGCCTGGGCCGATGGTGAAATGACCTTGCACGGCCGCATCGATCGCATCGACCTGCATGCAGATGGTCAGCGCTTGGTGCTGGATTACAAGACCGGCAATCGAGAGGCATTGCGTAAAAAATTGCGCGACGGCGAAGACCATCAATTAGCGTTTTATGGTTTGTTGTCGGCGCTGCCGGTCGATCACGCGCAGTACGTCACGCTGGAGGCCGATAAAACCGGCGCGGTAGAGATGCCGAAAGATGTGCCGGATTACGCCACACTGCAACGTACCTTGCACACGCAGATGACAACGCAAATGCGGGCGGTGGCGCAGGGCGCGCGGCTGCCGGCCAACGGTGTCGAATCGGTTTGCCAGTACTGCGATGTGCGTGGCCTATGTCGCAAGGGAGCGTGGTTATGAGCGTCACATATATGAGCGTCGCAGATATGCGTGGCGAAGAGCAGGCAATGCGCGCACCGGTGGCTTATGAAATCGACCACCGTCCAGTGGCGGCGCAGGCGTTCACCGATGCCGCTTGCGATCCGTATCGTTCGGTGGTGGTCGAAGCTTGCGCCGGCAGCGGTAAAACCTGGTTGCTGGTGGCGCGCATGTTGCGTTTGTTGCTGGCCGGCGCGCAGGCGTCCGAATTGCTGGCCATTACGTTTACGCGCAAGGCGGCGCAGGAAATGCGCGAGCGTTTGATGAGTTTGCTGGAAGAGTTGGCGCTGGGTTCGGAGGTGCAGGTCGCTGCCTTGCTGCGCGAACGCGGCGTGCCTGCCGCCGATTTGCCGCAGGCGATTCCGGCCGCGCGTGGTCTGTATCGTCAGATACTGGGCGGCGAGCAGCGTTTATCTATCGATACTTTCCATAGCTGGTTTGCACGCTTGTTGCAGATTGCGCCGCTGGCCTCCGGTGTGCCGCACGGCTATACCTTGACCGAAAAAACCGGCGAGTTGATGGCCGATGCCTATCGTGAGTTCATGCAAGCGGCCAGCGCAAGCGGGCAGGGCGAGATCAAAGAAGCGCTGCTGACTTTATACGACATAGTCGGCGACAGTAACGCCGCAAAACTGCTGGAAGCGTTCATCGATAAACGCGCCGAATGGTGGGCCACTTTGCAATCCGGCGACGCCATGGAGATGCTGCGCGAATTGACCGGGATCGATGGCCAACGGGATGCCCGGCTGGGTTTGTGGGATGAGGCCGATCTCCTGTCGAGAATCGGCGTGCTGGCGCGTCTGCTGGGGCAGGGAACGGCGACCAATCAAAAGCGTGCCGTCGCTATCGAAAGCGCCTTGACGGCGGGCGCCGATATTGCAAATTTCATGGCGCTGGCAACCCAGTTTTTCGACGACAAGGGCAAACCGCGCGCCAACGGCAAAGCCACGAATGCGGGTTTCAAGAAAGCCCTTGAACAACATTACGGCGCTGATATTTCGGAAGCGTTGCCAGCGTTCGACAACGAGTTCGCCGAATTGGCCAAGGATCTGCAGCACATTCTGCGGCGCAGTGCGGAGCCGCTGATGCTGGCAATGAATCAGGCGCTGTTTACCGCCGGCAGTGCTTATCTGGATATTTATCAAGCGGTGAAAGCGGCGCAGCGGGTAGTCGATTTCGCCGATCTGGAATGGCAGGCTTATCGGCTTCTGACCGATAGCGAAAGCGCCGCGTATCTGCAAAGCCGCCTGGATGCGCGCTATAAACATATTTTGCTCGACGAATTCCAGGACACCAATCCTTTGCAATGGAGCATCGTGCGCGCCTGGCTGGATGCGTATGGCGGCGATGCGGCGCAACCTTCGGTGTTTATCGTCGGCGATCCGAAGCAGTCGATTTACCGTTTCCGCCGTGCCGAGCCGCGGGTCTTTATTGCCGCCCGCGAATTGCTCAAGGCGCGCGGCGCAACCGTGCTGCGCGCCAACCAGACACGCCGCAATGCGACAGCGATTGTCGAGGTATTCAATCGCAGCTTTGCTGCTAATCCGATTTATGCGGCGCAGACCACGCTGGGAGAAGAGGGCGGCGCGGTATGGCGCTTGCCGCTGGTGGCGGCGCTGTCGCCGTCGTTGCAAACCTCGGATGATGAGTCTGAATTTACCTCGGCGGCCGATCCGCGCTGGCGCAATCCGCTGAGCGCCGCACGCGATGAAGAAGAAGACGCCAGGCGGCGCGATGAAGGGCAGGCGGTGGCGTCGGCCTTGTTGCGCGCGCGCCGGGAATTGACCATCCGCGAGGGCGAAGAGGGGCGCAGCCTGGCGTGGTCGGACGTGATGCTGCTGGTGAAAAAGCGTAAACATCTGCCTGCGTATGAGGCCGCTTTGCGCGCGGCCGGTATTCCATTCGTCTCCGACAAAAGAGGCGGTTTGCTGGAGTCGCTGGAAATTGCCGATCTGATTGCGTTGCTGACTTTTTTGACCACCCCCGGCGATTCGCTGGCGCTGGCGCATGTGCTGAAAAGTCCGATCATCGGCGCTTCGGACAACGATCTGATCGCCCTGGCGCAACGTACTGAAAAAGGCTGGTGGCAACGGCTTTTGGCCATGCCGGCGGGGTCCGCCGCGTTGCAGCGCGCCACCGGATTATTGCAGCGTTGGCTGGAAGTCGCCGCGCATTTGCCGGTACACGATTTACTGGATGTGATTTTGCATGAGGGCGTTTTGATCGAGCGTTATACGCAGGCCGCTTCCGCGCTCACGCGCAGCCAGGCCATCGGCAATATTCATGCGTTCGTCGAACTGGCGCTGGCATTGGATGCGGGCCGTTATCCCAGTCTGCCGAAATTCATCGATGCATTGCGCACTTTGCAGCGCCATGCCGAACGCGATGCGCCCAACGAAGCCAACATCGATGCCGCCGCCGATGCGGTGCGCATTTTGACGGTGCACAGCGCCAAAGGATTGGAAGCGCCGGTGGTGGTGGTGCTCGATGCCAATCACAGCGAACCGGCGCGCGACGACGCCGGCATTTTGTGCGACTGGCCGCAGGATGCCGAAGCGCCGACGCATTTTTCGGCGTTCGGACGCGTCAGCCAGCGTGGCGTTGCACGCGAGAAATTGTTCGAGGCAGAGGCGCAGTTCAAGCATCAGGAAGATTGGAATTTGTTCTACGTCGCACTCACGCGGGCTAAACAATTATTGATTGTCAGCGGGGTTGCCGATAAACGTGGCGGCGGCAGCAGCGGCGGTTTGATGGCTAACGGCTGGTATGCGCGTCTGCAAGGCGCGCAGGATTTGCTTGGCCCGCTAGACTCGCTAGACCCGCTTGACGATGCTGGCGAGCACGCGCAACCGGAATCGCCCGGCGCGCAATTGACGCTGGCCTTGCCGGTGAGCGATGCGGCAGTCCCGCATCGCGATGTGAGCGCACTTGAAGCGGCGCAATTTTCCTTGCCGGTATTCGCGCCGCCGCTGTTGCCGGCTGCGGTGGCGCCCGATCGGACCGGCGCCGATGACGATTTACCCCAAGCTGCCCGGGCCGATGCGATTGCCGAGGGTGTGGCTTTGCATGGCTTGCTGGAGCGGCTTTGCCAGCAGACGCAATGGCCGTTGACGATACCGGATGCAGCGGCGATTGCGCGCTGGCTGCCCTGCGCGTTGCCATTGGCCGAAACGGTACGGCGGCAGGCCGTGACCTTGTTATCGCAAACGCATCTGCGACGGTTTTTTGACCCGGCGCAATATCTGCAGGCGCGCAGCGAAATGGAAATCGTGGTCGATGGCGCTGTGCTGCGATTGGACCGCATGGTGGAATTTGCCGATGCGGTCTGGATTCTGGATTACAAGCGCAATTTGCTGGACAGCGA
>JAQGNR010000023.1 GCA_028291765.1 Herbaspirillum sp.
ATTGCCTTGTTGATACCTTTTGAAAAAGTCTTGCTGAACGCTGTTAGAAACTTATTCAAGAACGCGCTGTTTTTAACCACCATGATGACGCAGATCATCAACACCAGCATCGCAACGGCGACCACCACCATGGCAATAATGTTGCCTACGCGCTCCGCCTCTTCCTTCGGCACACCGGCAATTTCAAGCGCCGCGGCAATCTTCTTTCCGATTTCTTTAATCAAGGGCTGGATGACATTCGCCATGATCGGCGCCATCGCCATGCTCGTCAGCGAAGTGCCGCCGGTGACCGCAGTGGTGATCGCATCGGCGGCCATCATGCCCACGCCGATCACCGCCAGCGCTGCGCTGGCACCGCCGGTAAATGGAATCGCCAACAAGCTGACCGCCGTCAGAATCCCGCCGACGATCTTGCCGATGCAGCCCATGGTTTTGCCGACTTGTTCGGCTTTTCGCACTTCGGCTTCGTAATCGCTGGCCGCTTTCTCCAGCGTTTTCTGACGCTCGGCCTGCATCGATTTAAAGAGTTCCTGATCGTTTTTCATGCTGGCTTCGCCGCTCTCGCCGATCAGCTGCGAAAGCGATGTCAGCAGCAGACTCAACCGTGCGGTACTGCTGCCCAGCTTTTCCAGCTCGCCTCGATGGTTCGGCGTCACCGCTGCGGCGGCTGCCGCGTTCAGCGCGCGGGTTTCCATATCGATTGCCAGCCCGGTTTTCTGCTTCGCTTCGGCATACAGGGGCTGTTCTTTTGCGGTGGCTTCCTTGAGCTTCTTTCCCGCCGTCAGAAACGCCTGCTGCGCCTGCTTGAGCTGCTGTTGCGCGCGGATCAGATCGTCGCTTTTCAGTGGCGACGATTCCGCTTCGCTCGGGCGCGACGCCGCATCGGACTTGGCCTCAGCGACATCGATCTGCGCTTGCTTGACGCGGCCTTTGGCCGTATTGAACGCCGTCTGCGCCGCAGCGGTCGCGGCATGCGCCGCTTCGAACTGCTTGACTGCGCCTTCCGCCTCGTTGGTGGCTACATCCAATTCTTCCGACGCATGTTCCAGCGATTTCTTGCGTGCTTCGGCCAGGCTCTTGAACGTTTCAATTTGCCCCATCAACTCGGCCACGCTTGCCTCGCCCAATATCACACCGAGCTCGGCCACCAGTTGCGTTACCGCGAAGCGCCCTTGGATTTGCGCGCGCGGCGGCGTCAGCAAAGGCTTGATAAGATCGTCGCCCGGCAGAAATTCAATGTTGTCGCCATCCACCGGAACGTTCATGTTCAAGAAGCTCCGCGTGGCCTTATTCACGCCCTCGACGAATCCGCCGCTGACCCGTACCGCATTGGATGCGACTTCATTCATCAATGCGTTATCGGCAAAATTGCCGCGCTCAACACGCATAATTTCTGTCATGGTCTCACCTCTCATTGCCGGGCGCACCAATGCGCCCGATTAATCGATCGCCGGACTAGTCAACTAAGCCGACGCCTTTTCCTGTGTTTCTCCGTCTGCCATTTCATACTCGTCGGCGTCTTCACCGGCGCCGCTTGTCTGGCTGGTTTTTGCCAGCACATCCAGATAGGCCTGCGCTTTGGTGCGAAACCCGACATCCACTGCATGCAGCACGACTAATTCAAAGCATTGGCGCGCCTTGGCCGCCTTACGCTCGAACAAATGACACTGGCCGGTGAAGAACATCGGACGGTAATCGTTCTTGCTCAAGCCGAATGCGACTGCATATAAACCGATCGCCTTGGCGTACTGCTTTTTCATCTGGCACACTGCCGCCAGACCCATGATGTAATCGATGTTGTAAAAATCGTAGAGGCACAAGAAGCGGAAAAAAGTCTCGGCCTCATCCAGTTGCCCCTTGCCGTAAAAGTCGTATGCATGTGCATACAAGCCATCCATCATTTGATCGGAAATGCCGTGCACGTCTTTCAACGTCATGCCTTCCGTGACCGCATCCTGGATCACTTCGGCCATCTGCAAATCGGCGTCCTGCGCAGTGTCGGGTTGGCTCTCATGTTTCTGTTCAAACGTCATTGGTTTGCCCTTTCGTCTGTTACCAACCCGGCAGTGTCGGTAACGCTATTTAAACATCGCGCTTTGGAAAATAATTCCGTAAATCGCTGATCTGCCGGTTTGAAAATTTGGTTCTTTTAAATCCTTCAAGTTTTACCTTTTGTGGTGATCCTTCGATACGCTGCGCTACTCAGGACGAACGGGGGGGTTAGTAAATTTTCAAAAAAATCCCGTTCGCCCTGAGTAGCGCAGCGTATCGAAGGATCACCTCAGAAAATAAAACTTAAAGGACTTAAACATCAAAAAAACTAACTACCTTTTCCCTGCCCCGCCTTATCTTCTGCTTCAATATCTTTTCCAACATCCACGTCAATCTCTCCAACAAAATTACCAATCACATCAACCACCGGCGCAGCCGCGTTCTCCACCTCCATCAACCAAAGCACAATCCGCATAATCTCTTCAATCTCACTAACGTCGATAAACGAATAGCGCGGATATTTCTTATACAAACGCCGCGCCAGCGGAATATTTTCAATCACCGGAATGCCCTTTTCCTTGGCATAAGCCTTAACCTGCAATGCCTTGTGATCCGTCTCCACCACCGAGATAAACGGGAACGGCACCAGCTCCGGCTTGAAATACACGGCAATCGCAATATGCGTCGGATTAACCACCACAAAATTCGAATTCTCGACATCCGATTGCAGCTGCGACGACAGCACTTCCATATGCAGTTCACGCCGCCGCGACTTAACTTCCGGATTGCCTTCCTGTTCCTTGCGTTCGCGTTTGACTTCCTGCTTTTCCATTTTCAGATCCTTGGTCAGCAGAAATATTTCAGCCAGCACATCGAGCGCCACAATCGCCGCGACGCAGGCCAGGCAAGTCAGCAGCAGCGAGAGCAGCAGCCCGCCCCAGATCGGCAGCAAGTCGCCGGCCTGGGCATGAATCTGCCCGAGAATCTTGCCTTTCTGCATGTCCCAGAAAATCACCGCGGCAAGGACGAAACACAGCAAATGCAAAATGGTTTTGATCAGATCCTTGACGGTCCTGATGCTGAACAATTTCTTGAAGCCGTTGACCGGATTAAGCGAGTCGAACTTCAAGCCCAGCGCTTCGGTGGCCAACACGAATTTGCTCTGATACAAGGACGGCAGCGCCACCGCCGCGATGCACACCAGCAAAATCGGCAGCAGAATGCGCGCCAGCAGCCCCAGCAACGCCCCCGTGTACTGCGCCGGGTCTTGCCGGAAACCGTCTGCGATGACGGCCATCAGCAGTTGCATCAATTCGACAGCCGAGGCATGCGCGACCACCACGCATACGCCGCACAGCAGCAGCACCGCAGCCACCACGTCGCGGCTTTTGAACGATTGCCCGCGCTTGGCCGAATCGCGACGTTTTTTGTCGGTCGGCAGTTCGGTTTTTTCAGAGGCCATCAGTGCCTCTCATTGCGCCACCTAACCAACCGCCAAGCGCGGTCGGCGTCAAGCCCATGCCGATAATCTGCCCCGGCAGCGATGGCCCGAAATAAATCAGCAGCACCGCAAACGCAATCGCGCTTTTGATACTGAGCGACACAGCAAAGGCATTGAGCTGCGGCGCAAAACGCGACAGCACGCCCAGCAAAACTTCCGACAGCAACATCGCCGAGACCACCGGGCTGGCTAATACCATCGCCTTGGCCATCATCGAATTCAACACCGGCAATAACGCCCGCCACTGCGGCAGGCCGGATTGCAAGGGATCGAACAGACGGTAGCTCTCGGCCACCACTTCAAGCATCAGCGTCATGCCGCCGGCCTGCAAATAAATCACCGCGGCGAACAAATTAAACAGATTCGATAATTCAGAGGTATCGACGCCGTTGACCGGATCGATGGTGCTGCTCATCGTCGCGCCGCGCTGATTGTCGATAATGCTGCCCATCGCATGCATCACCCAGAACGGCCATGCCAGCAGGCAGCCCAGCGCCAGGCCGATGCTCAATTCGCGCGCAATCAGGCCCATACACAACCAGGCCTCGAATGCCGGCAACGCCGCCGGCACATGCGGCCACAGACTCAGCGCCACCAGCATGATGGTGGCCTGGCGCGGTGCGCCGGCCAGCACGCCGGAATTCAGAAACGGCAGCATGAAAAACAGCGGCGCCAGCCGCAACGCGCCCAGCGCGCCGCCCAGCAGCCACGGATACAGGCTCAATTGCAGCGCATCGATGGAAAGCGTGCCGGACATGCCGCTTAGCGCCGCAGCGCCGCAGAAAATGCTTCGCGGCTGAAATTGAGCAGGCTTTCGCCGATCCAGCCGGACAGCACGAACAGACACAAACACACGCACAACAATTTCACGCCGAACGGCAGCGTCTGCTCCTGCAACTGCGTCACAGTCTGAAACAGGCCGACCAGCAGCCCGACCGCGGTCGCCACGGCGATCGGCCAGGCCGACAGCACCAGCACCAGATACAGCGCCTTATTGCCGATATAAACCAGATGATCCATGCCGCTACCCCGCCATATCCAGATACTGCATAACGAGGCCCTTGGACAATAAAGTCCACCCATCCAGCGCCACGAACAACAGCAATTTGACCGGCACCGAAATCGTCACCGGGCTCATCATCATCATGCCCAGCGCCAGCAAAATACTCGAAATCAAGAGATCGACCACGACAAACGGCACGTATAAAAAGAAGGCGATTTTGAAAGCGCTTTTGATTTCGCTCAGCGCATACGCCGGCAGCAGCGCCAGGATCGACGGCCGTTGCGCGTCATACTCGGCTGCCTCGTCTTGCCGCGGCCCATCTTCCTCACCATCCTGGCCGTGCTGGCGCGCACTTTGCGCGCGCTGGAAAAACGCGACCAGATCGGGATCAGCATATTTCTGCAAATAGCTGCGATAACCGCTCAGGCCTTCATCGGCGAAGTTGTTCAGCGACGCCACGCTATCGATGCGTGCGCCGCGGCTGAAATGGTCGTAAGCCTGCTGCGCCACGGGCGCCATCACGAACAGCGACAGCAGCAATGCAATACCGTTGAGCGTCATGTTCGACGGCACCTGCTGCAAGCCCATCGCATTGCGCATCATGATGAAGACAATCGAAAACTTGACGTAGCAAGTACCCGAGGCGATCAAAAATGGCAGCAGCGCGGAAAACGACAGCAGCGCGATCAGGCTAACGTCAGTGGGCATCGTCGTGGCTTCCATAAAGATCGATGATTTCGACGCCGAGCCGGTCGTCCATCTGCACCAGTTCGCCGCGCCCCAATACCGCGCCGTTGGCCAGCACCAGCACTTGCTTTTCCGCCTCCGGCGCCAGATCGATAACTTGGCCGCTATACAGTTGGCCCAGCTCGCCCATGGTCAGCTTGTTCTGCTGCAACACGAATTCGAGGCGCACCGGAATGCGTGCAATACCTGCCCGCGCTGCCTGCTCGTCCTGGATTACGTCCTCGCCGGCCTGTTCCGGGCTGGCTTGCAGCGTCGCTTCAGCGGCTTCTTCATACGGTTCGTTCAATAGTTCATCCACGGTAATTCCTTCTTCAGTTATCGAATACCAACCCAGCATCAAAGCGTTGCAACGCATGCGCAGCGCGTGCTCGGTCACCAGCAATACATCGCCCGGCCCGACGCGTGAGAGACAGCCCCGGCTGAGCTGGCTCGCGCCCAATAAAAATTGCAGCGTGGCGGGAATGTGGCTCAGCCTTGCGCCCGGTTCCGGTGCATCGTTTTTCGTTTGCGGCGGCAATGACGGCAACGAATGCAACCAGACGGTGGCCTGCGGCGTGCTCAGTACGGCCAGCGGCGACTGCTGCAAATCCGCGCCCGACACCAGGCCGGTAACGGTGATCGTCCGGTACGGAAAAGTGGCCGTGAGCGGCTGCGGCGTGGCGGCGAACAATTGCATCGCGTGTTCGGCCGCGCCCTCGAAATTGCCCAGCGCAGCCAGTTCCGGGGCGATATTGCCCAGCCATTCGTCGCAGTTGATTAAGCCGTCCCAGCCATGCCGGGCATCATCGGCGTCGGCATCGGCGTGAAATGCGATATAGCGCGCCTGCGTCGGCGGCGCTGCATGTAATTGGATCGCCATGCCATTGCGCCGCCAGAGACTCATGCCGCGCCGCAATGCGGCTTCAACGCCGTCGGCGCGACGCAAATTGAGCGCGCTCATGCCTCGTCCTCATCATCTTCCTGCGGCGTTTGCTGGCGCGGCTGCTGTTGCCGCTCGTCGGCGTCGCTCAAGCGCATCGCCGGGATATCAGCCATCTGCGGGTTCTGCGCCAGATGCTCGCTCAGGCGCTGGCTTACCATGCTGTCGGACGGCGCAAGAATGTATTGCGGCGCATCGGCTTTGGTCGGTGCTTGCACCGTTACCGCGTGGTTGCCGTTCCATTTGTCGAAGCGATAGGTCAACGTGCTGCCGCCATTGGCGGCTGAGGCCGGCGCTGGTGCAGCGACCATCGCGGCGGATGGTTGCTGCGGTGTATTTTTCGCTTGTGCCGGCAGCGCTGCGTCAGGCGCTGCCGATGGTGGACGCTGCGGGGCCGGCTGCTGCGGGAACGGAAGCGGCTGCGCATCGGATATGGCTTGCGGCGGCGATTTTTCTTTGTGTGGTGCGTCGGTGGCGGCTTGCAATGCACCGGATATCGGCTGCGGCTGCGGTGTATTGGCCGGTTGTGCCGGAATCGCATTCTCACTGGCCGTCGCGAGCGGTTCGACTTGCAATCCGCGTGGGTGTATTTGGGCGGCCGCTTCGGGAAGCGCTGCGCGCTCGCCACCGCTGGCCGCACGCAGATCTTGCCGAACTTCAGTAATGGTCGGCCCGGTATTGCTTGCATGGGCAGTCGGTGCATGCGTAGCCGGTACAAGCCGCTTGCCGCCGGCATCACGTTGCTGAGGCGTCCATGGAATGGGTGGACGCACGGATAGCTGCTCCGGCATTGAATTCTCACCGGCCGCCGCGGGCTGCTCAAGCTGAAAGCCGCGTGGATGCATTTGGACAGCCGCTTCGGGAAGCGCTGCGCGCACGGTGCCGCTGGAGGTACGCAAATCTTGCCGAACTTCGGTAATCGTCTGTCCGGCGACGGCTGTGTTTGTAACTGATGTATTCGTAGTAGCCGGAGCATGCGTAGCTGGTGCAGGCAGTTTGCCGTCGATGCGACGACGCTGCGGCATCTGGCCGGTTGCGGTAATTAATGGTTGGATTGTTTTTCGATGCAACATAACACCGGGGCCGAATTGCGGCGCGGATACGCTGCGTTGAAGCAACGGCGGTGCGTCGGGTAAGAGCGTTCCGGCTGTGGGGAAATTGATCTTCAAAGGCGCATGCTCGGGCCGCACTGGTAACGGCAACGGCTGCCAGCCGGCCATATTGATGTTGGCGTTGTCGGCATTGAATTCAGCGTCATTGAATTCAGTGTCGTTGAAATCTACGTCGTTGTATTCGGCGTCGCTGGAGCGGATGGTTAGCTCGGCTGCAGGGAATGCGCTATCGAACGGTATGACGGCGTCGAACGCCGCTTGCATCGGTACGCGGGGATCGCCATCCGGTTCAGCCACGGGGAAATGCGTCAAGCCGCGGCGTGGCGCGGGGGCGTCAGCGCCAGTCTCGTCGTTGAAAGACGACCATGCGCGATGCACGTGCTCGTCCAGCGACTCGCACTGCAGCGCCGGCAATGTGCCTTTTCCACCCATGGTTTTACCTATTGCATCCATACGCCTCTTTCTCGATTCCAGACTGGTTCTGCTATCTGCTTGAAGACATTCTTAACTTGAATTGAATGTTAGGTTTTTGGACGGGGATAGGCCATAAGACTCGTCTTAAATTAGGGGGCTGGTTTTGTGGGGGCGTTCTTTAAATTTTCCCTGCTGAGGTGATCCTTCGATACGGGCTTTGCCCTACTCAGGACGAACGGGATTTTTTCTAATTTTCATTAACCCCGTTCGACCTGCACCGGACGAACGGTTTTTCTTTAAAATTTTCACAAAACCCCCGTTCGTCCTGAAGGGTTTTTCTTCAAATTTTCACAAAACCCCCGTTCGTCCTGAAGGGTTTTTCTTCAAATTTTCACAAAACCCCCGTTCGTCCTGAGTAGGGCTTTAGCCCGTATCGAAGGATCACCTCAGCGGGTAAAACTTAAAGAATGAATTTAAATCCCGCGTAAACAACAAAGGGCGCCCCATAGCGCCCCAATATTCCAAAACAAGTAATTCATTCCCTCACCAAAACAACCCTATCCTCAATTTCCATATCCTCACGCTGCAATCGCCGCAAAAAATTTTCCCGCTTCTGCACCCCGGACCAATGCGAAAATTTATTTTTCTTACGCATCAACACCTGCATTTCAGCGCGCGTTTTCTGCTGCTCTTGCTCCAGCAGTTCGGTTTCCTCCCGCAAGCGATCGCGCTCGAAATCGAGTTGATAACGTCGCTGCCGCAGCACCGCCTGGCGTTGCTGCAGCGCGAATAAGGCCGGCTGGTCGATGATGCAGCCGTTCAGTTTCTGGCTCTGCAGCAGCCGATCGATTTCGACACACTGCAAAGCCAACCCATCGATGCTCTGTTGCAGCCTGCGCCAACGCCCGGTCTGCTGCGCCAACTGTTCAGTCACGCGCAATTGCGCCTGCTCGCAATGACGGATCATCAAACCGATTTTATGCAACAAGGGCATGCATGCTCTCCAGCGTTTTTCTGAATGGACAACGCTGCGCAACTGTTTGCCGCGCCCAGTCGCGCAATGCATCCCGCCGCGCAATCGCACGATCGTTGTCGGCGTTCTGGCCCTTTTTGTATTCGCCCAGATCAAGCAGCATCTGCAAATCTTCCAGCCGCGCCAGCATGCCGCGCACGCCCTCGGCTGCGCGCAAATGCGGCGCGTCGCAGACCTGCGAAGTCACCCGGCTGGTGCTGCGCAAGACATCGATCGCCGGGAAATGCCCCTGCCCGGCCAGCTTGCGGCTGAGGTAAATATGGCCGTCCAGAATCGAACGGATTTCATCGGCGATCGGATCGGGTTCGTCCTCGCTTTCCAGCAGAATTGTATAAAACGCGGTAATGCTGCCGTTCTTGGTCAAGCCGGGCCGCTCCAGTACCCGCGGCAACACATCGAATACCGAAGCCGGATAACCGCGCCGCGCCGGTGGTTCGCCGGCAGCCAGCGCGACGTCGCGCAAAGCCCGTGCGTAACGGGTAATCGAGTCCAGAAACAACACCACGCGCTTGCCCTGATCACGGAAATATTCAGCCACGGAGGTCGCCAGCAAGGCCGCATTGCAGCGCTCCACCGGCGAAAAATCGGCAGTCGCATGCACTAGCACGCAACGCTCGCCATGGCCGGAACTGCGCAGCATTTCGACGAATTCCGTGACTTCGCGCCCGCGTTCGCCGATCAGCCCGACCACGAAGACGTCGGCCTCGGCATGTTCGATGAGCATGTTCATCAGCGTGGTCTTGCCGCAGCCGGCCGAGGAGAAAATGCCGACCCGCTGGCCCACGCCGCAGGTCAGCAAACCGTCGATGGCGCGTACGCCCGTGACCAGCGTTTCGTGAATGCCGCGCCGCTCGTTATAGGCCGGCGGCTTGCTGTCGATGGCGCGCATTTGCGCCGGCTCGTTATCCTGCGCCAGCGCTGCAAAACGCTCGACCACCGCGCCGGCCGGATCGATCGCCGCGCCCAGCATCTGCGCGCCGATTTCCACTGTCAGTGGCGCGCCGGTCGGCATCAATACCGCCTCGCGCGAGAGGCCGCGCGCTTCGCCCATCAGGCTGAGCACCGCCACGTCCTGCCGGAAACCGACCACCTGCGCCTTGGCGATGACGGCGCGCTCCTGCCAGTTGCGGCGCAGCTCGCAGATTTCGCCGATGGCCACGCCGGGCAGCGGCGCTTCGATCATCGATCCGCTCAGACGTACCGGACGGGCGTGTTGTTGTAATAGGCGCAGCGTTTTCATCGCATCAGCCGCTGATGATTTGATTGAAGACGGCGATGCGTTCGAAAAACGCATTCAAGGCCGTGCCGAATTTTTCGCTGTCGGCCAGATAATCCGGATGCAGCAGCGCTGTCAGTTGCAAGGTCTCGTCCTGAATCGAGAGCATCAGATTGCCGCCGGATGTATATGCTTGCGGTGCAGTGATCGCCAGCAGGATTTTCGGGGCATGGGCATCGATGACTAGTTGATAATCGTGGCGCTCGCCCAGCGCCGCCCAGACGCGGACTTCGTCGCCGTCACGCCGTAGATGAATGCTCGGCACGTCGTGGAAATCCAGCACGATGTCGTTGTGCGCATCCAGATCGCCGATTAATGCGGGGTCGCAGCCCATTTCTACCAGGGAGGCGGTTAGTAATTTTGAAATGTCGGTGTTGTGCATCATAAAATTTCCTTTTTCAAATTTGTTTATAAAAATTATTCGTACTGGTTTTGTGGGGGTATTCTTTAGGTTTTACCTGCGGAGGTGACCCTTCGATACGGGCTTTGCCCTACTCAGGGCGAACGGAAATTTTTAAATTTTCACAAAACAAGGCGAATGGTTTTTTTAAATTTTCACAAAAACCCCGTTCGTCCTGAGTAGGGCGAAGCCCGTATCGAAGGATCACCTCAGCCGCTAAAATTTAAAGGAAATCCCTAAACAGTCCGCAAAACATTCACCGAAACGCTGTCCGTAATCTCCCCAAAAGACAGCACTTCCAGCTCCCGAAAACGCGCCTCCACCAGCTTCTTGACAAAGCGCCGCACATCCACCGCAGTCAGCAGCACGAGATCTTTGTGCGCCAGCGGCACCTTCTCCAGCGTCACCGCGATCCGGTCCAGCAGGTCCTCGCTGACCGCAGGCTCCAGATTCAGAAAAGAACCAGCCGAGGTCTGCCGAATACCCTTACGCACCACGTCTTCGATCTCAGGCGAAATCACCACCGCGCGCAGTTCATTGTTAACCGCGAATTTGTGGCAGATGTAGCGCGCCAGCGCACCCCGCACATGCTCAACCAGCATCAGCACATCTTTTTCACGCGGCGCCCATTGCACCAGCGCTTCCATGATCAGTTTCATGTTGCGGATCGAAATACGTTCCGATAGCAAACGCTGCAGCATTTCCGCCACCCGTTGCAGCGGGGTATGCCGATACACTTCCTTGAGCAAATCCGGATATTTTTCTTCCAGTTTGTCGAGCATGTGCTTGGTTTCCTGCACGCCGAAGTGTTCGTTCACATTGCGCGCCAATACCACCGCCACACATTGATACAGCTCATCCACCGCCGGACGCAATTGATAACCCAGCGCGACCAGCGCATCCTGCTGTTGCGGTTCGACCCAGGCGCTTTTGACGCCGTCGCTTTCGCTCATCACCGGGACAATCCCGATATGCATGATCTCTTCCGAGTAGTTCACCACCCGCAGCAGATCGAAATGTACGATCACTTCGGCAGCGCGGATTTCGTTGATCACCAGCACCGCCCGGTTGTCGGCCACGGTATCGGCGCCGCGTAGCGCGATGTCTGGCAGGCGGCCGCCGTAATCGACGAAGTACTGGCTGCGGAAGCGCTGCCCCAGTTGCAATTTCTCCAGCGCGGCAAGCCGCCCCGGCGCCACCAGCAAAATCAGCGGCACCGTTTCAGCAGCCATCTGATCGGGATTGCCCAGCATGCCCAAGCCTGCGCTGTCGCCGCCCTGCTCCGGTTGAGCGTTCGCGCCTGCTGCGGCCTTTTCATCGCGCCTGGTACGGCGCAAACGGACCACATACAAGCCGCCCAGCAGACAGGCCAAGACCAGAAACACCGGAAACGGAAAGCCCGGCAGCAAGCCAATCAGCAGCGCCAGCACCGCCGTGACCAGCAACACAAATGAATTGCCCAGCAACTGGCGCATGATGATGCGGCCCAGATTATTGTCTTCGCCATTGACGCGGGTCACGATCAGGCCGGCGCTGATGGCAATGAGCAGCGCCGGAATCTGCGCTACCAGGCCGTCGCCGATGGTCAGCATGGTGTAGGTGCTCAATGCGGTCGACATATCCATGCCGTGCGTGGTCATGCCCACGGCAATGCCGCCGATGAAATTGACCAGGATGATGATGATGCCGGCGATGGCGTCGCCCTTGATGAATTTCATCGAGCCGTCGAAGGAGCCGAACAATTGGCTTTCGCGTTCGAGCACGCTGCGCCGTTCGCGCGCGCCTTCGGCGTCGATGATGCCGGCCTTCAGATCGGAGTCGATGCTCATCTGCTTGCCGGGCATGCCGTCCAGCGAAAAGCGCGCCGCCACTTCGGCCACCCGCTCCGAACCCTTGGTGATGACGATGAATTGCACAATCGTGACAATCGAGAAAATCACGAAACCGACCGCCAGGCTGTCGCCGATGACGAACTGGCCGAAGCTGGCGATAATCTCGCCGGCGTCGGCTTCGATCAAAATCAGGCGGCTGGTGCTGATCGATAGCGCCAGCCGAAATAGTGTGGTGATGAGCAGAATCGACGGGAAGGCGGAAAACTGCAACACCCTTTCGATATAGAACGAACCCATGAATACCAGGATCGCAATCACGATATTCAGACCGATCAGAAAATCGACCAGAATGGTCGGCAGCGGAATGACCAGCATCGCGATGATGGTGACCATCAGCAACAGAATCAGTAATTCCGGACGCGCGGCAATATTGCCCAAGGTTTTATTGAACATGGTTAGCGCTCCTTATTATTGTCTGTGTCGTCGGCATCGTCTTCTTCATCGAAGCTACCGCCACCCATGCTGCGGCGGCGCAGATCGGTCCGCAGTTCGATCAACTCGTGCCGATACGTCACCGCGGCCAATTGCGCGAAGCGTTCCCACAGCGCATCTACCGCGTCCGGATCAACGAATAAATCGGTCGGCAGCGCTTTGCAGGCATGGCGCACCGTCTGCAACAACCGCGAGCGGATCGCATGCGAGGACAGCAAAACCTGCTCGCCCAGCACGTCCATCAACAGCGCATCAATTTCCTCCGGCGACTGCATCAGCGCCAGCATGAACACCAGCCAATCGGCTTCGCGGCCGTTGTGCGCGCCGATGACAGGATCCTTCAGCAGGGTGTCGATAAACAGCGATTCGGACGAACGCAGCAGCTTGAGTTCATTCAGTTTTCCCAGCAAATTGCCGAATTCGATGCGCGAACAGCTAGGGTCTTGCGCCAGCATATCGGCCACCAATGCGCTTTCCAGGAATTCCATGACCAGCGCGCGCCGCTCATGGCCGTAGGCGGTGATCCACTCTTCATACATCATCACCGGCGCGTCTTCGTTTTCCAGAAACTGGCGGTAGCTGGCGCGCAGCAGCATGGCGCTCAGTGCCAGTTTGGCGCCGAACAGACGTGCCTTGAGTGCGATATTGATGCCGGCTTTCATCGCCCGCGGCGGTGCTTCGCTCTCGGCTTGCGCCAAGGCTTTTTCCAGCCGCGCTTTGGCCACCGCATCCAATTGCCGCCGGCGCAACAACTCGCGCAGCACAATGATCAAATCGCTGATATCCGGGAACAGGCTGCGCGCATGGCGCAGCAAGTCCTCGACCGCAATGCCCGGCACCTTGGCCGCCTTCAGGATCTGCTGCGCCTTCGGTTGCGCATCCTCGTCGAGCACGCGTTCGAAATGATCGCTGCTCTGATCGGCCTTTTTGTCGAAATCGCGGCGGCTGCGGAACTGCCCCATCAACATCGCCATATTGTCGCTGGCCTCGATGAAGCTTTGCAGTTGCGCGGCCGGGCTGGCGTCGGCAGCCGAATTCAGCTCGGCGGCAGCGCCAGCCAGCTCCTTCATATCGTTGCGCACAATCTCGTGGCGCAGGTTTTGCTGTTTCTGGCTCTGCTGCACCTGCTCCTTCTTGTGCTCCGCCACGCTCTGCGTGCGTAGCGCGATGGATGGCACGAAGCCGCCAGACCTAATTGTCGTCATGCTTGCGCTCCATATAATCGCGCAGCAGTTGCAGTTGCGGATCGGATTTGCGGTCCGCCAGCAATTCGTCGCTCAGATCGCTGGCGTCGCGCTGGGGGCCGTCTTCAATATGCTTGGGCTGAATCAGGAAGACCCGGACCAAGCTGTCTTCTTTCACCTTGCGGGTGCGGAACAGCGCGCCGATGCCGGGCAAATCACCCAGCAGCGGGATTTTGCTGACGGTGTCGGTGCTGACGTCGCGGGTATAGCCGCCGATCAGCAGGCTCATGCCTTTCGGCACCCGCGCCACTGTGCTGATATTGGTGCGCGAGACATTGATATCGCCGTTGGCATTGCCTTCGGCGCTCAATTGGCTGCCGTCTTCAATGGTCAGCGACATCTCGATCTGGCCATCCTGCGCAAAGCGCGGCAGCACGCTGATCATGGTGCCGAAGGTGACTTTCTCCATCTGCACCATGCGTTCGGCCAGCAGCTTGGTATAAACCGTCTGGTTATTGTCGAACAGCGCCGGCACGTTTTCTTGCGTCAGCACCACCGGACGCGAGACGATGCGCGACTTTTCGTTTTTCTCCAATGCATGGATCGCAGCCACGAAACTGCCGCCGTCAAGCGTACTGATCGAATTATTGAAGGTGGCGCCGACCTTGCTGCCGAGCGAAACGCCGCCGCTCCAGTTCACGCCGAGTTGATCCAGATCGCCTTTTTTCAGATCGATGATCCACAACGACAATTCGATATGCCGTTTGGCTACGTCCAGCCGTTCGATCAGACGTTTGATGAAATCGACCTGTTCCTGCGTGCCGCGGATCAACAGGCTATTGGTGTCGCGGTAGGCGATGACGCGGATTCTTTCGGCATTGCCGCCCGGAATTTCGCCCAATGCCGGCAACGGGGTGACCATCGGCGGCGGATAAGGAACCACCGTCTGCGCCTGCACTGCGCCGTCGGCCGGAAATGGCGGCATTTCGGCGGTATTGCGCGGCTGCGGCTGTGGCTGTGACCCCGCCGCAGCGCTGCCGCCCATTTGATTTTCAACCCGTACATCGACCGGTATTTGCTGATCGCGCATCAACTGCTCGATCACCGTGGCGATCCCCGGCACCGTCACCTGCGCATCGCGCACGGCCATATTGCGATCGGTCACGAAGGTGTTGGCCAGCCGCACTACTTCAATTCTGAGTTGGCCCAGCTTATCGCCGGCCTTCTTCTCGCCGAGAAAGCGCGTCGCGTTTTCCACCAGCTCGACATACATCGGCGGGCCTGACAAATAAAACATGCCGCTGCTGCCGCCATTGCGCAATGGGTAGCGGCGGTCGTAGAGGCCGGATTTGCGCAGGAAATCGTTGAGCGACTCCAGCGATCCGCTGGGTAGTGCGATCATTGCGTTGCGGGTTTCGGTGGCGTCGTAGACGTAGATCGTCTGGCCGTCGTGATACCAGATCAGGCTGAGTCGCTCGGCAATGCTCTCCAATAATTCTTGCGGCCGGGTCAAATCGAAATCGCCGCTGATCTGTTTGCGGGATGCCTTCTGGCTGACGATGACCGGCTTTTTCAGGCGTGCCGAGAGTGCGTTGAAAAAGGTGCGCAGACCGTCTTTTCTGGCGACGTAACCGGGGCCGGGACCGGGGCTGGAAGCGGATTGCACGTCGTCGAATGTCGATGCTTTCATCGGGACGGCAACGGTAGTTGGAGTGAGCGCGGCAGCAGCGGAGATGGGCGCGCTCATATCGAACGCATCGGCGCTTTCGATTGCCTGCGCCGGCGTGATCGCCATCAGCAAGGCCATCAGCATTGGCGCCAGCGCCATGCCACGCAAGGCGGATCGGGAGAATGCCGGAAATTTATAAGTCATCATTATTTTTGCTCAGTGGACGGGTCAAACGACGCGGCGGCATACCGAACTGGCCTTTCATTGCGTCGGAAAAATGGGAAGAAGATGCGAAGCCCTGGCGCAGCGCGACCTCGGTCATGCTGGCGCCGCTATCGACCATATCGAGTAAAGCCCGCACATTGCGCCATTGCTGGAATTCGGCTTTGCCGCCGCGGCCGAAGGCCTGACGGCACAAGCGGCGGAAATGGGAATACGAGAGGCCGTAACGTTCGCTCAAGGCCTGCATGGTCATGGTCGCCGGCTGGGTCAACAAAAATCGCACCAGCTTGTACCATTCGGTAAGCCGCAATGCCGCGCTGATGCGGGAAAAATCGGGATCGGGGTCGCATGCCTGCATCAGGAAGCAGCGCTCCAGCGTGCGGGCGCAATGCATGCTCGGCAGAATCGCTACGGGTAGCGCAATCAGACGCGGCGCAGCATGCGCGGCATTGGCGGCGTCGGCAGCGTTGCTACGATTAAACGCGGCAGCTTCGGTGGCGTCGGACGGTTCCAGCCCTGCATCCAGGAAGGCTTGCAATTTGGCCATCATCGCCATATCCGCCACGCAGTATTTACCATCTCCATCGGTAACTTCGCAGGCGACACGGTCCAATACCAGCAGGCCGGACCAGCCAGGCTCAAATGACTCTGTTGTCGCCTTTCCGTCAATCGTAGTCGATACAGTTGCGCCTTCATCACCGGCCTGAATCAATAAAATTTCGATAGCAGACGACGACTGACCGGCACAAAATCCGGGGGCGAATTCGAACATGGCGAACATGGGCTGATCGATGCCTTGCATCATTGGCGACTCCTTTTAAACGAGGGGGCTTGCTGGTGAACCGCAACGGTTCATCGAAAAAATGGCTCACCCCTGTTAAAAAAACGAAGCACTGCATGAAGAGAAATCATGAAGCGAGTCACGATACGCGATCGCTATTGCTTGTGGTGTTGTTTGGCTGAAGACATTCTTAAGTTGATTTGAATGTTAGTGTTTACGCTGGCCTGCATCCATAGGACTTGTCCTAAAACAAGGAAAAGATCGCGCGTAAACGAGGAAGGGCGCCTTGTGGGCGCCCTTTTGGGGATTGAACTGGATTACGCGTTATCGTCAGCAGTCTAATATGAGGTTCGATTACGCGCAAAATCCTTAAGGCTTGAATATCTGGGAGGCGCAGGCGGCTTCGGCGGCAATACACTATCTTTTACGACCTTATTTTCATAATAACTAGGCGGCTCAGATGCAGGGCGCAGTAATTCAGATTCTTTGCCGGTCACAAAACCTGAGACGCTAAAACCCGGACGCGGCGCATAGAAATATATTCCCTTGTCTAATCCGTTGGCGGATACCGGTGTCTTCGGCGTCGGCTTGAAAAATTCGGATATGCGCTTTGCCGTGGTCTGTATCATTCGGAATCCTTTATACAAAGTCCGCTTAAGCGGCGAGCTGCTTTCCGCATATTTTTGTGCGCGTGTTTTTTCTACGCGCGTTGCGCCAAAATCCGGCGACCGTAACTTAGTATGAGTAAATTGATCGATTTTCATAGATTTCCCTTCAAATTTAATTGCCGTTAATGTCGGCGCATGTATATCAATCGGTATTGGACGATGGACGCGTGCGATTGCGCGGAGGTAGCGAAGGCGGTATTTCACGTCTGGACGCATCGTTAATCTGTATAAACGACTGGGCTTTATCTAAATCAGCCGCTTGCTGCAAGCCTGACATGCGCGCCGAACCTGAAGAACGCGGCAAGACATAGGAAAAAGCAGGGCCGTCATCCGTCGCAAACTGGCTCCTATCCAACTTTAACCATGTATCCCAAGGAAGATCATGGGTCAGTACCGTCTGTTCGAAATTTTTCTTATACAAGTCAAGCGTTATACCATTTTTTGCAGCTTCAGATGGCTTTTTGAAAAAGGTCAGCTTACGAAAAAATTGCTTCACTTTAGTTTTAATACTTGTACTATTTTTTATTTTTTTTCCACCATATGTAGTCTGATCGCTTTCGGCAATCTTTTTATAAACATCGTAGTCATCACTCGTCCTTCCACAACACGACGATGTTAAGGTCTTAAAAATATTCAGCATAACGTTTCCTTCCTTAAGTCAACTATTCAATAAATAACGAGCGCTCATAACGATTCATCGTTCCGCCCGGCCTTGAAATGTCGGCATCCGTTGGAAATTCAAAAGTCTTACCTTCTTGGATCCCTCGTCGTAGCGATCCGCCTTGACGTTGTGTCCCGGCTCACTCACATATGTCGACGTGCTTATATCCACATGCCGTTCATCCTGAGAAGTAAGATCTGTCAATTTGTAGCCCTGGCTTCTTTTTGGCAATATCGAGATCAATCTGCTAAGCATTGTTTTTGGCCGCTCTTGCAGTTTCGCTTCATTGCTCGAAACCGGGATTTCGTTCGTTTGTCTGGCTACAGGCGACGGCGTTTGCGTTAATGTCAACGACACGTCCGGTGACCATGACGACATCGCCGATGACATCGACAATGTCGTCGACGCCAGGGACGTCAAAGATGGCGCTCGCGGACGCTCTGAATCGGTTCTCGAAGAAATTCGATCTTCATCGGATGCATTCGAAGATGAAGACCGAGCCTTCGACTCAGGCGTCACAGACGATGCAAGCTGAAATTCGGGTAGATTCGATTCGACCCTGGGTTGGTCGACTCCCAATATAGAGACACCTTCCGGCGTCCACTGCACTTCGTGCCTAAAACCCATGGGGCTTGAAATTTTCAGATCGTCGATAATCTTTTGGCTCTCCAGTTTCGATGATTTTTTAGAGAAAAAATTCGACGCCTTCATCCCTGCCCACTTTATAAATGAAAACGGTGTTTCCGTTTTTATCGATTCTTCGATCGCAGCATCGCCGGAAGTTTGCATGGCGCCTTCCGCGCGGCTAACGTCAACGGACAATTCCGGCTTCACGATATTTTCCCGGACACTATCCTTCTTTTCAAATTGAACGGACGGCGATTTCTTGCCTTCAGCCAGCGCTGGTTCCAGGCTGACGAACTCCTCTTTGAATCTGGCGACGACCATTTTATGCTCGAAACTGGGCAGGTTTCCGGAGACTTTATCAAGCCCCGATTGATGCGCCGACAGCACCGCTGCCGTGGATCCATGGCCAGCTGAAACGCCGTCTTTATAAGCACTTTCGAAAGCATCTTGGTACATTCCCTTCAAATCGTCCGCTGTCAAAGAGGCGGCCGGTGTCAGTTCCACCGCTGCCTTGCCGCCTGGATTTTCCAATTGGCGCAGTATCTTAGCGGTTTTGCTTTCCGATTCAATGTGGCGGGAAGGCGGCACGAACTTTGATTTTGCAATTTCCCAAGCCTTTCCGAAATTTTCTCGAAAAGCCTCGACATTCATGCCGGCGACCGATGAGAAAAGCGGAAACGTAGGTTTTCCGTCGGACTTCGATACCGGTTCCTTGATCACAATCTCGCGTTGGGAGATAAGCGCGACATATTGAGAATCGACACCTTCTGAACGCAATTCATTGAGCACCTGCGCATTAGCTTGTCCATAAGTTACCCGCAATGCTTCCTGCATGGATTTTCCTTCCTGGCGCAAATTTTCGTAAGCCGAATCGTAAGCTTTCAAGAAGAGATTATCGTAAGCCGTATGGCATTCACTTATATTTGCAATGGCGGGCTGGCCAGCATCCAGTTTAAGTCTGTAGGTTTCGACAGTGAGTCGAATCATTGCTTTGAATTTTTGGTATCCTGGCGTGCTTTTTTCAGCCGCAACATATTCACCCGATACTGAAGACGACCACCATTTATCGGAGGGTGTAGCCGGAAGATTTCTAATATTTTTCGACGCATGAATAATCGCCCCACTCTCCGGACGGCTGTGCCTCTTTTCAATGCCATTTTCCCCGCCGGACATATTTTTAGCGCGGGAAAAAAATCCGGAAAATTCGGATACCTTCGAACGACATTTACTAAAAAAACCATCCGCAACGATAGGCTTTTCCGCGCCGTTTTGACGCTTGCTACTTTCCAACATTCTTTTATTATGATTCGCTGGAGCGGCATGAACATTCTGGCCATTGCTCATTTCATCATGAAATTTTTTATAACCAGCGTTTACCGCTGCGGTTGTCGTCATATCTGTACGCATAGTGTTACCTCAAAAAAAATAATTTATATGGATATATACCGAACACGAAACGTAGCTGTTGTCACGTCGGCAGAGTGCATTCGAACGCTCATCGAAACATCAAAATCTGAGCTTCTGCCGGATGGCTTCTCCATCCGCCATCCAGTCATTTGTTCCGTAATTGGCTTGGCCTGCAACTTTTAAAGATGCGTCAATCTTGCCTAATCGTTCAATCAGATTCGTAAATAAAGAATCAAAAAAACCAAAATCTTTTTTCTCGGTGCGCTCTAACGCGGCATTGGCCTGCAACATTTGAGACCGGATTTTTCTTACATCCTGAAGCGTCGCGGATCGATCGAAAATAATCGCGCCTTGCACCTCTCCGTTGCCGGATGCGTTACGCGAACTCGCGGATGTATCGATATGTTCTACATTTTCCTCCGGAGCGCCTGTGGCATCTTCCGCAGCGAAAAGCCTAAAGCGACTTTCCATAAAATCCAGCGTCCCCTTTAAATCGTCAATGACCTCTGCAATTGAAGATATAAAAAGCGCCCGGTCTTTAGGTTGGCAATAACCTACCGCTACTTTTTCGATGCCGGCCTGGATGTCGCATAAACTTTTTCTGATGCTGACTTGCTTGCCATTCAACATGCCCCTTGAAGGCATCATCAAGCGCGCTTTAGATAAAGGCCTTGCCTCGGCTGTCGGTTCGTTTTCTGTCCGGGCTGTGGAATCAGGCTTATCGACGCCAGTGCCGCCATCGACAATCAATCTAAACGGATGCTGAACGCCTGCCTCGGCTTTATCTTTAGTCCGCGATGAAAAAAACGAATTTGAATTTTTACTGAAAGCATTCAGCATATTTTGCAGAAAGAAACCCCTGTTTTTTGAACCCGGCTTAACCGCCGCGGTATCTTGCTGCATTGAAAAATTATCGATATTCGATGATTTAGCTTGAATCTTGTTTGACATTACATTCCTCCATAATTGCCTCAATAAATATTTTCAATCTATTTTTAATACTAAGATTTAAAAGCCGAACTAACCATCGGACTCGTCCTAAAATAGGCTGTTGCGAAATGAAGGGCAAGGCGGACTGTTGCGGGCT
>JAQGNR010000069.1 GCA_028291765.1 Herbaspirillum sp.
ACCCTTCGATACGCTGCGCTACTCAGGGCGAACGGGTTTTCTTTAAAATTCTCAAACCCCGTTCAGGACGAACCGTTTTTATGTTTACGAAAAATTATAAAAACTCCCGTTCGCCCTGAGTAGCGCAGCGTATCGAAGGGTCACCTCCGGGCCTAAAACCTTCCAGGCATAAAAAAACGCACCGAAATGCGTTTTTTTCCATAACTTGCAATCCCGCCTTATGGCTTGTAAGCCGCGACACCGGCCAAGATTTCTTTCTTGGCTTCTTCAGCATCCGCCCAACCTTCCATCTTGACCCATTTGCCTTTTTCCAGATCTTTATAGTGCTCGAAGAAATGCTTGATCTGATTCAACAGGTAATCCGGCACGTCCTTGTAAGATTGAATATGCGCATACATAGGACATAATTTTTCGATCGGCACCGCCAGCAGCTTGGCATCAATGCCGCCATCGTCGGTCATCTTCAGCACGCCCAATACGCGGCAGCGCACGACAGCGCCCGGAAACAGTGGAAACGGCGTCATGACCAGCACATCGACCGGATCGCCGTCATCGGCCAGCGTTTGCGGAATATAGCCGTAGTTGACCGGATAGTGCATCGCCGTACCCAGGAAGCGATCGACAAAGATCGCGCCGGATGCTTTATCCACTTCATATTTGACAGGGTCGCCGTTGGCAGGAATTTCGATGATGACGTTGAAGTCATTCGGCAGATCGCGGCCTGCCGGAACGTTGTTTAAACTCATGTTGGATT
Organism: Herbaspirillum sp.; assembly: GCA_028291765.1. Taxonomy (GTDB): domain Bacteria; phylum Pseudomonadota; class Gammaproteobacteria; order Burkholderiales; family Burkholderiaceae_D; genus Herbaspirillum. The sequence continues at coordinate 755 of JAQGNR010000069.1, forward strand.
CTTTACAGTTGTCTGGTTAGTCGATAAAGCGCAGTCACACCGGTAGGCAGTATACATGACATGCGCGATGAGAGACCTAGCGAATGGCCGTCGCAACCGCGCATTGACGATAATGCCTTGCCGCTTTTTCCGGCTGCTCCAACGCATCGTACAACTGCGCCAGACTGAGATGGGCTTCGCGCACGGTACGCGGCTCGATGGCATCGCTGAGCGCATGCTCAAGATGACGTTGCGCCTTGCCCCATAATTTCTGGCGCAGGCAAAACATCCCCAGCGTCAGTTGCAGTTCCGGATCGTTGGCCCGCTTGGCGATCCAGTCTTCGCAACGCTCGATCTGCCCCAGCAATGCCGGCGAGCCGGCCGATGCCGAGGCGTCGCGATAGCTGCGCAACAATCTGACATCGAGTTGCGCCGCCAGTGCTTTTTCCAGCAACGCACGGGCTTCGTCGTGCATGCCGCGGGCATTGAATGCATCGGCCGCGTGTGAGGCGATGTGCGGCTGCAAACGATCAACATTGGGCACCGTGGCCCATAGACGGCGCAGCGATTCGGCGTCATGCGAACGATCGGCCAATAGATAGTCGTAGCCCATTTCGGTCAGCCGCCTGGCCAGCGCAGGATGCAGCGCCTTGCGTTTATCGAGCGCCTGCACCAGACGCAAAACTTCGGCCCAGTTATTGGCTTGCTGATTGGCTTTCAATGCCCATTGCAGCGCCTGCAAATGCCGGGTGCCGCTGGCGTTGAGCTGATCGACCACGGCCAGGGCATCCTGGGTCTGATGGGCATCGACCTGCATTTCCAGGGTGGTCATCAAACGGGCCGTATTGAGCGTCTCATCGCTTGCGATACTTGCCAGCCAGATATCGCGGCGATCGGCCTGACGCATCCGGTGCGCGGCGCGCGCGGCGATCAGCGCGGCCAGACCGGCGTTGTCGACCCACTGCGCGGCACGGGTAGCGGCTTTTTCAGCCTGGCCGAAACGGCCTTCAAATAAAGCCTTCAACGCATCGCGCAAAGCCTGATTACTTTCATCTTCACGCTTGCGGCGGCGATAAGTCAGCACGCGGCCGGGCAAACCCTGCGCCACCCGCACCGCGCGAATGAACGCGTACAGCACGGCGAAACTAACCAGAACCAGCCCCACAAAAAAATTCAGGGATAAATCGATGCGGTAAGGCGGGTAGAAAAACACCACATTGCCGGTGTTGAATCGGGTGGCGATCGCCAGCCCGATCGCGGTCGCAAATAGCGTAAGAAGCCAGAGGAGTAGTCGCATAAATCGGCCGCCTTAAGGCTTTGCTTTGTAATTGCGCACCGCGCTGATGCTGTCGCTCAAGGTCGGCATTTCTATCGACAGACTGCTGCCCTGCACCTGCTTGATCAAAGCCTGCGCGGTCTGCGTCTGTCTGGCGCGGGTGTCGAAATATTTGGAGATGGCGTCCTGCGCCGCCAACAGATCGCTGCGGAACGCGCCTTCGTTATGCGACAACAGGGCCAGCCGTGCATTGAGCAAACGCAGTTTCAGGTTTTCGCGGGCGTAATACGCTTGGGTCGGCGACAACAGCAACGCTTCCGGCGTTTCGACGCTGCGCACGCGCACCAGTTGCTGGATATCGCTCCACATCTCGGCGGTCAGGCTTTGCCAGGCGTCCTCCACGCGCAGCAGCCAGTCGGGCTTGGCGTTGCCGCTGCCGTCCGCGGGCGCGGCGGAATTGTTCGGCTTGGGGCCGGGGATCAGACGCAGCGGCTTTTTCGGTTGCGCCGTCGACACTATCGGCTTTTCGTCGGCCAGCAACGGCATGCCGTCGATCTGACCGATCACGCTATCCAAGCGCAGCGCGATGCCCGGCACGTCCACCGTCGGCAAGGCTTTCAGCCGGTCCATGTCGCGCGCCAGC
>JAQGNR010000070.1 GCA_028291765.1 Herbaspirillum sp.
TGAGGCGGATGTTTGTGCGCAGTGAAGTAAAGGGGGAGGTGGCCGCAGGCCGCCGGAGGACATGAACGGAGCACAAACATCCGCCACAGCCCGCAACAGTCCGCCTTGCCCTTGATTTTGCAACAAGCTCTTAGCGCAAACTGAACACCGCAAATTGCGGCGCCGCACTGATCCATTGATGCGTGACGCTCCAGCCGGCCTGCGCCGCCAGGTCGGCGAACGATTCCGGTGTGAACTTGTGCGAATTTTCGGTATGGAGCTGTTCGCCTTCCTTGAATGCAAAGGTCTGTCCGGCTGCGTTGACGATCTGGTCGGCGCGACTGACCAGATGCATTTCCATGCGTTGATGTTGCGCGTTCCAAAGCGCCAGGTGATCGAACGCATCCGGATCGAAATCGCCGCCCAGTTCGCGGTTAATGCGCAGCAGCAGGTTTTTGTTGAAGCGCGCGGTGACGCCTTCCGCGTCGTCGTAGGCGGCCACTAGCGTGGCTTCGTCCTTGACCATGTCGGCGCCGATAATCATGCGCGCGCCGTCGCCCAGCAAGCGGCGCACCGAGCGCAGGAATTGCACCGCCTGCACCGGTGTGAAATTACCGATGGTCGAGCCGGGAAAGAAGCCGACCTTGGCGCGATCGTGCACGGTCGCCGGTAATTGCATCGCGCTGGTGAAGTCGTCGGCCAGCGGCGCGATCTGCAATGCAGGGTAATGCCGGCGCAGGCGCGTGGCAGCTTGGTCCAATGCGTCTTCGCTGATGTCGATCGGCACATAGGCGGCGATATGCGGCGCGGCGTCCAGAATCAGGCGGGTCTTGTCGCTGGCGCCGCTGCCGAATTCCACCAGCGCCGCGCCGTCGGGAATGTCGGCAGCGATGCCTGCGGCGATGTCGTGCAGCAGCGCTGTTTCGGTGCGGGTCGGATAATATTCTTCGAGCTTGCAGATGTCTTCAAATAAGGCCGAACCAGCGGCATCGTAGAAGTATTTCGGCGAGAGCGTTTTTTCTTTCTGCGACAAGCCGGCAATCACATCGCGTGCGAAGTCGGCGCTGGCCGCATTGTCTGCATTGTCTACATCGTAGGGTTTGGCTGCGCTCAATTCTTTGGCATCGCGCGCCAGCCGTAAGCCAGAAAACATCCAGCGTTGTTCAGGGCGGAAGAAATTGCGATAGGTCGGCCGGGCATGGCCGGCGGGCGTGACGCTGGCGCCGCCGCGCAATACCATCTGACCAATCATGAATTTGCCGTTGTATTCGCCGACAGCGCTGGCCACCGGCCGGAAGCCCGGATAGCCGTAGTAGGCGCTTTGCGTCCATTGCCAGGCTACGTCGTCCATTTGTTCCAGCGCGCCGGCGAGGGCGGCGGTTTCCCATTCGGCTTCGGTCGGCAGCCGCGCATCGGCCCATTGCGCATAGGCCGCGGCTTCGTAATAGCTGATGTGGGTCACCGGCGCATCGGCGCGTACCGGTTCCAGGCCGCGCAGTGTCATTTGGTTCCAGGCGCCGGCTTTGTTGTCGGCAGCTTCCCAATACAGCGGCGCTTCCCAGCCTTCGCTGCGGTTCAGCGTCCAGCCGTCGGATAACCAGAGATCGGGGCGGTGATAGCCACCGTCGGCCATGAATGCCAGCCATTGGTCATTGGTGATCAGACGGTCGCTGATGTCGAAGGCTTGAACCCAGGTGGTGTGGCGCGGACGTTCGTTGTCGAAGAAAAATTCGCTGCCTGCGTCGCCGATTTCGAGCAGTCCGCCTTCGATTCGTTTGAAGTTCCCGGTGGGGCCGGCTGCATCGGCTGGCCATAATGCGTTGTAAGCCGGTTTCAGCGGCGATTTGCCGAACAGGTGAAGGATGTCCATCAGTAGTAGTTCCTGATGTTGTTCTTCGTGCGCCAGGCCGAGGTGGATCAAATCCTTGAGTGCGGCTGACGTGCTCGATTCCAGTAGCGTGCCCATGTGTTCGTCGACGTAATGCCGATAGGCGATGACGTCCTTGACGCAAGGGCGGGTCAGCAGGCCGCGCTGCGGGCGCGGCTGACGCGGTCCCAGTGTTTCGTAGTAGGAGTTGAATAGGTAACCGTAAGACGGATCGAACAGCCGATAGCCGGGTAAATGTTCGGATAATAAAAAGGTCTCGAAAAACCAGGTGGTGTGCGCCAAATGCCATTTCGCCGGACTGGCGTCGGGCATCGATTGGACCACCATATCTTCCTCGCCGAGCGGTGCGACCAGCGCTTCGCTGCGGCTGCGCAGTTGCTGGTAACGCGCCAGCAATGCATGGTGTTGCGCATTTTGTTTATTCGATGGGACTTCGCGCAGCTCGCTGCTGGTGGCGCTTTGGGCTCTCATGCAGTCTGTTCCTCAGCTAAGGTCGTTATGTTGCCCGGCCGCCGTATGGGCTCCGGCGCGGCAAAAGCGTTTAGTTAATAGCGCCCGCAAGCGCGGGCAGGGTTGCAGATTAGTTTGCCGTTTGTTCAGTGTTCAGTGATCGATTCCACACGATCGGTATAAAAAGCCAGATGATTCTTGATTTGCTTTACCGCATCATAAGGTGTTTCGTAAGTCCACACAGCGTTGACCGCTTTTTCACCGCCGCCCGGGATGCTGAAATAGGCGCAATCGCCTTTATAAGGACAATAAGTTGCATGGTCGGTTCGTTTTAATAACGACATATCCACGTCTTTGCGGGGGATGTAGTGTACCGCCGGATAGGATGCTTCCTGCAAGGTAAGCGCTTCCAAGGTATCGGCGATGACCTTGCCGGCCGCTTTCACCACGATGCGCTTGGCGTTCGGCTGAATGGTAATCGGATGATCGGGGCCTGGAATTTTGATGGTTTTCGCTTGCATGGTGATCTCCTGATTAATTTCAGTTATCCAACTTATGCTGCTTCTCTCTGATCGATTGCCGTTGTGGTAAGTTCGTTAGGCAATCATCTTGCAGTGATGATTCCGAAATATTGTATTCGTTTTGTGTTTGCCTTGTTTCCGATATGAAATCTTTTGCGTTAAATCTGGAAACGGTCATTTTTTTGAAACGCGTGAAGTCATTAGCAATAAAGGAAAGCGAAATGCCTAACAACAGTACAGCAGTAGCGAAGACACTGAAGATCGGCGGCGAGATCGAAATCAATCGCCTGGGTTTCGGCGCCATGCGCATTACCGGCGCCGGCATTTGGGGCGAGCCGGCCGATCGTGACGAATCGATCCGTACCTTGAAAAGCCTGCCTGGAGTGGGCGTTAATTTCATCGACACGGCAGATTCATACGGTCCGAATGTTTCGGAAGAATTGATTCGCGAGGCACTGCATCCGTATGGCGCAAATATGCTGATTGCGACCAAAGGCGGCCTGACGCGTACCGGTCCGGAGCTATGGATACCGCTCGGCCGCCCCGAATATCTGATTCAGCAAGCGCATACCAGCCTGCGCCGGCTTGGTGTCGAACAGATTGCATTGTGGCAGTTGCACCGCATCGATCCGGCTACGCCGCGTGATGCGCAATTCGGCGCGATTAAAACGCTGCTCGATGATGGCGTCATCCGCCATGCCGGTTTGAGCGAGGTGTCGGTGGCCGATATCAAGGCCGCCTCGAAAATTTTCAAAGTCGCATCGGTGCAGAATCGCTATAACCTGACCGATCGCACCAGCGAGGATGTGCTCGATTACTGCACGGCGCAGGGGATTGCGTTCATTCCGTGGCATCCGCTGGCAGCGGGCGATCTGACCGCTCCGGGCTCGCTGTTCGATGCGATTGCCAAGCGTCACGGCGCTACGCCGGGACAGATTGCATTGGCGTGGCTGCTCAAGCGCAGCCCGATGATGCTGCCGATTCCGGGTACTTCGAAAGTGGCGCATTTGAAGGAAAACATGAAGGCGGCCGACATCGTTTTATCCGATGAGGAATTTGCCGCGCTGGATAGCGAAGGAAAAAAACGCGGCGCTTGAGTTCATATCCCAAGCACTGTAAAAAGAGTCCGGCATTTTGCTATGCGGGTTCTGCTATCTGCTGAATTTTTGTTCGGCGAAGATTGCTTTAAGACTCGGGCCAAAAAGGTTTCAAGTGCGGCCGATCTGGCAGTATTTCTTCAATGATGCTGCTGCTGAAAGAAGTTTTCCTTTTTTGCGAAAGGATATTTAGCTTCCCAAAAATATTTTGCTTAGAACTTTTGTTTTTAGGCGATGCCGCTGCTCTTTCATTCTCGTCAGCTTCGGAAATGGACGTTATTTCATCCTTGCGCCTTGGAAGAATCTTGTTTATCGCTTCGTGGAGGCGTTGCTTGATCGTACGCACCGGTTTTTTAGGTAAAGAATCGTTGGCCAAAGCCATATTTTTAAGCAAAAAATCGCTGAGCAAAGTCCTCTCTATAGGCAAAGGAGTGGTGGGCCATTTTATATCGCGGATCGATTCAGCCCACTTTAGTACCCTTTGGTCGACCATATCCAACTCGGATTTGGAAAGTGACGTTGTTTCATATTTGTCGTTCATTGCTTGTAAATAGGGTCGGTCCTTTTTTTCCAGGGGATTTTTTCGAAATGCGGATGTCAGGCGAGAAAATAGGTTCTTTGATTTTTTTTCGCTGCGATCGACAACTATCTTTCGAGACTTGTGCATTGCGGTTTTTGGGTTATTGCCGGCTTGTGGGGAAGGGCGCGCATTTACATTTGTAGCGTATGAAGTATTAATAGCATCGGTCATCAGGGTTGTCCTTAAAATTGGATTTCCTGCCCATACTATTTTTATTGGTCCTATTTATAAATAGGATATGTCTGAATTTCGCTGACAGAAAATTGAAAAGGCCGGTCCTATCTTGCGATAGTGCCGGCCTTTTTTTACGTCAACAAGAAATACTCAGGAATTACTGCACCCCGTTACAGCACCTCGCTGGCGTGATCCGCCAAGCGTGAACGCTCGCCGCGCGCCAATGTCACATGACCGCTGTGCGACCAGCCTTTGAAACGATCGACTACATACGTCAATCCGCTTGAGCCTTCAGTCAGGTAAGGCGTGTCGATCTGCGCAATGTTACCTAGGCAGATAATCTTGGTGCCCGGGCCGGCACGTGTGACCAGCGTCTTGACTTGCTTCGGCGTCAAATTCTGCGCTTCGTCGATGATCAGGAACTTGTTGACGAAGGTACGGCCGCGCATGAAGTTGAGCGATTTGATCTTGATGCGCGAACGAATCAGATCCTGCGTTGCGGCGCGACCCCATTCGCCGCCTTCGGAGTCCGATTTGTTGAGCACTTCCAGATTGTCGTCGAATGCGCCCATCCATGGCCCCATCTTTTCTTCCTCGGTACCGGGCAGGAAGCCAATGTCTTCGCCGACCGGCACCGTGACGCGGGTCACGATGATTTCGTTGTAAGTTTTGGTTTCCAGTACCTGGGCCAGACCGGCTGCCAGCGCCAGCAGCGTTTTGCCGGTGCCGGCCTGTCCCAGCAATGTGACGAAATCACATTCCGGATTCATCAGCAGGTTCAGCGCAAAATTCTGCTCACGATTGCGGGCGGTAATGCCCCAGACGCTGTTTTTGGCGTGGCCGTAGTCGCGCAGGGTCTGCAAGACGGCGGTCCTGCCGTTGATCTGCGTGACTTGTCCGTAAAATGCCGGCTCGCCGTTTTTCGGCTCGATGAAGATGAATTGATTGACCAGCATCGTCAACACCGCAGGCCCGGTCACGCGATAGTAGGTATAACCGGTGCCGTGCTTGTTTTCCTGCCACGACTCCATGCCTTTACTGTGTTTGTTCCAGAAATCGTCGGGCAATTGCTGGATGCCGGAATACAGCAGATCGGTATCTTCCAGCACATGGTCGTTGAAATAATCCTCAGCCGGCAGGCCGATTGCGCGGGCCTTGATGCGCATGTTGATGTCTTTCGACACCAGCACCACCGGACGTTCCGGAAATTGCATATCCAGCGCGCGTACTACGCCCAGGATCTGGTTATCCGCTTTACCTTCCGGCAGGCCTTCGGGCAGGACGGCATGCTGCAGTTTGGTCTGGAAAAACAGTCGGCCCTTGGCGTCCTTATTGCCCAGTTTGGACAGCAAGATGCCTTGATCGATGGCGTCTTCAGCGATGTCGCAGATCAATGCGTCCAGCGAACGCGAAATCTGGCGCGCATTGCGGGCCACTTCGGTCATGCCTTTTTTGTGATTGTCCAGCTCTTCGAGCGTGATCATCGGCAGGTAGATATCGTGTTCTTCAAAACGGAACAGCGATGTCGGATCATGCATCAATACGTTGGTATCGAGCACGAACAGCTTAGTGGCGCCGCTCTTGTCGGCAGTACGGCTGGTCTGCGATTTGGCCCGCGTGTCCACAATTTTCGGTGCCGGGCGTGGTTTTTCGATTAATGTCTTGCCGCTGATTTTGGCTTGTGGCGCGGCTGCCGACTGCGCTGCAAGCGACGTGATGCTTGCTTCCGTCGCGCGGGCCGCGCGGGTAGGGCGTTGATTCGATTCGACCAGGGCGATAACGGGTTTGACAACTTTGCCGGGTGCAGCTTTCGGATAATCACTGGCTGCAAGTAAGGCAGCGGGTTTACTCGGCGGTTTTGGCAGGGGCATAAGACCTCTATGTGTGAGGAATTGCCATTAAGCGCACAGGGCGCGCCAACTACAAAACTGCGATGCTCACCGTACTCACGTACGGCTCCGCTTCTCGTTTCGCATTTGACGCGCCCTGTGCACTTACTCGGCAATTCGGTACGGTTGCTATAGGGAAACCACTTAAAACGAAACTGCCTGGTGCTAACTTACCTGTTACAAAATTACTTGATACAAAACGCAAAGTAAAAAAGCCGTTTTGGGAGGCTTTTGGCCTGCTCCAAGAACGGCTTCTCGAAAAAATGGATAATGAAATCAATTGCTTGGCGTATTTATTAAGTCTTGCATTAAATCGTAGCTTGTCGGCCGCCACGCCGTATTCGCAAAATGCATCAAGCCAGTGTTTTTAATAAATCCAGGACGTCATCGACATGCCCAGGCACTTTCACTCCACGCCATTCTTTCACCAATTTGCCATTACCGTCAATCAAAAAAGTACTGCGTTCGACGCCCCTTACTTGCTTGCCGTACATATTTTTCATTTTCATGACGTTGAACATCAAGCAAAGCGATTCATCAGGATCTGAAATCAGTTCAAACGGCAGGCCGAGCTTGGATTTGAAGCCTTCGTGCGAGCGCAGGCTATCGCGGCTGACGCCGACGACGACGGCGTTGCTGCGGGAAAATTGCGGGGTCAAGTCACGAAAATGGATACTTTCCGCGGTACAGCCTGGTGTGTTGTCCTTGGGATAAAAATAAATGACCAGATTCTTGCCGCGGTAATCGGCCAGCTTGAAGGTTTGACCGCCGGTCATCGCGGCAGAGAAATCGGGGACTGTCAGGTTGGTGATGGATAAAGTGTCTGCTGTCAAAATAAGCCCCAGTGTTGATTGTCAGTTTTCTGCGGCAGCGATGGCATTCACGGGTTGGACGATCATGTCTCCGGAGCGTCCCGGCAATTCAGCCCAATGCAACGAGAATACCGGTAAATCCGACGGCAAACCCGCTGCTGAATTTATTGGTGCTTCCCGGCTCTGGTTCTGTATGCGCCGGTAATAATCGCCCATCGATACCAGATCGTATCCCTGCGCTCGCCAGCCTTGCAGTAGTTGCTCAAATATGGGGCCAAGTTTTTGGCCTTCAAGCTCCGCATGAAGCGTAAATACGTGATCTCGTGGAATGGCCGTTAATTTCAGCAGTTTGGCGGCAATATTCGATGGGTCGATCAGCGTGCCGCCAACGCTGCGCCCCAGCAATTCATCGAGTGTCGGCAGGGTGGTAGGCAGTTGCACGCAGGCTAACGTGACGCCGTCAACGGACAGACGATGCGGGCCGGCCTGCGGCGAGGCAATGCTGCCGTCCTCGTTGAGCAGCACGCGTCCATCTGAGGAATAGGCCATGCCGAAAGCGTCGAGCTGACGGAACGCTGCGCCGTTCATTTGCCAGCCGGCGGCGCCGTGCGTGACCGGCGCCGTGCCGAAAATGTCGATAAAGCGCTGATGCGCGCGCTGCATGGTTTGCTGCGTCCATTGCGGATCGCGGGTTTTGACATGGTCCTGCCATACCCGGTGATCCCAGGTATGAATACCGCATTCAAAGCCCGCATCGCGTGCGGCGCGCATTTGAGCGGCACAGCGGCGGCCGATATCCGGCGCCGGCAGCAACACGCCGTACATCAGCGTTTTCAGGCCATAGTGTTCCACGACCGAAGTGCGCGATACCTTGCTGAAAAAGCCGGGACGAAACACTTGCTTCAATGCCCAGCCGGTATGATCCGGCCCCAGCGAAAACAGAAAACTGGCATTGGCCTCGTAGCGTTGCAACTGGCGCAGCAGATTCGGGACGCCGATGCGCGTACCGCGTTCGGTATCGGCATCGATTTTGAGCGCGATGACAGGCAAGGTTTAGTCCATCAGCGCTTTGGCTGCACCGACCTGGCCGCGATAGGCGTCGAAAATATTGCGCAGCGTATCCGCCATCACGGTAGTCGGCTGCCATTCGAGTTCGTCGCAGGTATTGGTGATTTTCGGCACGCGGTTCTGCACGTCCTGATAACCGGCGCCGTAATAGGCGCCTGAAGTGGTTTCGACCAGTTTGACCTTTTTGGCGGCATCCGCATATTCCGGATATTCGGCAGCCAGGGTCAGCATCATGTTGGCCAGTTCGCGGATTGAATAGTTGTTGCTTGGATTGCCGATGTTATAGATTTTGCCGCTGGCGATGCCGTCTTTATTGGCGATGATTTTGATCAGTGCATCGATACCGTCGTCGATATACGTGAAGGCCCGTTTTTGCTGGCCGCCGTCGACCAGCGAAATATTTTCGCCGCGCACGATATGGCCGAAGAATTGCGTCACCACGCGCGAGCTGCCTTCTTTCGGGGTATGGATGGAATCGAGTCCGGCGCCGATCCAGTTGAATGGGCGGAACAGCGTGAAATTCAGGCCTTCCATGCCATAACCCCAGATCACGCGATCCATCAGTTGCTTGGCGCAGGAGTAAATCCAGCGCGGCTTGTTGATCGGTCCGCAGATCAGTTCAGAGGCTTCGGGATCGAATTCGTCGTCATGGCACATGCCGTAGACTTCCGAGGTCGATGGGAAGACGAGATGTTTCTTGTATTGGGCAGCCTGGCGGACGATCGGCAGATTGGCTTCGAAGTCCAGTTCGAATACGCGCAGCGGCTGTTTGACGTAGGTCGACGGCGTGGCGATGGCTACCAGCGGCAGAATGACGTCGCATTTCTTGACGTGGTATTCAACCCATTCCTTATTGATCGTGATATCGCCTTCGAAGAAGTGCATCCGCTTTTTATAAGCGGCATTGTCCAGCAGGTCGGTGATGCGGTCGCTCATCATGTCCATGCCGTAGACATGCCAATCGGTGGTTTCCAGAATGCGCTTGGACAGATGATGGCCGATGAAACCGTTGACGCCGAGAATTAGAACTTTTTTCATAGGGATAGCACGGTTTTAGGCCGCAAAGTATTTTAAATATTGTTGAAGAGAAGCATCCTGATCGTTGATCGTGATGCCCAGTATTTGCAGGTAGCGGCCATCGCCGCAACGCAGATACAGCTTGCCGTTGTCAAAGATCCGGTTTTGCGTGCTGCCTTGCAGCGCGGCATCCATATCTGTTCCTGCGACAGGCATTCTGGTTTTTAAAACCGTGATTTTATCATCCCCGATCAGCTCGAACGCGCCGGGATAGGGCGGGGCGACTGCGCGCACCAGGTTATGGATTTGCTGCGCGGGTTTTTGCCAGTCGATTAAACCGTCCGCTGCTACGCGGCGGCCGTAATAACTGCCTTTGGACAGATCGTTGGGCAGCATGGCAACGCTGCCGTCGAGCATCGCCGGCAGCGCATTCCACAGAGTTTGCTCGGCGGCAACGGTGACCTTGCGAAAGACGTCGTAGGCGGTGTCATCGGGCAGAATCGGCACGGCAGTCTGGCCGACGATGGCGCCGGCATCCGGCTTGGCCGTCATTGCATGCAGGGTCGCGCCGGTCTCGGTTTCGCCATGCAAAACGGCCCAGTTGATCGGCACCCGGCCGCGATACTTGGGCAGCAGCGAGCCATGCATGTTATAGGCGCCCCGGCTGGCCAGCTGCAGCAGTGCCGGCGGCAGCATGTTGCGATAATAAAAGCTGAAAATGAAGTCGGGCGCAATGGCGCCGATCTGCGCCAGTAATTCCGGCGTGTCTGCGCTTTCGGGCGTGATGCTGGGGATGCCGTGTTCGGCGCATAATCCTGCGACCGAATCGAAGAAAATGTTTTCCGATGGATTATCTTCGTGCGTGACGACCAGCGCGACCTTGACGCCGCGCGCCAGCAGCACATTCAGGCAATGCACGCCGACGTCGTGATAGGCGAATACGACCGCGACTGCGACTGCTGTCATGACGACTTACCGGTATCGGTCATCGTGACAGCAGTCCCATACCGCGTCACGGGTGGCGTTTCGGCTTCGCCCTGTGACTGAAGCACTGCCTGAATCACATAACGCGGCCGCTCCCGCACTTGCAGATAGATGCGTCCGACATATTCGCCGAGCAGACCGATGCCGAACAAAATAACACCCATCAGGAAAAAGCTGATCGCAAACAGCGTAAAGACACCTTCTACCTCCGAGCCCATGATGAAACGGCGGATGATCAGCAGAATAAACAGCGCCGCGGAGGCGAACGAAAGTACGATGCCGAGCAGCGAAAAGAATTGTAAAGGCACCAGCGAGAAGCCGGTGACCAGATCGAAATTCAGCCGAATCAGGCTATACAGCGAATACTTGGATTCGCCGGCGGAACGTTCTTCGTGTTCCACCACGATTTCCGTCGGATTGCGCGCAAAGGTATAAGCCAGCGCCGGCACGAATGTATTGAATTCCCGGCATTGATTGACCAGATCGATCACATTGCGGCCATAGGCGCGCAGCATGTTGCCCTGATCGGTCATCTTGATGCGGGTGATTTTTTCGCGCAGATGGTTCATCGCTTTCGATGCGATACCGCGCCATGCGGCATCTTGCCGGCTGCGGCGAATCGAGCCGACGTAATCGTAGCCTTGGCGCATCTTGGCCACCAGATTGCCGATTTCCTCCGGCGGATTTTGCAGGTCCGCATCCAGCGTGACCGTGATATCGCCGCGGGTCGCTTCAAAACCGGCCAGAATCGCCATGTGCTGACCGTAATTGCCGTTGAATAAAATCACGCGGGTGACATCGGGCCGCAATTGGAATTGTTCGGCGAGGATGGCTGCCGAGGCATCGCGGCTGCCGTCGTTGATGAAAATGACTTCGTAACGGATACCGAGCGCATCGAGCGCTGGATAGACCCGCGCAAACAATTGCGCAAGACCGGATTCCTCGTTATAGACGGGGATGACAACGGATAGTTCTGGTTTCATCGGTGAGCGGCGGGTAAGAGATGACTAAGAAGATGGCCGAAAATGGCCAAAAACGACCATCCATTCATGGACGGCCATAGCTTATTGAAGCACGGATTTTACCGCGGCCACGGTGCGTTCGACATCTTCCATTTTCATGGCGTAGAACATCGGCAGCGAGACGATGCTGCGCCCGACCTTCTCGGCCACCGGGAACATGCCCTCTTTGAAGCCACGCGCGCGATACAGGCTCAGCAGATGAATGGCCGGATAGTGATAGCCGACGCCGATATTGTGTTCCAGCATTTTTTCCATGAAGACTGCGCGCGGAAAACGCTCCGGCAAGACGAGCTGGAACAGATGCCAGTTGGTCTGTTCGAAATTCTGCGGCGGCAACTGGACACCGGTTTGCGCTTCGAAATCGGCGCCGAATTGCGCGAAATAATGTTTGGCCAGTGCGCGCCGGTGTGCAGTGACGGCGTCGAGTTTGGTAAATTGGTGCAGGCCGATCACGGCCATCATGTCGGTCATATTGAATTTGCCGCCCAAAACATCGACGTCGAGGCCATCGATGCCGGAGCGCGTGACACCCTGCAAACGGTATTTTTCGGCCAGCAATGCTTCTTCGGCGTTGTTGAGCACCAGGCAGCCGCCTTCGCCCGTAGTGATGTTTTTATTGGCCTGAAAGCTGAACGAGACCAGATCGCCGAAGCTGCCGATACGACGGCCGCCCCAACTGGAGCCGATTGCCTGCGCCGCATCTTCGACTACGCGCAGCTGGTATTTGGCCGCTAATGCGTACAGCTGATCCATATCCACGGGCAGCCCGGCCAGATAGACCGGAATGATCGCCTTGGTGCGCGGCGTGATGGCTTTTTCCACTTGGGCCAGGTCCAGATTGCGGGTCACCGGGTCGATATCGGCAAATACCGGCGTGGCGCCGACTTCAAGGATGACGTTGGCCGTGGCGACCCATGAAATCGGTGTCGTGATCACTTCGTCGCCGGGGCCGATGCCGGCCACGCGCAATGCAATTTCCATGGTGCAGGTGCCGGAATTGAAGGTGCGCACCGGGCGTCCGCCGAAATACTCGGACAGCATTTTTTCGAATGCCTGTACTTTCGGGCCGCTGGTGATCCAGCCGGAGCGCAGCACTTCGCCGACCGCCGTAATGGTGTCTTCGTCGATGCTGGGACGCGAAAATGGCAGATAAGGGGGAAGAGAAGTTTGAGTGGTCACTTACTGTTTCCTTATTGTTTGAATTTGACTGTACAAAAACTGCACAAAATCAGCTGCGCGTGAGCAACGCCACGCCGACGATAATCACCGCGATGGCCAGTACCCGCTGTGCCGACATGACCTCGCCCAGAAAATACCAGGCGCCGATGGCATTGATGATATAGCCGAGCGAGAGCAACGGATAGGCGATCGTTACGTCCACGCGCGACAGGCCGATGATCCAGACCAGGACCGAAATTACATAGCAGCTGAGTCCGCCCAGGATCGGCAGTTGCGTTGCCAGTTTGACGCCGGTGGCAAACCAGTTTCCGGCCGTCAGATGGATGGCGCCCACTGCATTGGCGCCGGCCTTGAGCAGCAACTGGGCGATTGCGTTGAGGCAGATGCCGGCAAAGAGAAATCCGAAGGTGCCGATATTCATTTGATTCCAGGTTTGGCCGCGGCCGGATTGGAGGCTGCACCGGCAGCCGGTGCAGTTTGCTCAGTGTTATTACTGACAATGATGCGGCGCGGATCGCTGCCGATGACGCGCATCGTCAGTCCCAATGCCTGCAGGCGCGGATATAAGTCCGGATTCACGATCGCGATCTCTTTTTTGCCGGCGGCGTTATCGGCTTTCCATTTGTCGGCGAATGCCTCGATGGTCGGTATCCATAGCTGCGGCTCTTGTTCCAGGCCGAATTCCATTTCGTCGGTATGCGCGACCAGGGTCATGGTGCGCTGCAAATAAAACGGCAAGGCCTGTTCATAGCGGCCGACCAAATAGAGGTGGGTATCGGGCGCCAGCTCGGCGCGGATCGCCGGCAGATAATCGACCCCGGCCGAATAGCGTCCCTGCGGCTCGTGCCCGAGCATCACCACTTGCCCGGCCAGAAAAGCCGACATCGCCAGCAGCACGATCGCCATATCCTTATTGCGGCGCGCCGCGCCGGCGGCAGCAACGGCGCCGGCGATGATCAATGCCAGCCCGGCATAAATCCATGGCAGATGCTTCACCAGCAGCGCTGCCGAAAAAGCCTCGTGGGTGCTGCCGGGAATGCGATTGACAAACGCCAGCCCGATGGCTGCCGGCAAACCGTAGATGGCGGCAGTCAGATAAATCGTGCGGGTTCCGGCGCGTTCAAGATAAGCCGCGATCAGCAGCGCCAACGCCGGGAAAATCGGCAGGATGTAGGAGGGTAGTTTGGAATCGGAAATGCTGAAAAAGAGAAAGATGAACAGCGCCCAGATCAATAGCATTTTTTTCGGTTGAAAACCGCGTCCGGCGATGCCTTCCAAAGAGCCCGACAGCGAACTTTCATGGCGATCCCGCAGGCCTTCCCAGAGGCTTTGCAGCAAGACGCCGAGCCATGGAATGATGCCTGCCACCAGGATCGGCACGAAGTAATACCAAGCGCCGGTGCGATGATGGACCTTGGTCAGGAAGCGCTGAAAATGTTCATGGATAAAAAAGAAACGGGCGAATTCGGGATTGCGCATCGAGACCACGATAAACCACGGCGCCGAGATGGCGAAAAACAGGATCAAGCCCTTGATCAGATGCAAGCGCTTCCAGATGCGCCAGTCGCGCGCGACCAGCGTATAGAGCACCAGCACGGCGCCCGGCAGCACGATCCCGATCAATCCTTTGGACAATACCGCCAAGGCCATCCCGGCCCAGCACACCAGCATCCAGTTGCGTTGTTCCCCGGCGGTGGCCTGATTGCGTTGCGCGATCAGCAGGCCGGATAGCGACAGCAGCATCATGGCGGCCAATCCTGTATCCAGCGTATTGACATGACCCATGCCGCTCCACAACAGACTCGCACCCAGCACCAGCCCGGCATAAAATCCGACGCGGCCATTGAATACGCGGCATCCGGTATAAGCGGTGAGCAGGACGCCGAAAAATCCGCACAGGCCGGTCCATAGGCGCGCTTGCCATTCGCCGAGCCCGAACAGCTCGAATGTGATGGCGTTCATCCAGGTTTGCAGCGGCGGCTTTTCAAAATATTTGATGGCGTTCAGGCGCGTGGTAATCCAGTCGTGCGAGGTGATCATTTCGCGCGCCATTTCGGCGTAGCGGCCCTCATCGGTCGGCACCAGCGTGCGCAGGCCCAGCATATAAAACCAGATCAGAGCGAAAACGATCAACAGACTCCACAGAAAGGGGGGGGATTTGTACAATTGACGCATTAAGCGATGTCCTTCGGATGGGCGTGGTCGAAAATGAGGGCCAGCGCTACTTTGCGGCCTTCTGTCATCAGGATGTTATAGGTGCGGCAAGCGGCTTGATTGTCCATGCATTCGATGCCGATGCGCTTCGATGTCAGCGCGCCGGTCAGTTTTGGATGGACGAAGCGCTGGCGGCGGCCGGTGCCGAGAATAACCACATCCGGCTCGCACGAGGCGATGTGGGCAAAATGTTCTTCGGTCAGGGCATCGAAGCTGTTGACCGGCCAATCGACCGGTGGCGTTTCGGGCAAGACCAGCAGACTGTCCGTATAACGTATTGTATTGAATTCGACGCCGTCGTCATCGTAGGCGGTGACGGTCTGATATTGCTGCGTTGGTGTGCTGTGTAGCTTCATGGCGCTTGAATAATGTCAACTGAGTATCTGGGTATTCTGTATATACTTCGATCTATTAATGCCTATTAGTGCCTGCGCGGGGGCGGATCACGGTGAAACGCGCTCCAAAGTGCAGCATTGTAGCGTTTTCCTTCCGCAATCGACGGTTATTGATTGATAAACATCGGTGTTTTCGGCAAAATGTCCGATTGCTTTTATGCGGCGCGCTGGGCTACACGCGTTGCCGCATGGCTCGATTAAGTCAGGGGATTCACCGTGCGACCGATTCAAAAATCCAAGAAACTTTCCGACGTCTGTTATGACATCCGCGGGCCCGTGCTGGAAAAAGCGCGGCAGATGGAAGAGGAAGGTCATAAGATCATCAAGCTCAATATCGGCAATCTGGCTGCGTTCGGTTTCGATGCGCCCGATGAGATCGTGCAGGACATGATCCGCAATATGGGCAATGCATCGGGCTATACCGATTCGAAGGGGCTGTTTGCGGCACGCAAGTCGGTGATGCATTACACGCAGCAAAAGAACGTCCTGGGCGTGGATATCGACGATATCTATCTCGGCAACGGCGCCTCGGAGCTGATCGTCATGAGTATGAACGCGCTGCTAGACAGCGGCGATGAAGTGCTGGTGCCGTCGCCCGATTATCCGTTGTGGACCGCCGCCGTCAGTTTGTCGGGCGGCAAGCCGGTGCATTATATTTGCGACGAGCAGGCCGGCTGGCAGCCGGATATCGACGATATCAAAAAGAAGATCAATGCCAATACCAGGGCGATTGTCGTCATCAATCCGAATAACCCGACCGGGGCTTTGTATACGGATGCGGTGTTGCTGGAAATCGTCGAATTGGCGCGCCAGCATCAATTGATTGTGTTTGCGGATGAAATTTACGACAAGGTGCTGTATGACGGCTGCACCCATACCTCGATCGCCTCGATGGCCGATGATGTGCTGTTCATTACCTTCAATGGTTTGTCCAAGAATTACCGGTCTTGCGGTTATCGCGCGGGCTGGATGGTAGTGTCGGGTGAAAAAAGACACGCGGGCGATTACATCGAAGGGCTCAATATGCTGGCGTCGATGCGTCTGTGCGCCAATGCGCCGGGGCAATATGCGATCCAGACCGCGCTGGGCGGCTATCAAAGCATCAACGATCTGGTCGGCCCGCACGGCCGCCTGACCAGGCAGCGCGATCTGGCGTATAGCTTGCTGACCGCCATCCCCGGCGTGACCTGCGTGAAGCCGAAAACGGCCTTGTATATGTTTCCGCGGCTCGATCCGGCGCTTTATCCGATTAGCGACGATCAGGATTTCGCCTATCAGCTATTGGCCGAGGAACGGGTATTGATCGTGCAGGGCACTGGTTTCAATTGCCCGACGCCGGATCATTTTCGCGTCGTGTTTTTGCCTAATACCGACGATCTGACCGAATCCATGGGGCGCATTGCGCACTTTCTGGAGGGTTATCGGCGTCACCACGGTACGGCCTGATCTAGTATGATGCCGGTCGGTTTGCCGGCAGCGGCAGGTTTGTCTTAAGTTTGCTTAACATCGCGGCCATTGATTTTTGCGCGCTGTTTTTATTTTGTTTTACCTGATTACTGACACTATGAAACCCATCAAAGTAGGTTTGCTTGGCATCGGCACCGTTGGCGCCGGCACATTCAACGTATTGAAGCGCAATCAGGAAGAGATTGCACGCCGCGCCGGGCGCGCGATTGAAATTACGATGGTGGCCGACCTCGACACCGCGCGCGCGACCGAACTGACCGGCGGCGCCTGCCAGGTGGTCGACGACGCCAGGCTGGTGGTCGACCATCCCGATATCGACATCGTCATCGAGCTCATTGGCGGCTACGGCATTGCCAAGGATCTGGTGCTCAAGGCCATCGCCAACGGCAAGCACGTGGTGACCGCCAACAAGGCGCTGATCGCCAGGCACGGCAAC
>JAQGNR010000122.1 GCA_028291765.1 Herbaspirillum sp.
CCTGGCCTCGCAGATCGGCTCCGGCCTGACCGGCGTGATGTACGTGCTGGATGAGCCGTCGATCGGCCTGCATCAGCGCGACAACGATCGCCTGATCGGCACGCTCAAGCATCTGCGCGACATCGGCAACAGCGTGCTGGTAGTCGAGCACGATGAAGACGCCATTCGCACCGCCGATTACGTGGTCGATATGGGGCTGGGCGCGGGCGTGCACGGCGGCGAAATCATTGCGCAGGGTACGCTCAAGGACATCCTCAAGAATAAAAAATCGCTGACTGCGCAATATCTGAACGGCACCTTGCAAATCGCCCTGCCGGCCAAGCGCAGGCCGATCGATCTGAACAAGCAATTGGTGATCACGGGCGCCACCGGCAACAATCTGAAGGACGCCACATTCACGCTGCCGGTCGGTTTATTGACTTGCGTGACCGGCGTCTCGGGGTCCGGCAAATCGACGCTGGTCAACGACACCTTGTATCTGGCTGCCTCGCGCCATTTGTACGGTTCGCAAACCGAACCGGCGCCGCATGAAGCGATCAGCGGGCTGGAGCATTTCGACAAAGTCATCTCAGTCGATCAGGCCCCGATCGGGCGCACGCCGCGTTCGAATCCGGCCACTTACACCGGTCTGTTTACACCGATCCGCGATCTGTTTGCAACGGTGCCCATGGCCAAGGAACGCGGCTATAGCGCCGGGCGTTTTTCGTTCAATGTCAAAGGCGGCCGCTGCGAAGCCTGCCAGGGCGATGGCGTGATCAAGGTCGAAATGCATTTCCTGCCGGATGTCTACGTGCCCTGCGATGTCTGTCACGGCAAACGCTATAACCGTGAAACGCTGGAAGTGCAATACAAAGGCAAGAACATTACCGAAGTGCTGGCCATGACGGTGGAGGAAGCGCACGAATTCTTCAAGCCGGTGCCGCTGATCGCGCGCAAGCTGCATACCTTGCTCGATGTCGGCCTCGGTTATATTCGCCTCGGCCAAAGCGCTACTACCCTGTCCGGCGGCGAAGCGCAGCGCGTCAAGTTGTCGCTGGAACTGTCCAAACGCGATACCGGCCGCACGCTGTATATTCTGGATGAGCCGACCACGGGCCTGCATTTCCACGACATCGATCTGCTGCTCAAGGTCATCCATCGGCTGCGCGATCAGGGCAATACCGTGGTGATCATCGAACACAATCTGGATGTGATCAAAACAGCCGACTGGCTGATCGATCTGGGGCCGGAAGGTGGTGCGGGCGGTGGCTTGATTATCGCCACCGGCACGCCGGAACAGGTGGCCAAAAACGTGGACAGCGTCACCGGGAAATATCTGGCGCCGCTATTGAAAAAGAAAAAATGAGAGACAAGTAAATAAGTGCTTCATCTGGGTTTTCTGTGGGTATCCTTTAAGTTTTACCTCGGAGATTATCATTCGATACGCCGCGTTGCGGCTACTCAGGACGAACGGTTTTTCTTTAAAATTCTCACCAAACCCCGTTCGCCCTGAGCAGGCCGTAGGCCGTGTCGAAGGGTCACCTCCGAGGTAAAATTTAAAGAATTTAAAAAATACTGACAAAATAAGTAAGTAATCAGCAAACGAACCGATACCGTCATGAATAATCTTTTGTCAGCAGAACCGATCGCCCGCTTTCACGAGCTGGGCTATCTGGTCATCCGGCAAATGGTCGCGCCGGAAGATTGTGCGCAGATGCGCAGCGTCGCCCTGGACCATTTGGAACGCGCCGTCGCGCCGCTGGAATACGAAACCGATGTCGGTTATGCCGGCGCGCCGGCGTCTCTCGACAGCGAGGGCGGCCGCACCGCCCGGCGTTTGCGCAATGCCTTCGACCGCGATGACTGCTACCGCCGCTGGGCGCAAGCGCCGCATCTAATCGACATGTTGCATCAATTGATGGATGAGCCGGTCTGCCTCACGCTGGCGCATCACAATTGCGTGATGACCAAACACCCGCATTTCGGCACCGCCACCGGATGGCATCGCGATATTCGTTACTGGTCGTTCCAGAAACCCGATTTGATTTCAGTCTGGCTGGCCTTGGGCGATGAAAACGAAACCAATGGCGGGCTGCTGTTTATTCCCGGTTCGCATCACTTGACGATGCGCCCGGAACAAATGGACGAACTGGATTTCCTGCGCCCCGAACACCCCGACAATCAGGCCTTGTTTGCACAGGGCAAAGCCTTGAATCTGCGAGCCGGCGACGTGGTGATGTTTCATAGCGGACTGTTTCATGCGGGCGGGCGCAACAATACGGAACAGTTGAAGACTTCAGTGGTGTTTGCCTATCATGGCGCGAGTAATGCGCCGGTCGCAGGCACGCCGTCGGCGGCCGCACCCGATTTTTGCCTGGAGTAGCTAAGGCAATGCTGATGAAGCGGTTTTCAGATCTTCGTCAATAAGCGATGCTCGGCCCGCGCATTACCTTCGGCCGAGCCGCGCAACACCACAATATCGCCGGCTTGCAGTACGGTTGCGCCGTTCAGTTCCAGGCGGCTTTTACCGCGCCGCACGATCGTCACCTCGACATCGAACGTATCTAACGCCAGCATCGCCAGCGACTTGCCAATGGCATAGGCATCATCGCTCAAGGTCACCAGACTGAGCCGTACTTGCAGATGTTCATCGGCTTCGGAAAGGTCGCTGGCGCCATGGAAATAACCGCGCAGCGAGGCATAGCGCTCGCCACGCGCGGTCTGCACGCGATGCAATACGCGCCGCAATGGAACGCCCAGCGTAATAAGCGCATGCGAGGCCAGCATCAGGCTGCCTTCCAATACTTCCGGCACCACTTCCGTAGCACCGGCAGCAAGCAGCTTATCCAGATCGGTATCGTCCTGGCTGCGCACAATGACCGGCAATCCCGGCGCCAGCTCGTGGACGTGATGCAAGACCTTCAACGCCAATGGCGTGCTGGCATAAGTGACCACCACTGCCGAGGCGCGATGTATGCCGGCGGCCACCAGCGCTTCGCGCCGCGATGCATCGCCGTAGGAAACATTGGCGCCGGAGGTCTGGGTATCGCGCACCAGTTCCGGGTCGAGTTCCAGCGCATGGTAGGCAATGCCCTCTTCTTCCAGCAGCTTGGCCAGGCGCTGTCCGCTGCGGCCGAAGCCGGCGATGAGGACGTGCTTTTTGGCTTCCATCGTGCGCGTGGCCAATTGAGTCAGCGCCAGCGATTGCAGCATCCATTCATTGGACGACAGCTTCATGACGATCGCATCGGATTTCGCCAGGATCAACGGCGCCAGCAGCATCGACAACACCATCGACGCCAGAATGACTTGCACCAGCAACGGGTCCACCAGTTGCAAACCGCCGGCCTGATTCAACAGCACAAAGCCGAACTCACCTGCTTGCGCCAGACCCAGCCCGGTACGCAGCGCCACGCTGGTCGATGCGCCGAAGATCTTGGCCAGGCCGGTGATCAGCGCAAACTTCAGTAATACCGGGCCACTCAGCAACATCAGCACCAATACCCAATGATCGATCACCATCTGGAAATTGAGCAGCATGCCGATGGTGATGAAGAATAATCCCAGCAGCACGTCGCGGAAGGACCGGATATCTTCCTCGACCTGATGCTTGTATTCGGTTTCCGAAATCAGCATGCCGGCAACGAAGGCGCCCAGCGCCAGCGACAACCCGGCGCGTTCGGTGATCCAGGCTGCACCCAACGTAATCAGCAGCAGGTTCAGCATGAACAGCTCCTGCGAGCGGCGTTTGACGACGATCTGGAACCAGCCGCGCATTAATTTATTGCCGAAAAACAATAACAACGTCAGCACCACCACCGCCTTGGCGCTGGCCCAGGCCAGCGTTCCGACCAGATCGCCGCCTTCGCTGGCAAGCGCCGGAACGACGATCAACAGCGGCACCAGCGCCAAATCCTGAAACAGCAGCACGCCGATGATGCGCTGTCCGTGCGGCGTTTCCAGCTCCACGCGTTCGGTCAATATCTTGGAAACAATCGCCGTTGAAGACATTGCCAGTGCGCCGCCCAACGCAAATGCCGCCTCCCAGCTCATCCGCACAAATTGCGGCAATACATATGCGGTAGCCCAGCCGAACGCCATCGCGGCGGCAATCGTCAATATGACTTGCGCGACACCCAGGCCGAATACGATGCGCCGCATGGCCATCAATTTGGGCAGCGAAAACTCCAGGCCGATCGAAAACATCAGAAATACCACACCATATGCCGCCAGCCCGTGTGTCGTCTCGCTATTACCCGCTATGCCCAGCGCATGCGGACCGATGGCGATGCCGACCACCAGATAACCCAGCATTGGCGGCAGGTTCATCATGCGGAATGCGACGACGCCCAACACCGCAGTGGCTAATAACAACAGTGTCAGTTCGAGTCCGGAATACATGGGCAGCGTCACAGTACATCTAAATTTGAGGGAAAATCAGCTGAAAATCAGCTGATGAAGCGCTGGCAGGTTTTTTGCTTAGGGTTATTGGTTTATACTGCACGAATGAGTGTAACCGATGACAAAATCCAGCCGAAAACTTTTTCTGCCGAAAATATCCGGCGTGCGTTAAACGTCGCGCGCGAGACTTTACAAATTGAGGCAGATGCGGTTCTTGCACTAAAACAACGCATTTCCGACGATCCCAGCCAGCCATTTGCGCAAGCGTTAACGCTATTGCTCAAGAGTCGCGGCCGCGCGGTCGTCTCTGGCATTGGCAAATCTGGGCACATCGCCCGCAAAATCGCCGCCACCCTGGCCTCTACCGGCACCCCTTCCCTGTTCATCCATCCGGCCGAAGCTGCGCATGGCGATCTGGGCATGGTCGGCAGCGGCGATATCTTCATCGCCATTTCCAATTCGGGCGAAACCGCCGAGCTGATGGCGATCCTGCCGATCATCAAGCGCATGGACGTGGCCCTGATTACAATGACCGGCGACGACGATTCCAGTCTGGCGCAACTGGCCGATGTCCATTTAAACGTCGGCGTGGCCAAGGAAGCCTGCACGCTCAATCTGGCCCCGACTGCCAGCACCACCGCTGCGCTGGCGATGGGCGATGCGCTGGCCGTGGCGCTGCTCGATGCCCGCGGCTTTCGCGAAGAAGATTTCGCCCGCTCGCATCCCGGCGGCGCGCTCGGCCGGCGTCTGCTCACCCACGTACGCGATGTGATGCGCAGCGGCGCTGACATTCCAGCAGTCGGCCCGCAAGTCTCGCTGACCGATGCCCTGCTCGAAATTTCAGAAAAAGGCATGGGCATGACCGCCGTAGTCGACGCGCATTTCAAACCGGTCGGTATTTTTACCGACGGCGATTTGCGCCGTTTGATCGGCGAAGGCAAGAATTTCTCGCAATACCGTATCGCCGACGTCATGCACGCCAATCCGCGCACGGTCGGCCCCGATCAACTGGCGGTCGATGCGGTGCAGATCATGGAACAATTCCGCATCAATCAGATGCTGGTATCCGATGCGCACGGGGTGCTGGTTGGCGCGCTGCATATTCACGACCTGACCCGCGCCAAGGTGATTTGATGCAAGCCGGAAATATCCCCAAGGCATCCCTGCATGCCAGTGACGCTGGCGCTGGCGATACCAGCAGTGTCAACATCGGCGCCGGCGCCTCCCCTGCCGCGCTGGAACGTGCCGCGCAAGTTAAATTAATGATCTTCGACGTCGATGGCGTGCTGACCGATGGCGGGCTGTATTACGGCGACCAAGGCGAAATGTTCAAGCGTTTCAATGTGCTTGATGGCGCCGGCATCAAATTGTTGCAGAAATTCGGCGTGGAGACGGCGATCATCACGGCGCGTCAGTCTGAAATCGTGAATCAACGCGCCGCGGGGCTGGGCATCACCCATGTCCATCAGGGCG
>JAQGNR010000127.1 GCA_028291765.1 Herbaspirillum sp.
ATTGCCGATAAACGATTGGAGAAACAGTTGTTTTTTTGTGAGGGGCGTGATGGCTGTTTCGTGCGCCGGTTTTTTCAGCCAGCGCAGCATGGCGATGCCGCCGATGCCGAATCGCATCCATGCCAGCAGAAAGACCGGCAGCGTCAGCGCCAGCGGTTTGGACAGCGCTATATAGCAGCCGACCAGACACATGCTCAATGCGAGGCAGCCATAGGCAATAGCGCGATTCGGGGTATGTTCCATAGGGCGAACATACTAGTGCGGGACGCAGGCAATTGTTGCTGGCAGTTATGCGGATTGCGGCGATGCGGTCGGCTTGTTAGAAAGCGCCTGACGCCGCTACTACCCCGGAACGCCCGCAATCATGAATACGCCCTCGCGCAGCATGGTCTCGAATTGCGCGGCCGGCAGCGGCAGGCTGAAGAGATATCCCTGTACTTCATCGCAGCCGTGCTGACGAAGATAGGCCAGCTGCTCCTGGTTTTCGACGCCTTCGGCGATGACTTTCAGCTTCAGATTGTGCGCCAGTGAAATGATCGAGACGGTGATGGCTGCGTCGTTGAAATCGACCGCAATATCGCGCACGAACGATTGATCGATTTTCAGCACATCGATCGGAAAACGTTTCAGATAAGCCAAGCTGGAATAACCGGTGCCGAAGTCATCGATGGATATTTTTACGCCCAGTGCCTTGAGTTGCTGCAGCATATTGATCGCATGTTCGACATCGCTCATCACCAGGCTTTCGGTCAATTCGATTTCCAGATAACGCGCTTCCAGCCCGGTCTCCTGCAGTACCGCGGCGATCGATTGCATCAGGTTTTTCTGCGCGAACTGGCGCGCCGACAAGTTCACCGAAACGCGCAGCGGCGGCAGGCCGGCATCTTGCCAGGCCTTGTTTTGCGCGCAGGCGGTGTGGATCACCCAGGCGCCGATCGGCACGATCAATCCGGTCTCTTCGGCCAGTCCGATGAAACGGGCCGGCGCCACCATGCCGAGATGCGGATGGCTCCAGCGGATCAGCGCTTCCATGCCGGAGATGCGGCCGCTCGCCACATCGACCTTCGGCTGGTAATGCAAGACGAATTCGCCGCGTTCGAGCGCCCGGCGCAAATTGCTTTCGATTTGCAGACGCTCAAGCGCCTGTTCATTCATTGCCGGCGTATAGAATTGAAAATTATTGCGGCCGTTCTGTTTGGCGCGGTACATCGCGATGTCGGCGTGCTTGATCAGCTCTTCGGGCTCTTCGCCATCGGCCGGATATTTCGCAATGCCGAGGCTGCAGGTCAGGAAGAAATTGTGACCCTCGACGCGCACCGGCGCGGCGATCGCATCCATGATGTCTTGCAGGCAGCGGGCATCGAGCCGGTGGCCTTCGCGCTGCGGCAGCACCAGCACAAATTCGTCGCCGCCCAGCCGCGCGGCCGTATCGAAAGCGCGCAAGCTGCTATGGAGACGCCGGGCCAGTGTCTTGAGCAGGAGATCGCCGGCCCGGTGGCCCAGTGTGTCATTGATGAATTTGAAGTGGTCCAGATCGAGGAAGACCACCCAGACCGTCTGCTCTTCTTCTTTCGCCTGGGCAATCGCGCGGCTTAAACTTTCGTGCAGTACGACGCGATTGGCCAGTCCGGTCAGCGTATCGCGGCTGGCCTGAAATTCGAGTTCCGCTTCATAGCGTTTCATCGAGGTAATGTCGTATAGCGCCGCCACGAAATGGCTGACATTGCCGGCCGCGTCGCGTACCGGCGCAATATAAAAATCGCACCATAACAAGGAACCGTCCTTGCGATGGTGGCGCAGTACGACATTGCCTTCGCGCTGTTCGCGTAACGCCAGATAAATCAGCTTCAGACTGTTCGGATCGGTGCGGCTGCCTTCCAGCGATCGAATGCCGCGCCCGACGATCTCATCGGCGTGGTAGCCGGTAATGCGCTCGAACGCCGGATTGGCATATTCGATCGGATAATCGGCGCTGTCGGCGCGCAGGATGAAGATGGCGTTAGGGCTGGCTTCGATGGCGCGCTCGCGCAGTTTCAGCGCCATTTCAGCTTGCTGGCGGGCCAGAATATCTTCCGACAAGAGCTCGTTGGTCATGCGCAATTCGATGGTTTTTTCTTCGACCAGCATTTGCACCCGGCGCGAACGCAGCGCCAGCGTGTGCGAATAAGCCGCCGCCATCAGTGTGAACAGCACGCCGGCGATCAGCACCAACAGGGAACTGAGATGATTTTGCGTGAACGGCGTCGGCGTGGAGGACACCACAATTACCCAGTTCTGCGTGGCGATGGGCAGCGTGCGCGTGCTGGCATGCGGTTTCTCATAGGCCAGCCAGGCCGGCAGCCATTGCAGGAAGACGTTCGGCGCCGGCGTATTGTCATTGTGAAAGAGCAGAATGCGCTCGCGCACCGGACAGACGCTGTAGACATTGATGATGGTATCGGGCACGCTCAGCAGATTGGCTGCGGAGAGCGTTTTTTGCAGTAGATTGCCGGCGCGAAAGACCGCTGCCGTATCGCCGATCACGCCTTTGTAGCGGGCTTCGGAATTGTTGATATCGGTGCCTGGGCGATAGAGCGGCATGACGACCAGAAAGTTGTGATCGTCCGCGACCTGCGCCAGCTTCATCAGATCGGTGGAGGCGGGGATATTGGTATAGACGGCGTGCATGAGCGCATTCATGACGGCCTGATGGTTCGATACATCCAGACCGAGGGCGGCTTCATTACCTTGCAGCGGCTCCAGATAATCGACGATGTAGTAATGATCCTTGATCGGCGCCGATGATATGGAGCCGCTGCCGTCGGAGATTTTGAAATTGGGACGGTTGAACAGGCGGCTCATCGACTGTTCGTAAGCCTCGCGTCCGGCCTGCGGCAAAAAGCGATGGACATTGAAGGCCTGGATGTAGGGATAACGTCGCCACAACGGCGCCGTAAAGGTGCGGAATTGCTCACGCGTGACGTCATCGACGGATACAAACAGTTGATTGATGACGGTCAACACCTGCACCGCCTCGTTCATGCCGCGCCGCACGGTCGAGATGCTTAATTCAGCGCGTTGCTCGAAAGCCAGCGCGACCTTCTCGTCTTCCAGCCGCTTGGTGCCGGAAAATAGAATCGCAGTGACGCACAGTCCCAGTATCAGGACCAGCGGCGCCCTTAGTATTTTGACTACTTTTTGCATCCTCGGCCCATCAATGACAGAGACCCCCCGTCCGGCAGCTTTTGCCGTCCGGCATGTTTTCAAGTTTCCAGTGCCGAATCATAAGAGGGCACAGCCCGATGTGCGTGTTCCTGGGCAATATTTATGATAAATCCGCCGAAATGTCGTCTAACTGCTACGTTTTTCTGGGCGTGGCGGCGTCATGCCCGGCATGGATTGGCATAGCCGTTCCAGCGTGCCAGGTCGGCTGAGGCGCTCTACCCACCACTTCAGCGCGGCGCCCTCATCGCCATGACGCCAAGCCAGATATAGGGTGTCGTTGGGGATTTGCTCGACGGTCTGTTTTTGGATCAGTTGACCGGACGCCAGCGCGCTGCGGGCGTAAGGTTCCGGCAGATGGCCGAAGCCGAGGCCGGCCAGTTGCATTGCATATTTGCTGTGCATGTCGTGCACGGTCAGCGCATCCTGGCCGAACAGGAGTCCGACCGTGCGCGCCGGTACTTTGCGTGCAGAATCGGCCACCACAATGGCGCGATGACCGAGCAGTTCGGCCTTGCCCAACGGTCTGTCGATAGCGGCCAGCGGGTGGGTCGGGGCCACTGCAAACACAAACGGAATAATCCCCATTGCGATCGAGCTATAGCCGCCGCCCGGCGGCCCGTCGCCTACGGCGCCGACCAAGAGATCGGTGCGGCGGTCCAGCAGCGCTTCCCAAGTGCCGGCCAACGCACCCTGGCCGAAGCGCAGCCGGGTGCGATCGGCGACTTTATAAAATGCCTCGATATCATCTTTCAGTGCGATCGATTCGAACAGCAGTTCCAGGTCGATCGATAATTCGGTTTCCCAGCCGGAAGCGACCCGGCGTACCCGATGTTCCAGATCTTGCGCCGCTTTGAGCAGATAGCGGCCTTCCTTGAGCAGCTCTTCACCGGCCGGCGTCAATTTGACCTTCGGCCCCAGACGGTCGAATACCAGCACGCCGAGATCCTGCTCCAGCTTGGAAACGGTATAGGAAATAGTCGATGGCACCCGGAATAATTCCGCGCCGGCGGCTGAAAACGAACCGCGCCGGTCGATGGCATCCAGGATTTGCAGAGCGTCTAGGCTGATTTTAAACATTTTTCATGTTCGATTTTTTCGATGATAGAGCGGTAAATTATCCGTTTTTCTTTTGTTTTTGCAACGTGCATACTGCAGCTTATCAAATGTAGCAATCCAATCTTAGGCGTAGCAACGCCAACGATGGAATTAAAAACAAGTTCGAAATTATTGCATATCCGCCCTGCCCTGAAGCGAAAATGGCAGTCTGCGGCTGGAAAGGAATCGAAAATGTTGCAAATTCGCGCAAGTCAGACCCGAGGAACCGGCGATCACGGCTGGCTCAAATCGAAACATAGTTTTTCATTCGCCGAGTATTACGATCCGCAGCATATGGGTTTCGGTCCGCTGCGCGTGATCAATGAAGATCGCGTTGCGCCAAGCATGGGCTTCGGCACCCATGGCCATAAGGATATGGAAATTATTTCCTATGTGATCGATGGCGCACTGGAACACAAGGACAGCATGGGTACCGGTTCGGTATTGCATTACGGCGATGTGCAGCGCATGAGCGCCGGCACCGGCGTGCGGCATAGCGAATTCAATCATTCGGCCACGGAAGAAGTGCATTTCCTGCAAATCTGGATCGAGCCGAATGTGACCGGCATTCCATCCAGTTATGCCGAAACGCATTTCGATGCCGCCTCGAAAACCGGCCGTTTGCGCTTGATCGCTTCGCCGGACGGTCATGACGGTTCGGTGCAGATTCATCAGGATGCATCGATTTATGCGTCGATATTGAATGGCGCCGATGCAGTCGAACATGCGCTGGCGCCGGGACGGCTGGGTTATGTCCACGTGGTACGGGGCAGTGTCCAAGTCAACGGCGTGACCTTGCATAGCGGCGATGCTTTGAGAATATCGGACGAAAGCCGGATCACGTTGGCTCAGGCTGAAGCAGTAGAGGTTTTACTGTTCGATCTGCCGCGTTAGTTTTGGTAGATGCATGGGAACGGACCGGCCGCGATGCCGCTGTCCGTTCAAAAATCAAGTAAGCGCGTAGTAAAAACAGCACAGCAGCATCGTTGCCGCCACGGCATTCACATTCAATTTTTTTAAAGGTTTCCACATGAGCACAATTCTTCATTTGAACACCAGCATTCGCAGCAGCGGTTCCCACTCGCGCACATTGAGCGGCGAGTTTCTCGGCAAATTGGCGGCCCAGGGCAAGGATGTCGTGATCGAGCGCGATCTGGCCGGCCAACCGGTTCCGCATCTGGATGAAGCCACCATGGGCGCATTTTTTACACCGGCCGACAAGCGCTCGCCGGCACAGAATCAAGCCCTGGAATTGTCCGATACATTGATTGCCGAAGTTCAGGCGGCAGATAGCATCGTGATCGGCGCGCCGATGTATAACTTTTCGATCAGCTCGGGTTTCAAGGCCTGGATCGATCACGTTGCGCGTGCCGGCGTGACGTTCAAATATACGGAAAAAGGTCCGGTCGGCCTGTTGCAAGGCAAGAAAGTCTATGTATTCACCGCGCGTGGCGGTGTGTATAGTCACGGCCCAGCGGTGAGCATGGATTTCCACGAAACCTATTTGCGCGCGGTGCTGGGCTTCCTCGGCCTGAGCGATATCACATTTGTGCATACCGAAGGTCTGGGGATGGGTGAAGAGGCGGTCAATCGGGCGGTGGCCCAGACCCGCAGCACTGTGGCTGAGCTACTGCCTGCATGATCTACCAGTCCGTAGTATCCTGCATTACGCTTTGATCTATAGGCCTTCCTTCAAAACGGGGGGCTTTTCTTCGCGTCTGGGTGTAGTAGTCCCGACGCGAAGGATCAACTGGCAACACAGATGGTGTGAACTTTTTTCTATTTTGAGGTAAGTGATGTTGTCCAGTCCACATGTCCAGCCCGTCTTATCCGGCGAATATCCTCTGGAATACGTGACCACTTGCGATTTGCCGACCCCATGGGCGACATTTCAATTGCACGCGTTTGTCGATCAGATTTCCGGCAAGGAGCATCTGGCCATGACGCTGGGCGCGATCGATGACGGTGGCGTGGTGCTGGCGCGGCTGCATTCCGAATGCCTGACCGGCGATGCCTTATTCAGTCAGCGTTGCGATTGCGGCGCGCAGCTGGAAGCTTCGCTGCAGAAAATCGCAGCCGAAGGGCGTGGCGTGGTGTTTTATCTGCGCCAGGAAGGCCGCGGCATCGGGCTGATCAATAAATTGCACGCCTATCGCCTGCAGGATGCCGGCGCCGATACCGTGGAAGCCAACCGGCGCCTGGGTTTCGCCGACGATTTGCGCACTTATGATGGATTCCGGTCGATGTTCAGTCATTTCGGTATCCGCAAGGTGCGCTTGATGACCAATAATCCGCGCAAGGTCGCCGCGCTGGAAAAACTCGGCATCGAGGTCGTTGAGCGCATGGCATTGCTGGTCAATCGCAATCCCCATAATGATCATTACCTGAATACCAAAGCCAGCAAATTGGGCCATTTGATGGCCGCGCCCGATACCGAAAACTTTTAAGGACGCGCCGATGAGCGCGCGCTTGTCATGACCTATCTGTTCCAGCTGATTGAGCAATACGGGCTGCTGCTGGTGTTTGCCAATGTCTTGCTGGAACAATTGGGTGCCCCCCTGCCCGCGTATCCCACGTTGATTATTACCGGCGCGCTGGCCTATCGCGGCCAGTATTCGGTGTTCTTGCTATTGCTCACTGCGGTGGTGGCCGCAGTGCTCGCCGATTATCTCTGGTTTCAGCTGGGCCGGCGCTATGGCCGCCGGGTGTTGGCGCTGCTGTGCCGCATTTCCCTCTCGCCCGATTCCTGCGTTCGTCAAACCGAAACGTCTTATACCCGCTACGGCGCGCCGTCGCTGCTGATCGCCAAATTCATTCCCGGCTTTGCTTCGGTCGCCAGCGCGCTGGCCGGCGCTATCGGCACCCGCTCCCTAAGCTTCGTGATTTTCGACGCGGCGGGTGCGCTGATCTGGGCCGGCCTGGGCATTTTTCTGGGGACCTTGTTCAGCGACGGTGTCGATGCTTTGCTGGCGGTACTGCAAGAATTGGGTGAATGGGGTTTATTGCTTGTCGGTGGCGGCTTTCTGATTTTCATTGCGCGTAAATGGTGGCAGCGCAAACGTTTCATGGCCTCCTTGCGCATGGCGCGCATTTCGGTGGCAGAACTGCATCAACTGTTTGAGGACGGTCTGGAGCCGACCATCGTCGATGTGCGTTCCCCGTTGGCGCAACACCAGGAAGGCCGCATTCCGGGCGCAACCACTGTATATACTAAAGATATTGGCAGTTTCGAGTTGGCCGCGGCTGTCGATAGCGAAATTATCGTGTACTGCGCTTGCCCGAATGAAGCTTCGGCGGCGCTGGTGGCCAAGCAATTGATGGCGCGCGGCTACAGCAAGGTGCGCCCGCTCAGCGGCGGCATCAATGCGTGGGTCGCCGCAGGCCATGCACTTGAAACCCCGTTCGTCATGAGTAGGCCGCAGGACGTATCGAAGGATCACCCCAAAATTTAAATTTTCTTATCTGAACCGCGCGGTCGTTATGGCCTTAAGGCAGGTCGCGTTCTTCGCGCATGCCGGGAGCGCGGGGGGCGACGCTCGGGATCCTCGGGACCATATAGCCGCCCGACGCCATCAGTTCGGCAACCCATTCGACAAATGCCCTGACCTTGGTCGATAGATGGCGGTTCTGCAAATACAGAATATGCAGCGGCACCGTTTCTATGTCGACTTCCGGCAATATGCGCACTAACGTGCCTTCCGCTATTTCCGCGGTTGCCATGAACAGTGGCATTTGTACGATGCCTAATCCGGCCACCGCCGCCGATACGCAGGCTTCCAGATCGTTGAAGGCAACCTGCTGACGGCCCAGAACCGGCACATTGAGGCCGTCCATTAAAAAATCGAAGGTAAAATTCTTACCGGTTTTCGATGAGAACATGTGCACCAGCGTGTGCCGTTCCATCTCTGCGATTGATGCCGGCATGCCGTGTTTTTCGATATATGCCGGACTGGCGCAGGTGACCAGCGGCATGTCGCCCAGCCGTCGCGCCACCAGTGACTCATCCAGTACCTGGCCGCCGCGGATCACACAATCGATGCCTTCATGCAGCAGATCGACCGGCCGGTCGGTGCAGCCGACTTCCAGTTCGATTTCCGGATAGCGGGTGAAGAAAGCCGCCAGCGCCGGGATCAGGATGCGGCGTCCTATCGAACCCGGCACATCCACGCGCAGACGGCCTTTGGGCGTGGTGGTGGCATTGCTGATCGAGGCTTCGGTTTCGTCCAATTCGTTCAGCAGCCGTATGGCCCGCTCATAGTAGGCCGCGCCGTCCGCGGTGACGCTGACATGGCGCGTGGTTCGATGCAGCAGCTTGACCCGCAGACGCTTTTCCAGTGTCAGCACTTGTGAAGATACTGTCGCTTTCGGCAAATTCAGCGAGACCGCGGCTTTGGTAAAACTGCTCAATTCCACCACGCGGGTAAATGCCAGCATTGTGTCGAAGCGATCCATGTGATTGTCCGGTAAGGGGAAATAGTGCGCGCTGCGGATTTTAGCCGATTGGCAATTGCGAATGGGATATTGCAAGGTTTGAACGCGTGGGCACTTTTCCTTTAAGTTTTACCTGTTGAGGTGATCCTTCCTTCGATACGCTTCGCTACTCAGGACGGTCGGAAAAACACGGGCTTTGCGCTACTCAGGACGAACGGGGGTTTGTGAAAATTTTAGAAAACCCCCATTCGTCCCGAGTAGCGAAGCGTATCGAAGGAAGGATCACCTTGGAGGCAAAATTCAAGAATACCGTATCAATCCTGCTGCGGCCATGCATTCATGGCCATCGCCACGACGCTTTGCAATTGCGCACAGCTGGCCTTATCGCGGGCCTGTCCGGTCATGCCGTTCAATATGGTGATATAAAAATCGGAAAGGGTTTCAGCGCTGACGCCGGGCGGTAATTCGCCGGCGTCGATGCCGCGCTGGATGCGGGCCGCGAAACGCTGTTTTCTGCGCTCTTTCATCTCAGCCAGAACGGTCTGTAAATGGGTCGAGGCGACGGTGCAATTGGTGACCACGGTTTCCATCATGCAGCCCGGCGGATGTTGCGGACAAGTGTGCTCGATGGCGACACTTTCCAGTAATTGTTTGACCGCTTCCCGCGCGGTCGGCGCGTCGGCCAGGATGCGCGATGTTTTGTCCTCATGCTTTTCGGTATAGAGCCGCACTGCTTCCAGAAACAATTTTTCCTTATCGCCAAAAGCGCCGTACAGGCTGGGCGGTGTAATACCCATGGCTGTGGTCAGATCGTTCAGCGATGTGGTGTCGTAGCCGTATTGCCAGAACACCAGCATGGCCTGTTCCAGCGCCAATTCGCGGTCGAACGATAGTGGCCTGCCGGGTTTTTTGCGCGGCAGATCGGTAGAGTCAACGCCAGATGCAGCCGAAGATGGAGCTTGTGGTGTGGTTTTCATAGCGATCGATATTAAACTCCTTGACACCAGAAAACAAGCGCTATAAAGTCCACTTTAATTCGTAGTAATCGCTATTTAATTGTGTTGGAGGGTGCTGCCGGGAAGTGTCGGCGGCAGTCGAAAAAGCGCTGTTTTCACTTCTCTGTCGAATGAAAAGGCGCAAATTCCGGCTTGTATCGGGTATAGGGATTGTCCCGGATTTATTGACAGTGATTCCGACATTGCCTAATTTATCTTTGATTCGGCGATAACTATACTTCTTACATCACAACACAATTGAAGCAGGGAGTTACAAATGAAATCGCATTTGATTGAAGTAACCGTTGCCGCTGCCGGCGCTTTTGCCATTGTTGCCGTATTGCATCACGCGCCGGTGGTGGATCTGATTTATGAAAGCGCCATGAGTGGCGGCAATATTTCAGCGCGCGCCACTGAGTCGCTGGGTGATATTGCGGCGACCATGACCGCGCCGGCGCCATAAGCCGGGTGCGCTCATGATTTCATCGAAGGCATTTGCAGTACCGGACTTTGCGCGGTTTTCGGATCGGGAAAACGGCGCGACCGTCACTTTGCGGATTTTCGGCAAGCGCGCGAAATCGGCGGCGCTGCCGCTGATCCTGTATTTCCATGGCGGCCTGTTTAATTGCGGTTCAGTGGCCGATGCCGACAGCTTGGCGCAAACGCTGGCCGCGCAGGCGGTGGTGGCCTGTGTCGATTATCCGCTGGCGCCGGCGCTGCATTTTCCGCGCACTGTGGAGTTGGCGTATGAAGCGTTGCAATGGGCCTGGCGCCAAGCGGCCTCGATCGGCGCCGACGCAACGCGCGTGATTGTGGCCGGCGATCAGGCCGGCGGCAATCTGGCGGCGGCGGTGGCTTTGATGGCGCGCGATCGCGCAACGCCGAACGGCCCGGTATTGAAGGCACAGTTGTTGATTACGCCGATGTTGGATCCGTTTCAGACCACGCCATCGATGCGCGCCGCCGGCGATTGTCCTTGCCGCCAGGGTTGGGCCGATTATCTGCCGGCGGCCGGCGATGCGATGCATCCGTATGCGTCGCCGCTTAATTCGCGCCGTCTTGGCGGGCTGCCTGCGGCATTGGTGATTACCGCCGAGCGCGATCCGTTGCGCGATGAGGCAGAACAATATGCCGCCAAGCTGATTGCTGCCGGCGTGCCGGTGCAAGTACGCCGTTTCGATGGCGGCGGCAATCTGGCGCAGGCGGAACATGCGCAATTTGCGGCGATGATGGAAACCGTTATGCAGTTTGCTACAGAGAATTAACCGGGCGCGCGTTGGTGGTCGCGCATTGTTCAAACGGCCTGATGGCCTTCACGCGGTGGTGCTAACCGAAGTCAGCAACTAAGCAGCAACTAAGCAGCAGTTTTATCCAACACTTAAATAGAAAATCGCGGCTCGTGCAGTGCACCAGCCGTGCGGGGATTCTTTTACTTTTTTTTTTGCAGCCGTCTTCTTGCAGCCATTTTTCTAGCGCCTTATTTCAGCAGTTATTTCAGTACTTATTTCAATTATTCAAAACACGGGAACCATCATGAAAACTTCTACCCCCTCACATACAGCAATAACGATCGCCGTCGGTATCTTGCTTCTCGGCGCTGTTGCCGCCTTCACCCTGAGCAGCCGCGCAGCTAAACCGGCGATGGCCGCACCTGCGCCGGCATCGGTGTCGGTCGCCGCCGTGCTGGAGAAATCGGTGACGGAATGGGATGACTTTTCCGGCCGGGTGGATGCCGTCGATCGGGTTGAGATTCGTCCGCGCGTAGCAGGCGCCATCGATTCGGTGCATTTCCAGGAAGGGCAATTGGTCAAGAAGGGCGATCTGCTGTTTACCATCGATCCGCGCCCCTATCAGGCTGAACTGGCGCGTGCCGATGCCGCCGTCGCCGGCGCCCAGGCAACTCTTGCCTTGTCGACCACCGAACTCGCCCGCACCCGCCGCCTGCTTGAAGAGCACGCCGTAGCGCAACGCGAACTGGATCAACGCGAAAACACGCTGGTCGAAGCCAACGCCAGTCTGCAGGCAGCCAATGCCGCCAGATTGACGGCGCGTCTGAATCTGCAATACACGGCGATTACTGCGCCCGTATCGGGCCGCGTATCGCGCGCCGAAATCACGGCCGGCAACGTGATCGCAGCGGGTGCTACCGCGCCTGTGCTGGCCACCTTGGTGTCGGTGTCGCCGGTCTACGTCGATTTTGAAGTCGATGAATCCACTTATCTGCGCTACGCCGGCAACGGCGCGGTCGGCAATAGCGGCATCGCGCATATTCCGGTGTCCATCGGTCTGACCAACGAAGACGGCTATCCACGCCAGGGCAAGATCAAATCGTTCGATAACCGCCTCAATACCGGTTCCGGCACGATTCGCGTGCGCGCTGTGTTCGATAACGTCAACGGCGCGTTGACGCCGGGCATGTATGCCCGCGTGCGCACCGGCGGCGCTGCTGCCGAAGAGGCGGTGTTGATCGACGACAAAGCCGTCGGCACCGATCAGGATAAAAAATACGTCATGGTGGTCGGCAGCGACAACAAGGCGACCTATCGCGCCATCAAGCTGGGACCGATGGTCGATGGCCTGCGCATCGTGCGCGCCGGCCTGAAGAAAGACGAAAAAATCGTGGTGAATGGTCTGCAGCGCATCCGCCCTAACGATACCGTTACGCCGGTAGCAGTGCCGATGGGCCCGCAAACTTCGCCTGCTACGCCTGTATGAGCGGGCCTGATTCGTCCCTATTCCATGCGGCCTCGCACCATGCGTCCTCGTACCATGCGTCCTCGTACCATGCGTCCCTTAACGCCAAGTAAATAAATCAAAATGAATATCTCAAAATTTTTTATCGATCGACCGATCTTCGCCGGGGTACTGTCGTCGATCATTCTGATCGCCGGCCTGATCGCGATGCTGCAATTGCCGATTTCCGAATACCCGGAAGTGATTCCGCCATCGGTGATCGTCAAGGCGCAATATCCGGGCGCCAATCCGCAAACCATCGCGGAAACGGTCGCCACGCCGATTGAAGAACAGATCAACGGCGTCGAAGGCATGCTGTATATGCAGTCGCAAGCAACCTCCGATGGCTTGATGACCTTGACGGTCACCTTCAAGCTCGGCGTCTCGCCCGATCAGGCGCAGCAACTGGTGCAGAACCGCGTCAATCAATCGTTGCCGCGCTTGCCCGATGTGGTGCAACGACTGGGTGTGACCACCACCAAGAGCTCACCCGATCTGACGATGGTGGTGCATTTACTGTCGCCCAACAATCGCTACGACATGGCGTATCTGCGCAATTACGCAGTGCTCAATGTGAAGGATTCGCTGGCGCGTCTGCCCGGTATCGGCGATGTGCAATTGTTCGGTTCCGGCGATTATGCGATGCGTGTCTGGCTCGATCCGCGCAAGGTCGCTGAACGCGGTCTGGCTGCGTCCGATGTGGTGGCTGCGATCCGTGCGCAAAACGTCGATGTCGCCGCCGGTGTGATCGGCGCCTCGCCGGCGGTGCCGGGCGTCGATTACCAGATTTCGGTCAACGCACGCGGCCGTCTGGCCAGTGAAGAAGAGTTCGGCAACATCGTGGTGCGTACTTCGCCGGATGGCGTGGTCACGTATCTGAAAGATGTGGCGCGCATTGAACTGGGCGCCAGCGAATATTCCTTGCGCTCGCTGCTCGATAACAAGCAGGCCGTCGCGATACCGATTTTCCAGGCGCCCGGTTCGAATGCGCTGCAAATCTCGGATAACGTGCGCAAGACCATGGCCGAGCTGAAGAAAGATATGCCGGACGGCGTCGATTACAAAATCGTCTACGACCCGACCCAGTTCGTGCGGGCGTCGATTGAAGCGGTGGTGCATACATTGCTGGAAGCGATTCTGCTGGTGGTGATCGTGGTGATTATCTTCCTGCAAACCTGGCGCGCATCGATCATTCCTTTGCTGGCAGTGCCGGTATCGGTGATCGGGACGTTTGCGGTGATGCTGGGCTTCGGTTTTTCGATCAATGCGTTGAGCTTGTTCGGACTGGTGCTGGCGATCGGGATTGTGGTCGACGATGCGATTGTGGTGGTGGAAAACGTCGAGCGTAATATCGAAGGCGGCCTGACGGCCAAGGAAGCGACTTACAAGGCAATGCGCGAAGTGTCCGGTCCGATCGTGGCGATCGCACTGACCTTGTCCGCCGTGTTCGTGCCATTGGCATTCGTGAGCGGCCTGACTGGTCAGTTCTTCAAGCAGTTCGCGCTGACCATTGCGATTTCGACCGTTATCTCGGCCTTCAATTCGCTGACCTTGTCGCCTGCTCTGGCAGCCTTGTTGCTCAAGAGTCACGGCGCACCGAAAGATAAATTCCAACTGCTGATCGACAAATTGTTCGGCTGGTTCTTTGTGCGCTTCAACAAGGTATTCCATCGCGGCTCCCATTCTTACGGCGGCGGCGTGACATCGATCTTGAAACGCAAGAGCATGGCGCTGGTGGTGTATGCGCTGTTGCTGGGTACCACCGTGCTGCTGTTCCATCGTGTGCCGACCGGTTTCGTGCCGGCGCAGGACAAGCAATATCTGGTTGGCTTTGCGCAATTGCCGGATGCCGCTTCGCTGGATCGTACTGAAGATGTGATTCGTCAAATGTCGGATATCGCATTGAAGACGCCGGGTGTTGAATCCGCGGTGGCCTTCCCTGGCCTGTCGATCAATGGTTTCGTGAATGCGCCGAATTCCGGCATCGTGTTCACCACATTGAAACCGTTCGACCAACGTACCAGCAAGGATCTGAGTGCATCAGCGATTGCCGGCAAGCTGAATCAGCAATTCGGTTCGATCCAGGGCGCGTTCATCGCGATGTTC